>DAIOSW010000011.1:0-25822 GCA_036752365.1 Prevotella sp.
TTTGAGTCCGGTAACAAAACAGTCTTCGCCTACTTCCAATCAGAAAATTGACGAATTGATGCCTGATTATGCTTTTAACGAGATCCATAAAGTAGAGGTAAAAGCATCGTCCGAAAAGGCAAAACAGGTTTTGCAAACCACTGGAATTAAAGACATTCCGGCGGCACGTTTGCTCATGAAAATTCGTGGAATCGCAGACGATGATGTGGATATGAGTGACCGTGGAGCAAACAATATTGCCGGATCTGACACGATCTCAACACCCGACTTCAACTTTTTTGTAGTTTCTCCTGACGAATGGATTACGGTAATGATTCTTAAATCGGTCATTATAACGAATAATTCCCATCAGCCAGAACCACCCGAAATAAAATCACTCGAACAGTTTATGGCATTTCATGATCCAGGGTACGTGAAAGTGGCGGTTAATTTCCGTTTTATTCCTAACGGTAGCGGCAAAACTATTTTGACAACCGAAACCCGCAACTGTGGTATTACGCCAAAAGACAGTCGCATCTTTGGCTATTACTGGCGGATTATCTACCCGGGAAGTGCAATCATACGTAGGGTATGGTTGAACACCATCAAAAACAGAGCTGAATATCATAATTGATATCTGTTCAATTTGTAAACAATAATATATACAATGATAAAAGATAAATCAATATAATAGCTTTCAAAAGTCAGTAGCTATGCGATTGAAATAGGTTGATATTCTTTGAAATGTAATAAAACAGGATAAAATAGCATTCAATCTCACCTTAATCTCACCCTAATCTCACCCGACAAGATGTTTATCATCAGAGTATTTACCTTTAAAAGGTGAGATTGGAAATAAAAACATCTTAAAATTATTTGGAATTATTGCCATTTTTTGCAGCATGTAAATATATTTGCAGAGAGTTGATACTGTTCTGGAAGATACTGTAAGTAGCCATACCAACCGAAACCAACGGATTGAGATAAGAGAAAATGAGCCACAGACCCATTGCCACATTCTTCTGGCCAAGACTTTGCGTAGCTGCCACATCCTCATGATAACTGATTCCGATCAAACGCCCAATACCAAACTGAAAGAGACATGTAAGCAACGAGATAACAGCAAGCATGATCTCTGTAGGTATCATCCGTGAAGGCTCGGCCATCACATAGATAGTGGACTTCCCGATGACTATGACTAGACAGAGACTCCACATGTAAAACGCCAGACTCTGATTGTCTCTAAGGAAATGTATGCCGCGACGGAACCTCAACTTCATCGCCATCGTCATGAATAACGGAATCAGTATCAACGGCATGACCTGCCTGGCAATGGTAAATGACAGCGAAAGAAAAGAAATACTATTGTTACCCGAGACGATGGGTAAAATGAGAGGGGTGAGGAATGAAGTGCCTATATAAAAAAAGAGAATATATGTGACCATACATGACAGACTGCCACCAAGCATACCAACCACTACAGGCGATGATGTGGCAACAGGACAGAAGAGACAGATAAATGCCTGCTCTGCATACAGGGGATTCCAGTAAGTGAGGAGTTTCCAGACGATAAGCGAGCCGCCCATCTGAACAAAAAAAAGAATAACATGCATCTTGGTTATCCGTATACTTTTGAAATGGAGCTTGCTATAAGATACAAGCAACATAGCAGCCACAAGATAAGGTAAGGTAACACTCAATGCCAAAATAACCTTAGGGATAGCGATTCCGGACAAGATACCTAAAACCATCGCTATGGGCATCATCAAACTCTTTATTTTCTGTGGTATTACCATTTGCAACCTCCGTTTTGTTTAAACCGACGCAAAGGTACAAATAAATTGCCTAACCATTCTTAGTATTCGGTTTTATCTTTTTTTATTTGTCTTATGGTCACCTCATTAGAGTGATATGCTTCTTTTTGCGTAAGAAGTTGCCTTGGTTTCCAACAATAGCAAAAAATAAATGAAATTATTTTTGCTATTGTCTCCGAATTGCAGTAACTTTGCACACCGATAGTCTATAAATAAAACATAATATCGCATTATGGCATTTACACGTATGACTGCGGCAGAAGCAGCAGCAATGATTAAGAATGGCGACAATATCGGGCTGAGCGGGTTTACGCCAGCAGGTGTTGCCAAAGCAGTAACAAAGGAATTGGCTAAAAAGGCAGTGGCAGAACATGAGGCAGGCCGCCCATTCCAAGTAGGTATCTTCACGGGAGCATCGACAGGTCAGAGCACCGATGGTGACTTGGCTAACGCACAAGCAATTAAATACCGTGCTCCCTACACGACCAACTCCGACTTCCGTAAACATTTGAACGCAGGAGAAATCCCGTACAATGACATCCACTTGAGTCAGATGGCTCAGGAGCTTCGTAGCGGATTTATGGGCGAAGTGGATTGGGCAATCATCGAGGTGTGTGAAATCACTGAAGATGGTAAGGCTTATCTGACAGCTGCCGGTGGTATCAGTCCAACCGTTGCACGTATGGCAAAACATGTCATCATCGAGCTCAACTCATTCCACAGCAAGGCTGCCATGCAGCTGCATGACGTGTATGAGCCTCTTGACCCGCCTTACCGCGAGGCTATTCCTATTATTCATGTAAACGACCATATCGGTAAACCTTATGTTCAGATTGACCCAAAGAAGATCGTATGCGTCGTGGAGTGCAACATTCCTGATGAAGCCCGTTCATTTACTGCACCGGATCCGGTGACCGACACTATCGGTGAAAACGTAGCCCGATTCCTGGTAAACGATATGAAGCGCGGTATCATCCCTGCAACATTCCTTCCTCTACAGAGTGGTGTGGGCAGCACGGCAAATGCCATCCTCGGTGCACTGGGTAATGATCCTAGCGTGCCTAAATTCAATATCTATACTGAAGTATTTCAGGATGCCCTCGTAGGTTTGATGAAAAAAGACCGTGTCAACTATGCCAGCGCATGTTCACTGACTGTGACTAACGAATGTCTAAAAGAAATCTACGATAACATCGATTACTTCAAAGATCATCTGGTACTGCGCCAGAGTGAGATTTCCAACTCTCCAGAGGTCATCAGACGTCTAGGCGTAATTGCCATCAATACTGCAATTGAGGTGGATATCTACGGTAATGCCAACTCTACGCAGATAAGCGGTACACGAATGATGAACGGTATTGGCGGTAGCGGCGACTTTGAGCGCAACGCTTATATCAGTATCTTCACCTGCTCTTCTGTAGCTAAAGGCGGCTTGATCAGTGCTATCGTACCTTTCGTCAGCCATCAGGACCACTCTGAACATGATGTCAATATCATCGTAACAGAACAGGGTGTTGCCGACTTGCGTGGAAAGAGCCCGATGCAGCGCGCCGAGTGTATCATCGAAAACTGCGCTCATCCGGATTACAAACAGCTGCTTTGGGATTATCTCAAGATTGCCAAAGGCGGACAGACTCATCACTATCTACCGGCAGCATTTGCCTTCCATGACACACTGGCAAGAAAAGGCGATATGCGTCTGACTGATTACAGCGAATATAACAAGAGATAAATAGATAAATATTCTCATCATTATTATAATAGGGCATGCAATATGATTGCATGCCCTATTTCCTTCATAATTAGACATATCTTTCTTCTTTGAAACATGTGGAAACGTCTATGCAACAAATTGAAAACACATCCATATAATTAATATATATCTTTGCCACCGAAATCACTAACCTAATAACAAAATGAAAATTCTTAAGAAATTATTTATCTCAGTACTTTTCTTGTCTGCATTCCAATACGCAGTTGCATGGACGGGGCAACCTGTGTCGCAGTTGCATGTCGACGGCAGATACCTCAAAGATGCTCAGGGCAATACCGTAAATCTTCACGGATTCGCCCAAACCTACAGCCCATGGTTCAATGAGCAAGGATCAAAATGGACAAATTATGATGTTGCCGGTTGTCTGAAATACAACAAAACGCTTATTGACAGCATCATGTCAAAAGGATGGAAGATGAACTTCATGCGTTTGCACATGGACCCATACTGGAGTAATACTCCGGGAGTAAGCACTACAGGCGAAAATGATATTTCTGCTTTCGATATGTACAGATTCAAGCTATACTTGAACTCTGTCTTTATTCCAATGGCAAAATATGCTATTTCAAAAGGTCTTTATGTGGTGATGCGCCCACCTGGAGTATGCCCTGCAAATATTACCGTGGGTGATGCTTATCAGAAATATCTGAAACAGGTATGGGGATATGTTGCCGCAAACTCTTATCTGAGAAACAACCCTGGTATTATGTTCGAACTGGCCAACGAGCCTGTCAACATCAAGAAAGCAGATGGAAGTGATGGTTCTGCACAAGATCTACATGACTACTTTCAGGCTGTCGTTGATACCATGCGCCTATCTTGTAGCAACATTCTATGGGTTCCCGGAACAGGATATCAATCAAGTTATCAGGCTTATGGCACTTTTCCTATCAAGGGATACAACATCGGATATGCCGTACATGCTTATCCGGGCTGGTATAACAGTGGTGCTGAAGGCGACGTAAGTGTCAATTACAATGACTTTAAAGCAGGATGGACAAAACAGATTGGTCCTGTCAGTGACTTTGCTCCTATCATGGTGACCGAGATGGACTGGGCTCCGTCTAAATACAATGCATCTTGGGGTAAATCAACCACTGGTGTGGCCGGTGGAACCGGTTTCGGTGCCAATTTCAAAAAAATCACAGATGAATGCGGTAACGTAAGCTGGCTTTTCTTTACCGATGCTAAATTCCTTGCACAATATACGAATACGCCACCTGCTGAAGGTGAAGCATACACATTCCTTAACGATCCCGAAGCATGTCCATGGCCTTGTTACCATTGGTTCCAGGATTATGCACAGGTACAACAGCCTAAAGCAGATTATTCATATCTGTCTTCGGCCGATAACGGAAGCGGAACGTTTACCAATCCCGTCATTCAAGCTGATTTCCCCGATCCAGACGTGAAACGGGTAGGTGACACCTATTATCTGGTAACCACATCCATGCATAACTTCCCCGGCTGTACTCTACTCAAGTCTAAAGACCTTATCAACTGGGAATATTGCTGTAATCCGCTCACGAAACTCTCTTCAAACAGTGAATATAACCTTGAGAACAATACAAATATTTACTCAAAAGGATCATGGGCTACAAGTCTGCTATATCGCAACGGCACATTCTATATCATGTTTAATACATTCGGAAAGGGTGATGATGCCGGAGGTTATGTACTGTCAGCCACCGACCCAGAAGGAGCATGGACTCTGAAAAAGATAGCACGCGGATACTATGATCCGGGAATGCTTTTGGACGATGACGGTACTACTTACGTAGTATGCGGCAACGGTAATCTGAGCGTATGCCAACTGGACGAAGACTTCAACACGGTGAAAGAGACACAGGTGGTAAGTAACTTCAGCGGCCTGGAAGGAAGCCACTTCTTCAAGAAAGACGGTTACTACTATATATACTCTACATGTTGCGCATGGCCTGCTAACCAGTGGTGCTACCGCTCACAAAACGTGTTCGGCCCTTACGAACAAAAGAAAGTGTTCGATAGCGACGACATTCACCAGGGAGCAATGATTCAGACTCAAAGCGGTGAATGGTGGACGATGCTGATGCGCGACTGTGGCGCTTACGGACGTATGCCTTACCTGCTACCGGTGACATGGAGTGACAACTGGCCTGTAATAGGAACCAACGGTACAAATGCAGGTACATACAAAAAACCAAATGTGGGAAATACACAATATCCAAAAACCTATCTCCCAACAAACGACCGCTTCTGCAATTATAAACTGGGAATGCAATGGCAGTGGAACCATAACCCGGACAATGCGAAATGGAGTCTACTGGAACGTCCCGGATATCTCCGCATGTACGCTACCACTAATCCTTTAGGAAGACTTGAAGAAACTCGCAATATGCTTACACAACGAATCTTCGGTTTCCGGAGTACAACGAAAGACTCTTACGGTACAGTTAAAATGAATATCAAGAACATGAAAGAGGGCGACATGGCCGGTCTGTCGGTCTTCCAGAATGTATACGGATATATAGCTATCAAAAAGACGAGTGGAAAATATCAGCTCATCTGGAAACAGGACACTGTTACAGACAATAGCAACGTAGCTCCAAAGACCGTTACCGCTGACATTGACGCTGACTCCATCATCTATCTTCGCGCCGTGGCAAACATAGGCACAAGCAAGGCTAAGTTCTATTACAGCACCAACAATAATACTTTCACACAACTCGGTGACGAGATGTCTATGGTGTACACACTTGATGTCTTCGTTGGTAACCGTTTCGGTATCTTCAATTACTCGACACAGGAGTCGGACGGATATGTGGATGTGGACTGGTTCAGCACCGAGCCTACGTATGAAGAGAGCAACTATTATGATAATTCTTTCACAGGTTATAGCGCAGAGACTCTCACTGCTACTAATCTGACGATAGGAAGCACCTCACTGGATATGATGCCGGGAACAAGCAAGATTATCACACTGAATGCTAAATTCATGGATGGCCATACAGAAGATGTATCAAGTTCAGCAAAATACACCATCAGCGGTGATAATATCAGCATTAACGGTGGTAAGATTATTGCGCAAGGCATCGGTGATGCTGTGGTTGATATTACATACACCGATCCAATGGGTAATGTATTCACATCGAATATGAAAATTTCTGTGACCTACTTCCCATTTAGCGCATCAAGTGTCAATACCTCTCTATTCCAGAACAACACTTATAATGAAAGCACTCGCACCTTTACGATGACAGTAAACGGACAGTGTGGATGGCAATACAATAACGGAGTGGATATGTCTGGCTACAAGTATCTTATCATCAAATTTGATAAGACACCTACTTGCGGAGCACAACTCTTCATGTTTAACTCAAATTCTATTTGGTCAACAGGAACAGCAACTCCAATCAATTCGAGCAGAGCCATCATTGCTTTAAAGACTATGAGAAGGTCGGACGGAACAATCTTTGATCCTTCAAAAGTATATATTGTAAGCTTCTGGGCATCTTCAGTAGGAACAATTGATATCAATGATATGTACCTAACCAACAATACTGACTATAGTCGTCCAACTACGGATATCAATGACATAGAAACAGATAGCAATGTAGATGTATATACGATCTCAGGTGTAAAAGTCCGCAGTAACGTTTTGAAAGCAGACGCGACAAAGAACCTGCCTGCAGGCATTTATATCGTAGGACATAAGAAAATTGTAGTTTTCTAAATTCACTTTTTTCAATTATTCACAAAAATAGGCGGACAGCAATGTTCGCCTATTTTCATATTAGGATAGATTTAGGTTACAAATCAACAATTTTATTGTTTGTATCAACAATCTTTCTATATTCTTATGAATATATTAATCTATCTTTGCCGCCAGAAGAAAACCATTTTTAATCAAACGATATACTTAAATGAAACAAACACTCAAAAATCATTATCAGAGAAAAGTGGCAATAGCTGCACTTTGTCTCCTTACTTTCAGTATCTCGGCACAAGAACGCTACTCTTTTCACTGTCAAGAGTATATATCGACTGATAATAATCGAGCACCACAAACTAACTTCAGCTATGATACTGCGAAAAATTTGTTTGCCATCAAATCATCAGGGACAAATAATGTTGCATTTAAAATGTCATCGGAAGCCGATGGAAAATATTATATACCAAACGATAACTATTGGTTCGTGATCGCTGCCAAGAATGTAAACACCACTCTTAGCGACAGTCGCGTATGGTGGTTTAACGGATATTGTAATGGCGGACAAAGTCCGACTAAAGTTTTCACCAACAGCGATGCTACCCAACTACTGATGTGGAATATAAAATCATCGGGAAGCATGGGAACAAATATGGATTTCACTCAACAGCAAATAGTCATCTCATCACATAACAACGAATTCATCCACGCAATAGGACTTACAAGCAGCATCGGTAAAGGCACGATAACGGATGTGAATTACTATGCACCGTATGAAATTGCCGGAAAATATCCGAAACTGATTGCCAGCATGGGGTATAATAATACGACTCTAACTACTAAACTGATCTCGAAAACAGACTCTCTCTTGACCATTGCCGAAAGCAAACTGAACGGAAAGATCAACAATACAAAGGCGTTAGACTCACTCAAGAAGGCGCAAGAAGAAGTAAAAGTGAACAGAGATACCATCAGTGCAAATAATTATGCCAGTGCATTTTCTCTTTATCAGAAGATAGACGGGACCCTTCTGTATTTCGACAATAATAATCACAATGTCAGTTATACAAAGACCGATAACGGCATTAATGGAGTGTATGACTCACTCAATGTAAAGATCGTATTTTATAGCGATGGTATTGTGAGGGTGTATAAGTCTTATCTGCCTGAAGAGAAGAAGACTAGTCTGAGTGTCGTCAAACATCCCGAATCAGGATTATCGCTCACCTACAAGGATGAAGGTGACAGTGTGGAGATAAGTAGCAGCTTGATGAGAGTAGTCTACACCATGAAGACAGCTCATGTGAGCATTTATAAGAATAAGGGAGAAAATATTGTGAATGAAAACTCCTTCAGCATGAATCCGATGATGGACGGGAAGAACAACAGCTTTCAGATACGCCAGACGTTCACCCTCAATCCAGACGAAGACATCTACGGCATGGGACAGATACAAAACGGATTGCTCAGCCAGCGTAATGTGACTTATTCCAATATGTCAGAAGGCAATAGAACCGTATTTATACCATATTTCCAATCAACAAGAGGATATTCGGTGTTCTGGGACAATTACTCCCCTACTACATTCACAGATAACAGCACCTCTACAAGTTTCCAATCTACCGGAACTGAAATTGATTATTATGTCATCAGTGGAGTGAATAATGACAGCGTATTGAGAGGAATGCGTACGCTGACAGGTAACTGTCCCATGCCATCACTATGGAATTTTGGACTCTATCAGAGCAAAGAACGCTACCAAAGTGCATCCGAGGTGATGAATGTGGTTCAGAAATACCGATCACTTAAGGTTCCTCTCGACTGCATTATACAAGACTGGCAATACTGGGGAGACAATGCTCACTGGAATGCAATGTCGTTTCTGAACATAAACTACAGCACCTATGCGAGTATGATCAATTATGTGCACACTCATAACGCTAAGTTTATGATTTCGATTTGGGCAAATTTCGGACCAAAGACCGGACAATATAGTGAACTGAATAATTTGGGCAGACTGATTCCTGTCAGCACTTATCCAACTAATGAAGGGGTACTACCTTACGACTGTTACAGCAGTACGGCACGTGATATCTATTGGAAGTATTTGTATAAGGGACTTGTAAGCAAAGGTATTGACGCATATTGGATGGACTCATCTGAACCTGATTATTTCGGCAATGGCACCACCGATTATGACTATCTAAGTGAGAACGGAGCTACTTGGCGCAGCATGCGTAACGCATTCCCTCTCTGCCATGTAAGTGGCGTATACGATCATCATCGCGCACAGACGGACTTGGCAGCCAAACGTGTTTCAATCCTCACTCGTTCAGCATTCGCAGGGCAGCAACGCTACGGGGCCAACACGTGGAATGGGGACGTGAGCGCAAGCTGGGAGGCACTGGCCAACCTCATTCCGGCGGCATGCAACTTCTCTGTAACGGGAATTCCTTACTGGAACAGCGACATTGGCGGATTTTTCACTGACAATTACACAGGTATCAATGACACCAAATACCGTAGTCTATACTGCCGTTGGGTACAATTCGGAACTTTCTGCCCGATGATGAGATTCCACGGAACGACAATCCCACGTGAAATCTATCAGTTCGGAACAAAGGGCGACAGTAAAGGCGATTATGACCGTATTCTAAAGTATATACTCATACGATACAGAATGTTACCTTATCTGTACAGCACAGCATGGAATATTACGACAAAGGGGGAAACATTTATGCAGGCTTTGCCTATCGCCTATGGCAACGATATCAACTGTCGGAAGATAACGGATGAATTTATGTTTGGAAAATCATTCCTCGTGGCTCCGGTTGTCAAAGACAACGCTATATCACGTAGCGTCTATCTGCCTGCTGATAATAAATGGATTGACTTCTGGACGGGCATAACCACGAATGGAGGTACTACGATAGACAGGTCGACTCCATCCGACATCATTCCTTTATATGTTCCTGCCGGTACCATCCTGCCTTGGGGCCCTGATGTACAATATTCCACCGAGAAACAGTGGGACAGTCTTGAAGTAAGAATATACCCGGGCAATGACGGTTCTTTCACTCTTTACGAGGATGAGAACGATTCTTATAATTATGAAAAAGGACAATTCACTGAGATTCCTTTTATCTGGAATGAAGCATCCAGAACACTCACCATAGGGAAACGCAACGGTTACTTCACGGGCATGTTGAACGAAAGAGTTTTCAATATCGTACTCGTGACAGATAAAAACGGATATGGCGACAGCCATGCAAAGATATTCGATGCTACCGTTAAATATAACGGAAACCTCACTTCCGTTAGCTTTGCCTCCGATGGTCTTATGACTGTCAATGCTCCATCAGACAATCTTACTATTCATGTAAATAAAAATAAAGTATCAATAATGTCGTCAGAGAATCAGAATATTAAGATATATGATATCAGAGGTTCATTGATTAAAAATATTTATCTTACAAAAGATATATCTCGCACAATTAGTATGCCCCCAGGCATCTATATCGCAGGACATAAGAAATTTGTAGTTTTCTAAATCATCTTTTATTTCAATTATTCATTATCAGGGCGGACTTTAAAGTTCGCCTATTTTTTGTAAGATAATGAAGAAGTAATCGTCAATACTTGATTAACCCGTTCGGTGCAAACTTGCACTTATCCTCGATGAGTTTCTTTAATAAAACATTATTATCAAGATTATGCTTGCGTTCCTGATGATAAAGATGATATTCGATCGCTCTGAATTTAGCAAACTTCCGTTTTATACCGTTGTTGTTAAGACGATTGATCATATCCGTATCTTCCATACCCCAACCAACCATATCTTCATTGAAACCATTGATTAATTTGAAGTCACTAAGATACATAGCCATATTAGCTCCCCGACCATAAAGTTTATCATTGATGCGATATTTCCATGTCCATCTGCCGAGCCACGGCATATAAAAGGCATTCATAGCATGTAACACACCTTTAGTGAAAGGATTCACACGGATACTATTATTTGCTATCAAGGTGTTAGTAAGTTTTGGAGTTAGCAATACTCTGCTACCTAATACAAAATAACCTTTCTCTGCCATCTTAACATGATCGCTCACAAAATGACGGTCAAAAATAATATCACCATCTGTAAATATCAGATAGTCTCCCGTACATTCTTCTCTGATAGCTTTATTGTGTATGACTGTTTTTCTGAAACCATCATCTTCATGCCACACATGTTTTATCGGGCATTTCATTTCAGACCTCAAAGAATCAATAATATTCGCCGTTTCGGCTGTGGAACCATCATCTGGAATAATAATTTCATCAGGAACCAACGTTTGCCGATTCACACTCTCAAGACAAAGGCGCAGTGCTTCAGGCCAATTATAGGTAGATATGATAAGAGATATTTTGATCATTTATTTTTCTTGTATTCAATAATCTTACTGATGATAATAAACTGATAGAAAGCTTCGAATCCTGCACAAACAAATCCTTCGATACCATCTCGGAAACCACCCTTAAGGACGAATGATTTAAAGAATCTGAATATGGGACGGTATAGCAGAGCTCCATAACCATAACCTTTATCTTTTTTCTTCTCAACTTCATTGTCTGAATATAAATCGGTTTTCTTCATCATCGTTTTCATACTGTCGTCAGCAAGATGTACTAACGCCAGACTTTTGTCACGGGGAAGTTTCTCTACATGACCTTGCACCACAGGGAAGGTATGTACGTATGGTGGCCATACAGTACCCTCACGGATGAAAAAGCGTAACTGGAAATCAGGGAAGTTGGCATGAGAAAACTTGCCCATAAATAGATTCTTACGAGGAATAAACAGTCCCTTAGGACAATCCTCATCTTTTATACGGCGATATAAATAGTTTCTCAATTCCGGTGTCACCAGCTCATCTGCATCTAAGACCAACACCCATTCACTGCCAGCACTCTGAATAGCAAAAGTACGAGCGGGCTCAGCACTACGGCATTCACCTTTAGGGAAAGTAACAATCTTACATCCATACTCACGAGCAATATCCAAGGTAGAATCTGTGCTCTCCATATCACAGATGATTATTTCATCAAATTCCTTCGCAGAGTCAAGAACCCTGCGAAGGAATTTTTCTGCGTTATATGTGTTTATTACAACAGATATAGCCATAAGAATTATCTTCTAGTACGTTTTTTCTGTTTATCGAATTTATGCTTATCCTTGAATGAATATTCTGAAGCAGGCATGCTACGAGCCGGTTTCTCACTGTCAGCCAGTGCAAAGTCAAGCTGTTTCTTCTCCAGATTAGCTCTCACAACCTTTATCTTTATATTGTCGCCTAAGTTATAACGGTTATGGTTACGTCTGCCGATAAGACAGTAATTGCGTTCATCGAACTCATAATAATCATCATCAAGATCACGGATAGGTACCATTCCCTCGCAATGATTCTCATCAATCTCACAATAGATTCCATATTCGGCGATACCACTGATATGGGCATCATACTCCTCACCAAGCTTATCCTGCATGAATTCTACTTCCTTATATTTGATGCTGGCACGCTCTGCATTGGCAGAGAGCTGTTCCATCTCGCTGGAATGTTCACACAACTCTTCATATTTTTCCTGATTGGCACTGCGACCTCCCTCAGCATAACGGGTAAGGAGACGATGAACCATTGTATCAGGATAACGGCGGATAGGAGAAGTGAAATGAGTGTAATAATCAAAAGCCAAGCCGTAGTGCCCTATGTTATGTGTGCTGTATTTTGCTTTCATCATCGCACGCAAGGCTACTGTCTCAATAAGATTCTGTTCACGGTGTCCGTTACAGTCGTCCATCAGTTTATTCAGACTGCGTGAGATCTCACCTTTAGTGCCGGCTGTCTTCAACTTATAACCAAACTTGACAATGAAATCTTTAAGTGTCTCCAGTTTCGTAGGATCTGGAGCATCATGAATACGGTAAGGTAGTGTCTTGGCTTTCTTTCCCTCTTTTACCTTTCCGATACTTTCTGCTACTGTACGATTGGCAAGCAACATAAACTCTTCGACAAGTTTATTAGCATCTTTCGCCATCTTAAAGTAAACACGTGTAGGTTTTCCTTTCTCATCAATATCAAAATGAAGTTCTTCTCGATCAAACTTCACTGCACCATTTCTGAATCGTGCATCACGGAGAAGTTTTGCAAGACGGTCTAGCTCGATGAGATCGTTTGCATAATCGCCTACATACCCTCCAGCTGGAGCTGGCGGTGCAGGTGTACCGGTGTTATCCTTCACTCCATTATCCTCCAGAATCTGTTGAACCTCTTCGTAAGCGAAACGACGGTTACTCTTAATGACGGTATGGGCAAGATGCCATTTTTTGATCTCTGCATTATCGTTCATCTCAAAGATGACACTGTAAGCCAGTTTTTCTTCATTTGGACGCAACGAACAGATAAAGTTGCAAAGACGTTCTGGAAGCATCGGTATGGTACGGTCAACGAGATAAATACTCGTTGCCCTCTTGACAGCCTCCTTATCAATAACAGAACCTTCTGTGACATAATGGGAAACATCAGCAATATGAACACCGACTTCCCACAATCCACTCTGAAGTTTACGTATTGACAGCGCATCATC
The DNA here is from genome assembly GCA_036752365.1 of Prevotella sp. GTDB lineage: Bacteria > Bacteroidota > Bacteroidia > Bacteroidales > Bacteroidaceae > Prevotella. The sequence goes on from DAIOSW010000011.1 coordinate 13,883, forward strand.
GAAATCCTTGGCATCTTTTGGGTCAATGGTAAACGTAGTAACATCACGGAAATCTTCTCGTTCAGCAAGATCCTCTTTTGTTATTTCACCGGAGATCTTGTCTGCAGCATCTTCCACATTCTTCGGATAAGAGTAAGGCAGACCAAACTCGGCAAGGATAGCATGCATCTCCGTATTGTTTTCACCTGATGCACCTAATATATCTATTACTTCACCTACAGGATTTTTTGCATCACGACTAGGCCATTCGGTGATTCTTACGACAGCTTTATCGTCGGTCTTTCCACCTTTCAGTTTAGTCTTTGGAATGAAGATATCATGTACAAACATACTGCTTTCTGTTAACAGAAAAGCATAATTTTTAGATACGCTCAATTTTCCAACAAATGTATCGCGAGCATGACTTAAGACCTCTGTCACCATCGCCTCTTTAATGTGATTACGACGACGAGCCATAAAAGTTACTTTAACACGATCACCGGTCATGGCAAACATCGAGTTACGCTCTGCCACAAACACAGACTGGCCTCCACCTTCTGGGGTGAAGACATTCTTTCCGTTACTTTTTCTGGTAAAGACACCTTCTTGTATCTGTCCTTGGGTATTCAACTTATATGATGAGTCAGTGACCTTGGTCAGATAGTCATCCATAACCATATCCTCGATAATGTCTATTGCAAGCATCTTTAAAGGATGAGTGTCAAGATTTAACGTTTTAAACAACTGTTTAAAGCTCAAGGTTTCATTAGGGTTATCCTCGAAGAGCATTTGTAACATCTTCGTAAGGTCGTTTTTTGTTAAGCGTTTTCCGCCTTTTTTACCTGATTTTCCCATAATTCAATTATTTTTTATTTGGCTCAATAGCCTTTATACTAACCGCAAAGTAACAAAAAAGATTTCGTCTTTCACAACTTTTATGCAATTATTTACATAAAAATAGTAACTTTGCAAACGAATTTATCACAAATGAAATATTTATGACCAATAAATCCCATGAACGAAGTCTTTATAAAATTACTTTAATCAGATAATCGATGAAGATATTAATTACAGGTGCCAGTGGATTCATTGGCAGTTTTATTGTTGAACATGCTCTTTCTGAGGGTATGGAGGTATGGGCAGGAATAAGGTCTACCAGTAGTCATCGCTATCTTAATGACGATCATATACATTTTATTGAGTTAGACTTCGACAATCCTGAAAAGTTAAACAAACAACTTCTCAGTCACTTTTCTATCAATGGAAAGTGGGACTATATTGTACACGCTGCTGGAGCAACAAAATGTCAGCATCGTAAAGAATTTTTTCAGACAAACACCTTGGGAACAAAGAATTTAATGAAAGCACTGATTGCCTGCGATATGACTCCAAAGATGTTTGTATATATCAGCAGCCTAAGTATTTTCGGTCCAGTACGCGAACAACAACCCTATACAGATATCATGGATTTGGATACTCCAATGCCGGATACTGCCTATGGGGAGAGCAAACTTAAGAGTGAAGAATTCCTTGATATGTTTGAAAACTTCCCTCATATCATCCTCCGCCCAACAGGTGTATACGGTCCACGTGAAAAAGATTATTTCATGATGGCAAAAAGTATAAAAGGACATACGGATTTCGCTGTAGGGTATAAGCCTCAGGAACTCACATTTGTGTATGTACTCGATCTGGTACAAGCAGTCTTCCTTGCTTTAAAGAGAGGAAAAAGTGGTAAGAAATACTTCGTTAGTGACGGTAATGTATATTCCTCAAGAACATTCAGTGACCTTATCTGCAAGGAACTTAATATCAAATGGGTACTCCGTATCAAAGCTCCTATCTGGATGCTCCGTATATTCACCTTCTTCGGTGAATATATTGGAAAGATAAGCGGCAAGGTAACTGCCCTTAACAACGATAAATATTATATTATGAAACAGCGTAACTGGCGTTGTGATATTAGTCCAATCATGAGAGAACTTGGTTATAAACCCGAATATGATTTAGAAAAGGGTGTGAAACTATCTATAGAATGGTATAAAAAAGAAGGATGGTTATGAAAAAAAGTATTATAAAAAAGATGTTTACCTTAGAAAAAAAGCCACATAAAGGTTTATTCTCTGTAGAGTGGGTTATCTTGTGTTATCTTATATTTACATTATTATTGTTATTTTTCGTCTCGACAAAAGTACATAATCCGGAAGCAATGCTTTGGGGACGTATACGTGTTGCCGTAACAATGTTTGCTCTATGGGGAGTATACAGAATGATACCATGCCGATTTACCAGATTTGCACGAATAGCAGCACAGCTATGCTTCCTGGGATTCTGGTATTCTGACACTTATGAATACAACAGGTTATTCCCTAATCTCGACCATGTATTTGCCCAGGTGGAACAGACCTATTTCGGTTGTCAGCCGGCTCTTATATTCTCTCAGTTGTTTCCTAGTCATATCATTAGTGAACTCATGGACATGGGATATGCCAGCTATTTCCTGATGATTGCTACTATTACCTTATATTACTTTATCTGGCGTTATGAGAAATTCGAGAAAGTAGCATTTATTCTCCTTACATCTTTCTTCATCTATTACGTCATCTTCATCTTTTTACCCGTTGCCGGTCCTCAATACTACTATAAGGCAGTTGGACTTGACCAGATAGCACACGGAGTATTCCCTAATATCGGCGACTACTTCAATAATCACCAAGATGTACTGGCAAGTCCCGGTTATACCGATGGTATATTCTATCATCTTGTGGAAGACGCAAAGAATGCAGGTGAACGGCCTACCGCAGCATTTCCCAGCAGCCATGTAGGTATTAGTACCATTCTGATGATTTTTGCTTTCAAAAGCAACAAAAAGCTATGGCTCTTCATGTTACCATTTTATCTCCTGTTATGTATGGCCACTGTATATATACAGGCTCACTATCTCATTGATGCGATTGCAGGGTTCCTTAGCGCATTTATCTTATACTTCGTATGTAAGTTTATTTATGAACATATAAAACACTGATAAAAAAAGTCAATTTTATTTTGTATATTCCGACTATTCCATTATATTTGCAACAGATTTTAGTATTAACATTTTAAATAAATAGATTATGGAAAAGTACGTTTGTGAAGTCTGTGACTATATTTATGACCCAGCAGAGGGAGATCCAGATAATGGAATAGCACCTGGAACTGCATTTGAAGATATACCAGATGATTGGGTTTGCCCAATTTGCGGTGTTGGCAAAGATGAATTCAAAGTAGTTGAATAAAAAAAACTCTCTTATCGATAAGATAGGAGAGTTTTTTATTGATAAAATTTATTTTGATATATAATCTCTGCAACTTTTGGAGGGACAATATCATCAATTGATTCTCCAGCTTTGAGTTTATCACGTATATCAGTACTACTCATGCAAATAAGAGGAGAATGGAGAAGATGAACATTATAAGGCAGTGATTTCTCATTTACTTGTATATCACTTCTTGGATACACATATATCGTATACTTATTAATTATCTCCTCATAATGATACCAACGATCGAATGACAGCCAGTTATCAGCACCGATAAATAACAAGAATTCACGGTCAGGATAGGTTGAACGTAAGGAATTCAACGTATTAGCCATATATGATGGTCGTGGCATGCTGAATTCAAAATCACTCACATACATATCTTCTTTTCCTTCGAGAGCAGCACTTGTCATAAATAGTCGTTTTTCATCAGAAAGCAAATCCGAATTCTGTTTAAACGGATTTAACGGTGACACAACAAACCATACTTCATCGGCCAGATTCTGATCAAGAACATATTGTGCTAAAGCTATATGTCCATTATGGATAGGGTTAAAAGAACCTCCATAAATACATGTACGTATCATATAGAATGTTTTGAGGTATCAAAAACAGATATCCATACATCTTAGTTAAGAAATTCACTTACAGCAGAAAGAGCATTTTCTACAGCTGTATCAAGATCATCATTGATGATCACTCTGTCAAACTTTGGTGCAAAAGTAAGTTCATAAGATGCACGGTCAATACGATCATTAATAACCTCAAGAGTGTCTGTTCCACGTCCTTGAAGTCGATGACGAAGTTCATCAATACTTGGTGGTTGGATGAAAAGACTGAGAGCTCTTTCACCATAAATATTCTTGATATTACATCCGCCCTTTACATCAACATCCAAGACAACATTTTCCCCTTTTTCCAGTTGTGAATCCACTTGGGCCTTTAATGTTCCATAAAATCGGTCTTTATAAACCTCCTCATACTCAAGGAACTCATTATTTGCAACACGCTTTCGAAACTCTTCAGGAGTAATAAAGAAATATTCTACGCCATTCTGCTCCGTTCCACGTGGTGGTCTACTTGTCGCAGAAATACTAAATTTCATATTTAGTTCTTCATGCTGCATCAGTCGGCTGATGATAGTAGATTTACCGCTGCCGCTGGGTGCACTGAAAATAATTAATTTTGCCATTCTTCAAATTATTACTATCAGTCTTATTCTTTGACTATCAATAGCTTTATAAGACCAATAAGAGTTAATTCATCACATCACATTAAGAATCTGTTCTTTGATCTGTTCTAGTTCATCTTTCATCTTTACCACGATGTTCTGCATTTCAGCCTGATTACTTTTGCTACCAGTGGTATTTATCTCACGTCCCATCTCCTGACTGATGAATCCAAGTTTCTTTCCCTGACCATGACCATTGTCCATAGTCTCACGGAAATATTTAAGATGATTTGCCAGACGTTGCTTCTCTTCGCTTATATCCAGTTTCTCTATATAATAAATAAGCTCTTGCTCCATACGGTTTTTATCATAATCAACTTCCGGGATATTCTTAAGTCCGTCGATAATCTTTGTACGTATTCTTTCAACACGAGATTTCTCATAAGGTTCAATACTTTCAAGAAGATTTTTTATATTATCAATCTTTTCTGAAAATTTATGATAAAGTGCAGCACCTTCCTGACGACGGAATTCCATCAGTTTATTGATAGCATCTTCAATCGCAGCACGTGCCACCTGCCACTCATCATCAGAAAGTTCATCCTGATCTGTCTTATTCATCACATCAGGCATGCGGAGGATCAGTGAAAAATAATCTGTAGGCTCGGGTACACCAGTAACTGTAGATAGTTCCTTTATCTGATTATAATAGTTTTCAACTAAAGCCTTGTTTATTGGTGTAGCTGCTGTCAAGGTATTAACGTCAATCCAAATACTAAAATCAACCTTTCCACGTTCGAGGGTTTTGGAAATCATACTACGAATTTCCATCTCCTTTTCCCGATATAGTGGAGCTATACGTGTAGAGAGGTCAAGAGCCTTACTATTTAATGATTTTATCTCTACATTTATTTTCTTTTCTTTGTAGGTTACGACTGTTTTTCCGTAGCCTGTCATTGACTGTATCATAAACTTATCAAGTTAAATTTCTGCAAAAGTACGAAAATTCGAGCATAAAATAGTATTTTTGCATTTTATTTAATATTGATATTTTATTATGTCTTGCATATTGCATATAGAAACGAGCACAGATGTATGCTCTGTAGCCGTAAGTAACGGTGGAACCTGCATCTTTGAAAAAGAAGACCATAGTGGTCACAATCATGCTGTAAAACTTGGCGTATTTGTGGACGAAGCACTTTCATTCATTAATAACCATGCCATTCCATTAGATGCCGTAGCTGTCAGTTGCGGACCAGGTTCTTACACAGGACTTCGTATTGGTGTATCAATGGCAAAAGGTATTTGCTATGGTTTGGGATGCAAACTTATTGCAATACCAACACTGGAATTACTTTGTGTCCCAATACTTTTGGAAGAAGAATTACCAGAAGATGCCCTTCTTTGTCCTATGCTTGACGCCCGCCGCATGGAAGTATATGCAGGAATATATGATCGTTCATTAAACTGCGTACGCCCTATTCATGCAGATATTGTTGACAGCGACACATACAAAGAATATCTTGATAAGGGACCGGTGTACTTTTTCGGTAACGGTTGCTGTAAATGTGAAGAGAAAATCAATCATCCTAATGCCCATTTCATAAAAAAAATTGAGCCTTTAGCAAGAAATATGTTTCCTCTAGCTGAGAAGCATATAGCTCAAGAAAAGTTTGAAGATGTGGCTTACTTTGTACCGTTCTATCTAAAAGACTTTATTGCGACACAACCGAAAAAATTAATTTGATAATGGACATAAAAGGAATGGATTATAATACTCAGCGTAAATCGCTACCGATGCCGGAATACGGACGTAGCATACAAAACATGGTGGATTTTGCCGTAGCTCTGCCAACAAAGACAGAACGGCAAAAATGTGCCGAAAGCATTATAAGAATCATGGAAATAATGTTTCCTCAGATGCGAGAAAGCACTGACTATGAGCAAAAATTATGGGATCATCTTGCTATTATGAGTCGTTTTCAACTAGATATCGATTATCCTTTTGAAGTTACAAAGGAAGAACAGCTGAAAAAGAAACCTGGTCAGATGAAATATCCTATGTCACATATCAAACAGAAACATTACGGACATCTTATCGATGAACTGTTTGAAAAACTTAAGACGATGCCTGATAGTGATGAACGGGATGAACTGATTCGTCTCACTGCAAATCAGATGAAACGTAACCTCTTCGCATGGAATCATGGTTCCATGAATGAAGAAAAGGTTGCATCCGATTTAGCCCGCTTTACTGACGGTAAAGTTCAATTGGATCTTGATTGTTTCAAATTTGAGACCGTCAAGGAAAAAACGATGGGCCATGATAACGGAAGTCAAAAGAATAAACGTAAAAAGAAATAAAACATGGCTTCATTTATCATCGAAGGTGGACATCCGCTAAGCGGTTCCATAACACCACAGGGTGCTAAAAACGAAGCACTAGAGGTGATATGTGCCACAATACTAACGGCTGAAGAGGTCCGTATTAGTAATATACCTGATATTCTTGATGTTCAGAATCTGATGAAACTGATGCAGAATATGGGTGTGAAGATAACTAATCCTGCTCCAAACGAATATACGTTCAAGGCAGATGAGGTAAATTTAGATTATCTGCACAGTGAAGAATTTGTTAAGAAGTGCTCCGGACTGCGTGGTAGCGTACTACTTATTGGTCCATTGATGTCACGCTTCGGTGAAGCTGTTGTAGCTAAACCCGGTGGTGATAAAATTGGGCGACGCCGACTTGATACCCATTTTCTTGGTTTCGAGAAGTTAGGAGCTAAGTTTATACATGACGACAAGCATAATACTTTTATTATTAACGCTAAACATCTGAAGGGATGTTATATGTTACTTGATGAAGCCTCTGTTACCGGTACTGCCAATGTCATTATGGCTTCCATATTCGCAAAAGGAACAACAACAATATATAACGCAGCTTGCGAGCCATACATCCAACAACTCTGTCACATGCTCAATCGTATGGGGGCACGGATAAGTGGTATTGCATCGAACCTTTTGACTGTTGTAGGAGTTAAAGAACTACATGGGGTAAAACATTCTGTACTCCCAGATATGATAGAAGTTGGATCTTTCATAGGAATGGCAGCAATGGTTGGCAATGGTATAAGAATAAAAAATGTGTCTTATAATAATCTTGGTATCATCCCAGACTCTTTCCGCCGTCTTGGAGTAAAAATCAATGTGGAAAATGATGATTTGATTATACCAAAACAGAATCATTATACGATTGACTCGTTTATTGATGGTTCATTTATGACTCTCAGTGATGCACCATGGCCAGGACTTACTCCAGACCTCCTGTCAGTATTGCTGGTTGTTGCAACTCAAGCTCGAGGGAGTGTATTGTTTCATCAGAAAATGTTTGAGAGTAGACTTTTCTTTGTCGATAAACTGATCGACATGGGTGCACAGATTATTCTATGCGACCCTCACCGTGCTGTTGTTGTCGGTCATGACCATCAGATACAACTCAGGGCAGGACTCATGTCTAGTCCTGACATACGAGCAGGAATAGCCCTCTTGATCGCTGCATTAAGTGCTAACGGAACAAGTAGAATTAATAATATAGAACAGATTGATCGCGGTTATCAAAACATAGAAAACCGACTTAACTCATTAGGCGCTAAAATACAGAGAGAAAAATGATTCGTAAAGAAGACGTCTTCAAAATTGGAGTATTAAGAAAGCCGCATGGCATCAACGGCGAAATAGGAATGACATTTACTGATGATGTCTTCGACCGAACCGATACGGATTATCTAGTGCTGCTTATTGATGGAATAATGATACCCTTCTTTATTGAAGAATACCGATTTCGTGGTGCAGATACTGTCATCATGAAATTCTGTGATATTGATAACTCTGAAAAAGCTCGTGAATTTACAGGCATAGAGGTATATTTTCCTAAATCACTGTCTGACGGTCAGGAAGATGATATGGTAACATGGGATGATATAATTGGTTTCACAATGAAAAATGATACCGACGATAGCATTATTGGAACTATATATACTGTGGATGATTCAACTGTTAATGTATTGTTCAGTGTAAATACAACAGATGGAAAAGATGTGCTTATCCCTGCATCAGAGGAACTGATAACAGAAGTGGATCAAAAAAATAAAATAATAAAAATAGCAATTCCAGAGGGATTGTTAGACTTATAATATATATAATTATATATGAAAAAACAAATAGCGATACTCGGTTCCACAGGTTCAATAGGAACTCAAGCACTTGAAGTGATTGAGGAACATAAGGATCTATACGAAGTGTATTGCCTGACAGCAAACAATCGCGTATGGGAACTCGCAGAGCAGGCACGCAAGTATCAGCCTGCAGCTGTGGTAATAGCTAACGAGAAACATTATGATACTTTGAAAGATGCACTTGCCGACCAACCTATCAAAGTCTATGCAGGTGCTGATGCCTTATGCCAAGTGGTAGAATCTGCACCTATTGATATGGTATTGACCGCTATGGTTGGATTTTCCGGTTTGCGACCGACTATCAGTGCTATCAAAGCACGTAAGACCATTTGTCTGGCAAACAAAGAGACACTTGTTGTAGCTGGGGAACTTATCAACGAACTAGCTGCCACATACCACACTCCTATCCTACCCGTCGACAGCGAACATTCAGCAATATTCCAGAGTTTAGTAGGTGAAGACGATAATGAAATAGAGAAAATTTTGCTTACAGCAAGTGGAGGACCTTTCAGAACAATGTCAAATGAACAACTTGCTGCGGTTACAAAAGATTCTGCACTCAGACATCCTACATGGGACATGGGTGCCAAAATTACCATCGACAGCGCTACTATGATGAATAAGGGTTTTGAAGTCATTGAAGCAAAGTGGCTCTTTGGTGTCAAACCCGAACAGATAGAGGTACTTGTTCATCCACAGTCAATTGTACACAGTGCTGTACAGTTTAAAGATGGATCAGTAAAAGCACAATTAGGTGTACCAGATATGCGTCTACCTATACAATATGCATTCTCATATCCAAAACGCTTGCATCTCTCCTCTAACAGACTCAATCTTTTCAAACAGCCTCTTGAATTTTTTAAACCAGATATGGATAAATTCCGCTGTCTAGGTTTAGCTTTTGAAGCGTTGAGAAGAGGAGGTAATATGCCTTGTATAGTGAATGCAGCCAACGAAATTGTGAATCGTGCTTTCCTTGAAGATCGTATTGGATTCTTACAGCTTAGCGATATCATAGAAAAAACAATGAATAAGGCAACATTCGAGGCAACACCTTCGTACGAAACTTATGTGGCAACGGATGCCGAAGCAAGAAAAATAGCAACAGAGTTAATTTAAATTTTTTAATTTATAATTCATTATATAGAATGGAAATATTCTTAATACGATTATTGCAGTTCATGCTAGCAATATCTATCTTAGTCCTGCTGCATGAAGGCGGCCACTTCTTCTTTGCAAAAGTGTTTCACGTACGTGTGGAGAAGTTTTATCTTTTCTTTGATCCATGGTTTCACTTGTTTCAATTTAAACCGAAACATTCTGATACAACATACGGTATCGGTTGGTTACCTCTCGGTGGTTACTGCAAAATTGCAGGAATGATTGATGAGTCAATGGATACAGAACAGATGAAACAGCCTGCCCAACCTTGGGAGTTCCGGACAAAACCTGCCTGGCAGCGGTTACTTATCATGATTGGTGGAGTGCTTGTCAATTTCCTTCTTGCCCTATTTATATATTCCATGGTATTATTCTATTGGGGTGATTCTTATGTACCTGTTAAGAACATGTCAATAGGTATGAAGTTTAATCAACAGGCTAAGGAAATAGGGTTCCATGATGGAGACATATTGGTAAAGACTGATAAAAAGGATTTTACTCGCTTTGATGTGGACCTATATCGTAATTTATCTGAAGCTAAATCAGTAACAGTGATTCGTAGTGGAAAAGATGTAACTATCAATATGCCACAAAAGATGAGTCTGTTGACAATGATGAAAAATGACCCTCCTTTTATACGTGTACGTGTTCCGGCTGTTATTGACAGCGTACTACCAAACACTGTTGCATCGAAAGCGGGAATGAAAAAGGGATATAGACTTGTTTCATTGAATGGTACTCCCCTTGACTCGTGGCAAGCTTATGAAGACGTTTTAGGACGAATCAATGATGTGCTTACAACCGTCAATACACAAAAAGACAGTATCAAACTACGTACCGTATCATTAGTTTATTCTAAACAGGCAGGTATGTCCAATGACACAGTTAATATGATATTGTCTTCCGATCTAAAAATGGGAGTAGTGCAAAGTAATTATCTTAACTACTACAAACCAGTCCAGATAAGTTATGATTTTTTAGAAAGCTTTACTAACGGTAGTCGATATGGAATTCATGTTTTAGGTGGATATGTAGACGACATGAAATATGTATTTACTGCTGACGGAGCAAAATCTCTTGGAGGTTTTGGAGCTATCGGAAGTCTTTTTCCACCCGTATGGGATTGGATGATGTTCTGGCGAATGACAGCTTTCTTGAGTATTATTCTGGCATTTATGAACATTCTTCCCATTCCGGCTCTTGATGGTGGTCATGTCTTGTTCCTTTGTTATGAGATTATCACACGCCGTAAGCCTAGTGATAACTTTATGATTAGAGCAGAATATATAGGTATGGGATTACTTATACTACTGATGGTCGTAGCCAATCTCAATGATGTATTGAGATGGCTGGGATTTATGTAATACTTTGACTCATTAATAGAAAGAATGAGAAAAATAAGAACGATCGAGATGAACCGCTTGACGGTGGAGGAATATAAAAATTCAGATAAACTCCCCGTCACTGTGGTGCTCGATAATATACGTAGTCTATATAATGTAGGAAGTGTATTTCGCACAAGCGATGCTTTCAGATTAGAACGAATAATACTGTGCGGTGTTACCGGATGTCCACCGAATACTGAAATTCATAAGACAGCCTTAGGAGCTGAAGAAAGTGTAGAATGGATTTATTTCAAAGATACACTTGATGCTGTAAAACAATTAAAAGATGATGATTATTTCATTTATTCTGTAGAACAAGTGGAACATAGCACAAAATTACAAAAACTTCAACTTTATAATTGTCAACGTTACGCTATCATTTTTGGTAACGAAGTAAAAGGTGTTCAACAAAGTGTTGTTGATGCCAGCGATGGATGTATAGAAATTCCACAATTTGGAACTAAACATTCACTCAATGTAAGTGTTACGGCAGGTATCATCATCTGGGAATTTACAAGATTATTGAAACTATAATTTTATAGTTATTAAAATTTTAATACTACGCATAAAAAAAACATTAAAATGCTTTTTTATGTCACTATTTTTATCTAATATTGCATTCTGTAAGTGATAAAATTAGTAATCATCTATAAATTTAAATTAATAACTATTTATCTTTGGAATTTTATGCTTTTCTTCTCAGCCTT
>DAIOSW010000012.1:0-25576 GCA_036752365.1 Prevotella sp.
GTACATTGTCAACATTGACTGCCAACATCCATTCATACTTTCCGCAATATGTCATAGGCATAAAACGGGATGTATTCCAACTTCCAAGAATGGGATGACTTCCTAGGACAGCGAGTGTTTCTCCACGTTTTAGCTGTGGAGCTGAAACTCTGAAGACTACGGTTTTCCGATATGAAGGCAGACGTATTGGATCGAATGTCTCCTCTGTATCACCTTTAACTGTTACAATATAAGCCTTTGAATAAAGATGATATTGCAAGGGCACATCACGCCATATATCAGGAAATTCATAATCTTTTGTAACATCAATATAAAATTTACGAGGAATTGTGTTCCATTCTTTACGTAATGTCTTTCCTCTGTCATCGCATACGATATATTGATAGGTTATAAATGAAAGATGTTTATGTCTGGATTCAAAAACCGTCGTTTCGACAGTCCATAAATGACCATTGTCTGTCAACATAGGGATATCCGAAGAGCTGACCAGATCTCCTCCATTACTAAAATAGAATAAGTGTACATGAAGACTGATCCCCCATGGTGTGTTATAATTGATACTAAACTTTAATTTCATTATATCTATATATCTTCTTTTCTGAGCAAAGATACTAATTTATTTGTATAAAATTACTTTTTATTTTGTATTTTGCAGAACTAAGCCTTAAGCTAAAGACAGAAGGGTGGATGTATTGATAATTAATACAAAAAAAAATTCTATTTTATTTTGTATTATGTTAGGTTTGCACTACCTTTGCACGCGTTAAAAAACATGTGACATGAAATCAAAAAAGATGAGATACTATATGATTTCAGCAGGATCTATCCTACTGATTATCATTGGTTTAGTTTATTACTACTTTTTCAGTTCCTTTTCAATAAAAGAGACAACGCACTATGTATATATAGACAATGATGACAACATTGATTCTGTATTTACCAAATTGACCCCGATAGCTTCAGGGCACGCAATGACCGGATTCCATTCTCTTGTTAAACACAGTTCTTACGAGAAGAATATCAGGACAGGACGATATGCCATCAAACCAGGTGAGGGAGCTTTCAGAATCTTCCGCCATCTAAAAAACGGATTACAGTCACCTGTCAGTCTTACAGTACCATCAGTAAGGACCATGGACAAGTTGGCCGGTGCACTATCACAACACCTCATGCTTGATAGTGTAACGATATACAAAGCTCTGACCGATGAAGCCACATGCAAAAAATACGGTTATGATACCTTGACTATTGCCTGCCTCTTTATACCAAACACATACGATATATATTGGAATGTCAGCCTGGACAAGCTACTTAGCCGCATGCAAAAGGAGAATAAGAATTTCTGGAATTTCGAACGTAAGCAAAAAGCAAAGGCCATGGGACTCGACGAAGTTCAGATTTATACAATGGCAAGCATCATTGATGAAGAGACCGCTAATGACGGAGAGAAACCCATGATTGCAGGAATGTACTACAATCGTCTGAAAGCAGGTATGCCTCTGCAAGCTGATCCTACCATTAAATTCGCACTAAAGCAATTCGAGCTTAAACGTATTTATAACAATATGTTATTTATTAAAAGCCCGTTTAATACTTATAAGAATACCGGTTTGCCTCCTGGCCCTATCAGAATACCAAGCGTTGCCGGTATTGATGCCGTGCTCAACCATGTCCATCACGACTATTTGTATATGTGTGCGAAAGAAGATTTCTCTGGAACACATAATTTTGCACGGACCTATAATGACCACATGCAGAATGCACACAAATACAGTCAAGCCTTAAACAATAAAGGTATTAAATAGTAATAAAGTAAATCCCCTTCAAACGAATTGTTTGAAGGGGATTTACTTTATCTTCGATATATTATAAGCGAAATGCGCCCCGCTTCTCAGCGGGGCGCATTCAATCTCAATAGGTATTAGCTTTTTTAAGGTAAAAAGATTGTATTCAGGATAACGGTTGCAAAGATACATTAGTTTTAGCAACTATGCAAATTAATTTTTATGTTAGATAACATATTTAGCTTATTTTTTTGAAAAAAAATTCATGAAGATAAATATAACTTAAAATATACACCTGACACAATAAAGATAAAAACTTCGTCATTTATTTTGTATTTCGCTCAACTTGCACTACCTTTGCTAACGTTTATTAAAGATACACGACTATGACAGAAAATAGTAACGCAGAAAATATCGAGAAGAAAAGCTTGAGTTTTGTTGAACAAGCAGTCGAGAAAGATTTGGAAGAAGGTAAAAATGGGGGCAAAATTCAAACACGCTTCCCACCGGAACCAAACGGCTATATCCATATAGGTCATGCAAAAGCTATCTGCATGGACTTTGGCATCGCAGAAAAATACAAAGGAGTATGTAACCTGAGATTCGACGATACTAATCCCTCTAAAGAAGATACTGAATATGTTGATTCTATTATGAACGACATCAAGTGGCTGGGATTTGAGTGGGGTAACATCTATTATGCCTCGGACTATTTTCAGCAGTTGTGGGACTTTGCCGTATGGCTTATTAAAGAAGGAAAGGCATACGTTGATGAACAGACCTCAGAAGAGATAGCACAACAGAAAGGAACTCCTACAGAACCAGGTAAAGCAAGCCCCTACCGCGATCGTCCCATCGAAGAGAGCCTGACTCTTTTTAACAAGATGAATACGGCCGAAGCTGAAGAAGGCTCAATGGTGTTGCGTGCCAAACTGGACATGGCAAACCCGAACATGCATTTCCGCGATCCTATTATGTATCGCATCATTCATACACCACACCATCGTACAGGAACAAAGTGGAATGCTTATCCTATGTACGACTTTGCCCACGGACAGAGTGACTTTTTCGAAGGCGTGACTCATTCTATCTGCACACTGGAGTTCGTCGTTCATCGTCCTCTCTATGATCACTTCATCAATGAACTGAAGATATACAAGGGAGAAACAGAAAAAATGAATGATAATCGCCCACGCCAGATTGAATTTAACCGACTAAATCTGACTTATACGGTGATGAGCAAACGTAAGCTTCATACTCTGGTAGACGAACATCTCGTTAATGGATGGGATGATCCACGTATGCCTACAGTATGCGGTATGAGACGTAGAGGTTACTCGCCTGAAAGTATTCGTGGCTTTATCGACAGCATCGGATACACTAAATTCGAAGCACTGAATGATATGGCTCTTCTTGAAGCATCCGTCCGGGATGATCTCAATAAACGTTCTTGCCGTGTGTCTGCTGTATTAAACCCTGTAAAACTCATCATCACAAACTACCCAGAGGGTATGACTGAAGAGATGGAAGCGATCAACAATCCGGAGAATGAGGCAGATGGTACTCATACAATCACATTCAGTCGCGAACTATGGATAGAGCGTGAAGACTTTATGGAGGATGCTCCAAAGAAATTCTTCAGAATGAGTCCTGACAAAGAGGTTCGTCTGAAAAATGCCTATATCATAAAATGTACTGGATGTAATAAAGATGCTGATGGCAATATTACAGAAATATATGCAGAATACGACCCTGACAGTAAAAGCGGCATGGAAGGTGCAAACCGTAAAGTGAAAGGAACCTTACACTGGGTTAGTTGTGCACATAGCTTAAAAGCAGAGGTACGCCTGTACGACCGCCTCTTCGATGTCGAGAACCCATCAGCTGATGACCGCGATTTCCGCGAGCTTCTCAATCCTGAATCGATGAAAGTACTTACCGACTGCTATGTAGAAAAGTATCTAGCAGAAAAGAAGTCGGGTGATTACCTGCAATTTCAACGTATAGGTTACTTCACCCCAGACCTTGACTCCAAAACCGATAAGTTGGTATTCAACCGCACTGTCGGTTTGAAGGATACATGGAGTAAGATAAACAAATAACAATTAATGGCCAAAGAGGACAACGAATATTTTGAAAGCGAAGATTTTAAAGAAATCTTAAGCGATTACGAAACTAACGTCAATTCGGGATCTCCTGTATACATGGATGCAGACGACCTGGTGGATATTGCCGACTACTACAGTATGCACGGTGATATGGATAAGTGTCATCATGCTCTGGACTGCGCCACAGAACTATATCCAGATAGTATTGGTCCTATCATATTCAGAGCACGCGAAGCGATGTTCAGCGGCAATTATGAATTGGCAAAGAAATATGAGGAGCAAATAGTAAACTGTAATGATTTAGACTACTATTATCTTCACGCAGAACTGCTTATCCGGGACGGCCGGGAAGATGAAGCTGAAGTCTTTTTGGATAATTGTCTGAGTGAAACGGATGAAGAATATCAAGATTTTGTGCTTGATGTAATCAACATCTTTAATGATTATAAACTCTATAACAAGTCAGACAAATGGATATCCAGATTGAAGGACACTGAATCTGTGGAGTTTAAGGAGCTTAAGGGTGAAATCTTTTTTAATCTAGGCAAATATAAAGAAAGCAACCGTATCTTTAATGAGCTGATAGAAGAGGATCCTTTCTCAACCGATTACTGGAACTCCCTGTCGAATTCTCAGTTTATGCAAGATGACTACAAAGAGGCTCTGACAAGCAGTGAATATGCCATAGCTATTAATCCGAATGACACCGAAGCAATTTTAAATAAAGCCAACAGCCTATTCCATCTTAATAATCTAGAGGAGGCTCTCACATACTTTCGTCGTTTTACACAACTTGTACCAAAGGATGAGACCGGCTATTTCCTACAAGGTGTAGCACTAAACAACCTCGACCAATATCAGGAAGCTGTGACTTGCCTGAAGAAGGCCGAAGAATTGTCTGGAGGCACTTCATCAAACCAACTGCAGATTTATCAGGAACTGGCTTTTGCTTTAAGTTCACTAGGCAAAGTGGATGAAGCCCTTAGCTACATTGATAAGACTGAAGAACTTGAGTGTGATCATAGCGAAATGATGGTAGTCAGAGGACACATCCTCTTATCTAATAAAAGAGAATCTGAAGCACTCAGCATTTTTGAAAAAGCACTAGAGATGAGTAGTAACTTACCTGGAACAGCTTTAAGGATAGGCGTCTCACTATTTGACAACAAATTCTACGAGAAAGCTTATGATATGCTAAAGCATCTTCTTGATAGTGCTTCAAAAGAGTGGAAAGATGGGTATTCCTACATGGCTTTATGTTGCAAAGAACTTAACAAGATCAAAGAATTCCTTATCTATCTTAAGAAAGCATGTGACCTAAATCCAACCGAAGCTAAAGAAATATTGGGAGGAATGTTTCCGGATGAGATGGAACCCAATGAATATTATAATTATGTGTTTAACAAAATAAAAGATTACCTGAAGTGAATTTTATATCATCATTACTCGGAAACCTAAATTATGGGACGATACTCTTACTAATGTTACTTGAGAGTACTGTCATTCCCGTACCGTCTGAACTTGTGGTTGCCCCCGCAGCTTATCATGCAGCAGGAGGAAATCTGAATATATTTCTAATCATTATATTTGCCACTTTAGGTGCGGATATAGGTGCTTCGATAAATTACGTGGCTGCATATTATCTAGGAAGACCTGTTATTTACCGTTTTGCAAATAGCCGATGGGGAAAGATGTGTCTGGTATCTCAGAAAAAAGTAGAGAAATCAGAGCAATATTTTAATGATCACGGAATCATTTCAACATTGATAGGCAGACTCTTACCCGGCATACGCCATCTTATTTCGATACCTGCAGGTCTCGCAAAGATGCATTATGGAAAATTTCTGCTCTATACAACAATTGGTGCAGGAATATGGCACTCCGTTCTTGCCACATTGGGATGGTATCTACATTCTGTAGTACCAGAAGACCAACTCGATGATAAAATTGGAGAATATGGAGAGTATCTCAAGTTCTTCATCATACTGGGAGTTGTATTACTTTTAGGCTATTTTTTTATAAAGGCTATGATAAAGAAAAAGAAACAAGGGCAGATTTAACACCTGCCCTTATTTCTTTTACATATTTAATTTACGATCATTTATATATATTATCATCGTTACGATAACCGGGGGTCAAATTCTGATACCAATCTGTATAACTAGAACCTTGTGATGTAGCCCATTTTGAGTACATCAGATATGTATTATCAATCCTTTTATTTTCATAAGGATATTGGAATGTTGTTGGGATATCTAAAGCCCAAGGGAATTCTGAATTGTTTTTATAGAAGATTGTGCTCCCATTGGTCTTATCGTCTCCGGTACCAAAGAAAAAAGACGAGGCCTTTGAGGTTGGCATCTGACCAGCCAGATGTACCTCTCTACCCCGGTCTTGATTGACAATCAGAAAGACGTTATACGGTGGTGTTCCTAAAGAACTTTCTGAAACGGGTGTCCCGAACGAAACGCTTAAATTGATGGCATCGGCGGTTTCCGTTTTAGCATTTGGTTGGGTATTAATTATTGGGGACGAGTCCGTATATCCGAATAATTTGTGCGCATCCGAGAATACCGGTACTACAGCATAAGATTGTCCGTTCTCATATCCGACAGAATTTAAATTAAATAATGAGCTACCCTCCATATTCTTCTGACCACTAACAGAGGCAACATTCCCGGGTGCGGTGCCGAATTGAACACCAAAACCATTTCTATAGTTAGCACCTACCGCATTTACAGTATAAGTAGCCTTAACATCCTCTATTGCTCTTGACGCATTTAACACCAAATGATATTTATACCCTAACACAAGATCATTAAAATCATAATCACCCATATTTGGCCATTGATCCTCAAATGCAAGAGTTCCTGTGCCTGATGTGGGATAATAGGAATCGTATGCCCTTAGAGGGTCTTTCGGATATGCATCATTAATGTCTTTCACACCATCACCATCTGCATCATCAGTACTTGTCGGACGTAATATTGGCATTCCTGACGTATTAATAGCCGAAATAGGATTGGCGGTCACAGAGAATACAACATCATTGAAGTCTCTATCCCCAGAACCCATTGGTTGGTCATCAAAACCAATCACCATCTTATTTGTGGCTTGATCAAGAAACAATACATTATGAGTGTGGTTATCCGAATTAAATGAGGGAATAGAATAGAAAAGACCTAGACCTTTAGATATTCCAGAATTACTCATTCCGGACCTAAATGCATCAGATATAATAAACCAACTTACAGTAATACCTGCTGGAAAAACATCAGTCCACTGCGCGGAACTTTGGTCATAATACATTAAACGAACTCTATCTCCCATAACCATCGACCCACCACTACCGGCAGCAGAGGAATTCGGGAATATTACAATCTTTTTACTAATAGCACTGGCACTAGTCGGAGCAGAATTCGTCGGATAATAAAAATAACCCATCGTGTTAAAATACCCTGCACCTTCAGATAAGAATGAAACCCAAATCTGACAAGGAGCTGTTGTTACCATGTTTGCAGTAGTTGGATCGTTGAAAAGAGTGGGATTACTCTTTGTTAAATCTACAGTTTCAGGTAAAGCCTGAGATATAGCACTGGTAAAATCACTTGATTCTGTTTCTCTTCCATCAAAATATGATGGATATCCTGATGAATTGAAATTACCAAGAACCCACAAATTATCACTAGTAGTATATGTGTTTTTTGTATATTGCCATGGAGAATAATTCACAGGAAAAGCTTTATATATAGCTCTTGATGGTGATTTAGAAGCCTCACTATATCCCGCAGGATGAAGTTCTTTTGTTATTTCTCCAGATTTAATAACAATAGGTATGGGAGAAGGGTAATTAATATTATGGATGTACGCATAAAGTGTATCAATAGTAGCACCAACAGTAAATAAACCGGAAAAGATTCCCTGTGAAGTTGTCTGGCCACAAGTAAAAGGTTGCAAATCTGACTTCCATTGGGAAGAACCGCTAAGAACCGGATTCTGATCATAAAAATCGATTTTGGTATTTGCAATAGGAACATTCTGAAGGTCACTAAATGTAATAGATAAATGTGACGTTATGCTATTCCCAAAATTAAAACCTGTTCCTGTCAATTGTTGCTTTTCAACAGTAGAATCGATTTGTGAAAGATTGTCTTTAACACAAGATGTCAGAATCATACAAAATGAGACTGCCATAAATTGATATAAATGTGTAGGTTTCATAATGAATAGTTTTTTTGTAAATAACAATTGACCCATACTTATTCGCGTTATATTTAAGAAGGAATATCCTATTTTTGCAAATATACGATTTTTTTATCTGTCTTACAATATTTATTATCGTTTTTTCTTGTATAATTTATCTAACATCCTTATTATTCTTTACTTGTAAATTCAATTTTATATTTCACAAGGAAGTATTTCATAGTTTATTGCAAGAGTTTATAAAAAGAATAAGGACAGATGTTGAATCTGCCCTTATTTTTATCGATACACTTTCTTTATACGAAGACTTTCAAGATACCAGTCAAACATCTTTGTCACACCTTGATCAATCTCGATTTTATGATGCCACCCAAGATTATGAAGTTTTGAAACATCGATCAGTTTACGCATGGTTCCATCTGGTTTCGTTGCATCCCAAACCAATTTGCCTTTAAAGTCTACTGTTTTGATAACCAATTGCGCCAGTTCACCGATTGTCAATTCTTTACCTGTTCCGACATTGATATGGCAGTTACGTATATCCTTTGTTCCTGAAACATAAGTATCTTTGAAATCTACATGTTCCAGTACATAGACACTGGCATCAGCCATTTCCTCACTCCACAAAAATTCGCGAAGCGGTTTGCCGGTACCCCAAAGCGTGACCCCTTCGGGGGTGATTCCATACTTATTAAGAACCTTCAATATTTCTGAATCATTATTTTTTCCGCTTATTCCTTCTATAGGACGAAGATTGATATCATCGCGCAAGGCCTCCCAATTATTTTCGTTCAGACATTTGGCCAAATAAACCTTACGAATCATAGCTGGTAAAACATGACTATTCTCGAGGTGGAAATTATCATTTGGACCGTAAAGATTGGTCGGCATAACAGCAATATAGTTACATCCATATTGCAAGTTAAAACTTTCACACATTTTCAGACCTGCAATCTTAGAAATTGCATAAGGTTCATTCGTATATTCCAAAGGTGAAGTAAGCAACACCTCTTCCTTCATCGGCTGAGGAGCGTCACGAGGATAGATACATGTACTTCCTAAGAAAAGGAGTTTTTTAACATTGTGTCGAAAACTCTCACCTATCACGTTCTGTTGAATCTGCAAATTCTGATAGATGAAATCAGCACGATAAAGGCTGTTCGCCATGATACCACCAACATGGGCTGCTGCCAATACAACATATTCAGGCTTCTCTTCATCAAAAAAATTCTTAACAGCAACACCGTCAAGCAGATCAAGTTCCTTATGACCTCTACCTATAAGGTTTGTATAACCTTTTGACTTCAAATTACTCCATATAGCCGATCCCACTAAACCGTGATGACCTGCCACATAGATTTTTGCATTTTTATCTATCATCTTTTTATCGCTCTTTATTCTAATCTGGTAACTGAGCTTTAATATATAACTTCTTGACGAACTTCATATCATGCTTAACCATAATCTTGACAAGCTGTGAAAGTGATGTTTTGCATGGATCCCAACCTAACACAGTTTTTGCCTTCGTCGGATCACCAAGCAACTGTTCAACTTCACAGGGACGGAAAAATTTAGGATCAACCTCAACAAGCACTTTACCTGTCTTCTTGTCAATACCTTTCTCATCAACACCACTACCCTGCCATTCGATCTCAATACCACATTCCTTGAATGCGAGTGTTGTAAACTCTCTTACGGTATGATATTCACCTGTAGCGATAACGAAATCTTCCGGTTTTGGCTGCTGAAGTATCAGCCACATGCACTCTACATAATCCTTCGCATAACCCCAGTCACGCAAAGAGTCAAGATTACCGAGATACAACTTATCCTGATATCCCTGAACAATACGACATGCTGCCAGTGTGATCTTTCGTGTTACAAAATTCTCACCGCGGCGTTCACTCTCATGATTAAACAGAATACCGTTACAACAGTACATTCCGTAGCTCTCACGATAATTTTTCGTGATCCAGAAACCATATTGTTTTGCCACACCATAAGGGCTGCGGGGATAGAACGGAGTTGTCTCCTTCTGTGGAACTTCTTGAACTTTACCGAAAAGTTCGGAAGTAGAAGCCTGATAAATGCGACAAGTCTTTTCCATTCCCAATATTCTTACAGCTTCAAGTAGACGAAGAACTCCCACAGCATCTGCTTCGGCACTATACTCTGGCACGTCGAAAGAGACCTTTACGTGACTCTGTGCAGCCAAGTTGTATATCTCTGTCGGACGACAGAGGCTGATGATACGTACCAACGAAGATGAGTCGGTCATATCTCCCCAATGCAGATTGACAAGTCTAGATTTTTTCATGTCTCTTACCCACTCGTCGAGATAGAGATGTTCTATGCGTCCGGTATTAAAAGATGAAGAACGACGTAATATTCCGTGAACCTCATAGCCTTTTTCAATTAAAAACTCTGCCAGGTACGATCCGTCCTGACCAGTAATTCCAGTAATTAAAGCAACTTTTTTATCCATCACTTCTGATTTGATGTTTAATTAATAATTTATAGTATCAAAATGAGTCTTTTTACTTATCTTCACCCGAGAACTGCTTGATGCGCTGCTCCTCGGAGAGTTTACATATCAACAATGTATCATTCTTCTCTGCAACAATATATCCATCCAATCCTTGAACCACTACTTTCTTTTCCTGTGTGGTATGAATCATGCAATTACGTGTTTCAAATACATTGATATCGTTACCAATACAACTGTTTCCATATAAATCACGCTTGGTCTGTGTCAGCAACGAGCCCCAAGTGCCTAAGTCACTCCATCCGAAATTAGACGGACAGATAAATATTTCCTCAGCTTTTTCCATGATGGCATAGTCTACAGATATATTTTCGCATTCAGGGAATAATTTATTAACAGTCTCTTGTTCTGCTTCAGTCTCATAAATAGGTAACATACTCTCAAAAATCTTAGCCATTGAAGGTTGATAAACTCGAAAGGCGTTAACTATTGTATTCACATTCCAGATAAAAATACCTGCATTCCAAAAATAATTTTTCTGCTGGATATACTTTTGAGCTGTTTCTAGATCTGGCTTTTCGCGGAAAGTATCTACTCTAAAAATTTCTCTGTTACGTGAAGAACTTGTACTTAAGTCTGCCTGTATATAACCATAACCGGTTTCAGGACGATTGGGTTTCATTCCCAAGGTCACGATAGAGTCGTTTTCACTTGTGAAGGTCATACACATTTTTACTACGCGCTGAAACTCCTTCACATCCATGACGACATGGTCACTAGGAGAGACAACGATGTTTGCCTTTGGGTCGTGAGATTTTATTCTCCAACTTACGTAAGCAATGCATGGGGCCGTATTTCTACGACAAGGCTCGCATAGTATATTTGTGTCTGGGACTTCGGGCAGCTGCTCCTTAACAATACCAGCATATTTTTCATTTGTAACTACCCATATATTTTTCATTTCACAAATTCCCTCGAAACGATCTACAGTAAGTTGAAGCAGAGTCCTACCACATCCTAAAACGTCAATAAACTGTTTTGGATATTCTTTTGTACTCATCGGCCAAAAGCGGCTTCCGACACCACCGGCCATAATAACGACATGATTATTTATTGTTGCCATACTTAAGTTTCAAAAAATTATAGCCGCAAAATTACAAAAAAGAATTTGATATATTGAACAAAATATAATATTTATTTGCAATATAAGATAAAAAGCAGTACCTTCGCCCCCGATTTCAAAATGAAATTGAGGGGTGCCCTAATAAATTTGGGCTGAGAATACACCCATGAACCTGATACGGGTAATGCCGACGTAGGGAGTGAGATAAGAAAAGTACCCCTTTTCTGTTTAACAAAAATGATTTATAAATGAAAAAAAGAACTACTTTCATTTCTATGTTGGTAATGGTTAGTTGTGTGTCTTATGGTCAAAAAGGACACAAAATGACTGTAAAAGACAGTCTTAAGATGGTAACATTACAAAATGTTCAGGTGACATCAACGAGAGCTGGTAAACACACCCCAATGGCTTTCACAAACATCTCAAAAGAAGATATTCAAGAGGTAAACTATGGGAAGGATGTGCCATTTCTTCTTCAGATGACACCGTCGGTTGTCGCTACATCGGATGCAGGTACCGGCATCGGATATACGAGTATTCATGTACGAGGAACAGACCCTACACGTGTAAATATCACGACAAACGGTATTCCTCTTAATGACGCAGAATCAAATTTGGTTTACTGGTCAAACACTCCGGACTTTATTTCATCTGTCGAGAATATTCAGATTCAACGCGGTGCAGGAACTTCGACCAATGGTGCTGGAGCTTTTGGAGCATCCATCAACCTACAAACATCCTCTCTTCCACTCACACAATCTACAGGAGTAGATTTCTCGGGAGGTTCGTACGGAACTCACAAAGAGACTCTCAGATATAACACGGGATTACTCAACAACCATTGGGTTTTCAACATGCGTCTATCAAATATAGGCAGCGACGGATATATCGACAGAGCCAGCGCAAAAATGAATTCTTATTTTTTCCAAGGAGGATATTACGCCAACAATTCGTCAATAAAGTTTATCACCTTTAATGGCACAGAACAGACTTACCACGCTTGGGATTATTCTACAATAGATAATTGGGAGAAATATGGCAGGACCTATAATCCATGTGGAAAATATACAGACGAGAATGGTAATAAAGCATATTATAAAAATCAAATAGACTATTATCACCAGCAACATTATCAGTTACTCTGGAACCAGATATTCACCCCTGAGCTTAACTTAAATGTCGCCCTTCATTACACTCACGGTTTCGGATATTACGAACAGTATAAAGAAGATCAGAAACTTTATAAGTATCTACTCACATCCGCACTGGGTAACACTAGCGATCTTGTAAGACAGAAAAATATGCAGAATGATTTCTACGGCACAGTGATGTCACTCAACTACAAGAAGAACAGTTTGGAAACTACTGTTGGTGGAGGTTGGAATAAATACGATGGAGACCATATTGGTAATGTACTATGGGTGAGACAATTCAATGGTTCGATTAATCCTAATCAAGAATACTATAACAACAATGCCCAAAAGAGTGATGCCAACATCTACGGAAAGGTAAACTATAATATAATGGGTGGTCTTAATGCCTACGTAGACCTTCAATATCGCCATGTAAAATACGAGATGACTGGTATGTCTGCTGCTTTTGATGACAAGCATAATCAAATACCATTCGATATCAACAAGACTTTCGACTTTTTCAACCCTAAATCCGGACTATATTATACGATAAATAAGAACAATGACGTATATGCTTCATTTGCAATAGCCCAGAAAGAACCTACGCGTAATGATTATGAAGATTACGGAAGTGCCCAACCTAAATCAGAACGTATGTCCGACTGGGAACTTGGATATAATTATAAATCAAAATTTTTCAATGCCGGTATCAACCTGTATTATATGAAATATAAAAATCAATTCGTACTTACCGGGTCACAGGATTCCAACGGTGAAATGATCGCAATGAACGTGGATGACAGTTACCGAGCAGGTATCGAACTCATGGCAGAGGCAAAACTATTCAAGGGATTTACATGGAACGCAAATGCAACACTGAGTCGTAACAAGGCACATAACATGAATTTAAAATTGGTCGATCCGACTACATGGGAAGAATCATATCTCAATGTGGGTACCACTAACCTTTCCTATTCGCCTTCATGTATCATCAGTAATTCTTTCAGATATGAATATAAAGGTTTTGCCACTTCTCTGAGATCTCAATATGTGAGCGAACAATATATGACAAACTCCGGTTGCCGTTATTATATTGATGCTGACGGATCACATGTGAGCACAATGATCGATGCTTATTTCGTGAGCGACCTCGACTTCTCATATACCTTTAAGATCCCAACCTTTAAGAGCATAACCGTAGGATGTACTATCTACAATATCTTTAACGAAGAATATGAGAGTAATGGTGCTTGCGGCCTCCAGTTCCGTAGCAATGGCAAGGGAGGAGTTGAAGCTTATCAAGACAGCTATTACGACAGCTATTCCACCTATTCATGTCAGGCTCCGATACATTTCTTAGCACATTTATCATTAAACTTCTAAAAAGACTATGGATCCGTTAGATATTATCAGCACTGCGATAGGACTCGTCTATCTCTTTCAGGAATATAAGGCTATAAAATATTTGTGGCTAACCAGCATTATCATGCCGGCAATAGACATATTTAAATATTATGACCATGGTCTATATGCCGACATGGGTATTAACGTGTATTACCTCTTTGCTGCTATCTACGGATGGATTATATGGAACTATGGTCATAAACATGACCAAAAGGAAGGGACTCCGCTTCCTATCAGTCATTTCAAAAAGAAACTGCTGGTACGATGCGTAGTCATCTTCCTTGTTCTATTTTTCTCCATATCATGGATTCTTATAAAATATACTCCTAGCACTGTCCCTTGGTGGGATAGTTTCACGACATCTCTGAGTATCATAGGATTATGGATGTTAGCACGCAAATATGTTGAGCAATGGTTTGTCTGGCTATTCGTCGACGCTATCTATTGCGGACTATACTGGTATAAGGATCTACCATTCACAGCTGTATTATATGGTATCTATACGATTATTGCCATTATAGGATACCGGCACTGGAAAAAGATGATGGCTGAACAATGATACCAAATTTTACAAATCTTTGAGTAAAATCTCACGATCGGCATTTAGAAAATCAACTCTATTCTGTAACATCTGACGCCATTTCTCATTATATATAATCTTATAATTGAGATCTAGTGATTCCTTACCATACGACTCAAGCCGGTCTACCATAACTCCAACATTAAGATTATTGATATCCTCGTATGGTAAATAAACTGCAGAAGAGCCTTTCTCATCGCCGACTACTTCTACAATAAGATGTACATTCACCAGATCATAGAGAAGATCGGTAGTAAGACGTATAGGTATATTGTGTATCCTTGACATTTCCAATGCTGTGTACGGATGCTTGCCCTCTGCAAACCGATGACATACCATGCTCATCAATAAGGCACTGAGTAAAAGACGGCAACGGTGACTCACATTACTACCATCCTCACTAAAATAATATTCCTCGGCATTTTGGTTTGTATAAGTAAGCTCCACCCCAAAAAGACAAATGCTCCAAGACAACTGTGTCCAAAGCATGAAAAGAGGTATGGCAGCAAATGACCCATAAATAGCATTATAGGATGATATCCATATCTGAGAATTGATATAAAAATACTGTAAAGCCTGAAAAGCACACCCCGCAAGAATACCAGGAACAATAGCGTTTTTTAATTTAACGCTAGTATTTGGCATGAACACAAAAAGGGCAATAAAGATAAAAGACATCATGACATAAGGTGATACACCAATAAGAGCATGCACCATTGGACCAAAAAGTTCATAATAGGGCATCTCCTTCATGATTGTTGTCATAAATATCGATATACCTGTGGATATCACGATAAGAATAGGCAACAAGAAAAACATCGCTGTATAATCTGTTATCGTACGAAATAAGCTACGGCCTTTCTTCACTTGCCAAATCTCATTGAAGGTGGTTTCAATGTTATTCGTCAAAAGCATGACAGTCCATAGCATAAGTAAAAGACCAAATCCTAAAAAGATACCACTCTTGGCATGTACCAGATATGAATTAGCAAAACCTATCACTGTCGTAGCTGTCTGCTCCTGACCGGAAAGAGACTCCCTAAACCAGACCTCAATATATTTAGAATAGCCAAACCCTCTGGCTATGCCAAAGACAACGGCAAGAATGGGTACTACTGCAAGAATGGTGGAATAAGTAAGCGCTGAAGCACGATTCATTACGCGATCATTAGTAAAAAAACGAACTGCAAGAATTATCTTCTTTATGATACTGTAAACGATATATCTCACACCTTTTAATTCTAACGGTGAAACACGCCAGATATCTACGGTAAAAAATTTCTTAAGTTGCCTAATTGTTTTCATCGTATGCTCGAATTTATACTAATAAAAAATATTGATCAAAGTATGGTAATCCTGAAAAATGAAAAGCAGTGCTCCTATAAGCCGGGTTCTGTCTCGCAAAATATCTTTCAACAAATGCGATGTCTGTCATTTATCTAATCCGCATGTCACCACACGGCTTAAGCATTCTACCCTCCGCCAATCGGGCGGGCAGCCCTCAAACGACGGTATACGCGAACTTGCAACCTTCGGAATGCACAACCGAACGATCACCCGACGGCCAACAGACTCTTACCTCTGTCTTCTCACCCTTACCTCCTAAGAGGCGGTTATTTTCTTCTGCATTGACCTGCCGTCACCGGCAGCTTCCCGTTAAGAAGCGAAGTGCCCTATGTTGCCCGGACTTTCCTCTCGCATCACTGAATGATGCCAGCGACAGACCGGAACACTGCTTTTCAAGTGCAAAGATAGTGTAAATCGAGAACACTACAAAAATAAATGAATGTAAAATTGTCTCATATTCCGTTTAAGTGCTGTTAATAGTAATATTTAGATTGTTAAAAGATAGCAAATATTGAGACAATATGACAGTTTCACAACTTTTGACCCTATTTTTGCACTGCGAAAATTAAAACTTAAACATATAATAATAGTTGATTAAAATGGAAAAGACATCTAAAAAATTTCTTTCTTTGGCGTTTGTGGCATTATTTGCTTTTGCGCCATTTGCTTCAGCTGAGGCTGCCCTACCTGGTCAGCCTGTAGATTTAACTTATGCTGCCGAAAAAGCTGTTCCTGCTGTTGTGCACATCAAATTTACGCAGAACAGCAAAGTCACTACTGTTGATGTACAGAATGATCCTTTCGGTGACTTCTTTAATGATCCCTTCGGATTTTTCGGACAGGGACAACAAGGTCAAGGAGGAACACAAAAGCGCAAGGTACAAACACCTAAACAGGAAGGTACTGGTAGCGGTGTTATTATCTCCTCTGACGGATATATCGTAACCAATAATCACGTGGTGGATGGTGCAGATGAACTGACAGTTACGCTAAATGACAACCGTGAATTCTCTGCTACTATCGTGGGGAATGACAAGACAACAGACTTGGCTCTCATCAAAATCAATGCAACAAATCTACCTACTATGCCTATCGGTAACAGCGACAATCTGAAGATTGGAGAATGGGTACTTGCGGTAGGTAACCCATTCAATCTAAATTCTACTGTCACTGCAGGTATCGTAAGTGCAAAAGCACGATCACTCGGTGCCAACGGTATTGAATCTTTCATACAAACTGACGCTGCTATCAATGCCGGTAACTCTGGTGGTGCGCTTGTCAACGTGAAAGGTGAACTCGTCGGTATCAATGCTATGCTTTATTCACAGACAGGTTCTTACAGTGGTTACGGATTTGCCATCCCTACAACAATTATGAATAAGGTGGTGGATGATATCAAAAAATACGGTACTGTGCAACGTGCACTCCTCGGTATCGAAGGTATGGATGCCCATGGATATATCGATAACGAAAAGGAGAAAGGAAACGATGTGGACTTAGGTACGATGGAAGGAATTTACGTTAATAAAGTAACTGAGGAAGGTGCTGCATCAGACGGAGGACTCCAGAAGGGAGATGTCATTACTTCTGTAAACGGTAAGAGTATCACAAAGATGGCTGAACTTCAAGAACTTCTCGTGAAATTGCGTCCAGGTGATAAAGTCTCAATCAATTACCTGCGTAATAAAAAGAAACACACGGCTGAATTTACATTAAAGAATGCGCAAGGCAACACCGGCGTAGTTAAGAATGCTGACATGGATGTTCTTGGTGGCTCATTCAAGCCTGTCAACGATGAACAGAAAAAACAGTTGAATATAACTTATGGTCTTGAGATCATCAAAGTTAATAACGGTAAACTGAAAGATAGTGGTGTTCCAAAAGGATTTGTCATCCAGAAAGTGAATGATGAACCTATGAAGAGTATCGATGATCTGCAAAAAGCTGTTAAAGCAGCGTCATCAGGTAAGGATCAGGTTCTTTACATACAAGGAGTATATCCTACAGGTAAGAAAGCATATTTCGCAGTACCATTGGCTGATTAATTAAAATAATATAAATAGAAAAAGCGGGTTATAAAAGCTTATAATCCGCTTTTTTTTATTATTTGGCCAAAAAGATGATAAAAAATTAGGTAGTTCGGATTTTTTTGCTAATTTTGTAACGCCTAAAATGTGTAATGCGAAATGAGACAGCTGAAAATCACAAAATCGATTACGAATCGTGAGAGCGCATCGCTCGACAAATATCTCCAGGAAATAGGACATGAAGAACTTATCTCTGTGGATGAAGAAGTAGAATTGGCTCAAAGGATCCGTAAGGGCGACCGTAAAGCTCTAGAGAAACTGACTAAGGCTAATTTAAGATTTGTTGTCTCTGTAGCAAAGCAGTACCAGAATCAAGGGCTGAGTCTACCCGACTTAATTAATGAAGGTAATCTAGGGCTCATCAAGGCTGCAACAAAATTTGATGAAACACGTGGTTTTAAATTCATATCATACGCGGTATGGTGGATTCGTCAAAGCATTTTACAGGCTATCGCAGAACAGAGTCGCATAGTAAGACTACCCCTCAATCAGGTCGGGTCTGTAAATAAGATTAACCGTGCGTTAAGTAAATTTGAACAGATTAACGAGCGAAGACCTTCTCCTGAAGAGATTTCAGAGAGTGTAGATCTACCGGAAGACAAAGTGGCTGATGCCATGAAAGTGAGTGGAAGGCATGTGTCTGTTGACGCGCCTTTTGTTGATGGCGAAGACAATAGTCTCTTGGATGTCATCGAGAATACAGATTCTCCTATGGCTGATAAGACTCTTATTATTGAGTCACTCAGAAGTGAAATAGACCGTGCGCTCAAGACTCTGAACAATCGTGAACGCGACATTATAAAAGCATTCTTTGGCATTAACCAGCCTGAGATGACCCTTGAAGAAATCGGTGACAAGTTCGGACTTACTCGTGAACGAGTACGCCAAATAAAAGAAAAAGCTATCCGACATTTACGCCAAAACACAAAGAATAAATTATTGAAAACGTATTTAGGACAATAACAAATTTATGAAATTTTTAAAGTACTTACCAATAGCTGCTATCACTATGGCATTCTTAATAGGAAACAGTGTATCAGCTAAAACTAAAATCGTGCCGAAAGTATATGCATTCGGCTTTGCTGCTTCATTTAACGATTCTATCGTATGTTTTACAGACATGCAAACCATTGAGAATGCCTATATTGATTCGAGAAATAATTTCTTGCTGAGCAGAGAAAACTATTCGTATCAGCTAAAAGGATACTTAGAGGATAAACTGTCATTAAAAAATAGAACTTGTATTATCGTTTTCGCATTAAAACAGAAAGATCTCGAAAAGAAATTTGCAAAAATGCAACGGAAATATGATTCAAAAAAGAATTTTGATGTGAGATTAATAAAATCCTCACAATTCCATTTCGAACGCATCGATATGAATATGGAAGAGGTAGACAGTGTTGCTGAAGCTAATCAGAAAAAGGCACAAGAACTAAAGAAGGAAGCAAAGAAGAGTAATAAAGATGAGCGTCTGAATGGAAAACCTCAAGGAAAGAATAATTCAAGAGGACGCAAACCTTTAGATGAAATGGGAGGAAACATGAATGATCCTGAAGAGAAATAACAGGATAATATTTTCAGTTAGGAATGATTAAGATTACATATAAAAAAGGATGCTTTTATAAGCATCCTTTTTTTATTTATACATCTTTCCTGTTTTAACACTCTTACATATACTAAGTTAGAGGATGGTTCTCTTCGAAGATTGTCATACGTTCTTCCAACTGTTCATACTGATTATCATTGATAAAAGAAGTGCAAGCCCTGAGCCCCTCCTGCTCACTACCTGTTGTGACAAGAGAAATGGCACTTACTCCATAATACATGAGTTCACGCGCCAGTTCACCACCAGTCATTCCCGGATATCCTATAGTAAAATAAAAGCCATCGGCTACAGAAACATCAAGATCCTTATCATATACTATAGTGAAACCATGACGGAGAAAAATTTCTTTTAGTTTATGAGCCCGCTCTCCATAAATACTTATATCTTTACGGAAATCGTAAGTACCATCAGCAGCTTCTTTAAGCATCGCAGCCATTGCATATTGTGCACTATGACTAGTTCCGCTGGACAGAGCATAAAGAATACGATGAATGAATACCGTTCCAAACGTTCCTCCACCATAGCGCTTCTCAAATCCAGAATATGCACGATGATAAAGTTTATCAGATATGCAACTTACTCCGATACGCTCACCTGCATAACTGAAGGCCTTGCTTCCACTAATCAGTAATACGTAATTATCTGTATAACGAGCGATAGTAGACTGATATGGAGGTTGGAATGGAACACTAAGATTCTTGCGGAAATCCATTGCAAAATAAGCTAAATCTTCTAAAACGATGGTATCGTATTTAGTAGCAAGATCTCCAATGACTTTTAGTTCATCTTCATCCAGACAAATCCAACTCGGATTATTCGGGTTGCTATAGATAATTGCAGCAATGTTACCCTTCTTAAGATAAGATTCCAACTTATCTCCAAGTTTATCACCACGGAAATCATAGACATCAAAGGTCTCATATTTCTGTCCCATCACAATTAATTGCTGTTTCTGAACAGGAAAGCCCGGATCAATAAACAAAATAGTATCCTTTACCTGATCGGCCTGTGTGCAGGTAAGAAAAGATGCAAATGTACCCTGCATGCTTCCACACACAGGAACACAACCCTCTGGGGATAAATCTACCCCTATAAAAGCCTTTATGAAACGTGATGCCTCATTTTTCAACTCTGGAAGGCCATTAATATCTGGGTACAAACGTGCAATACCTTTGCTCAATGCATTAATCTGAGCCTTTACTCCAATAGAAGACGGTTGCAAACCCGGTACTCCCATCTCCATCTTGATAAACTCAACACCAGAAGCATTCTCAGCATTTGTGGCTATTGCTTTTACTTCGCGTATGGTTGCACGTGAGAAATCTTTAATTCCAAACTCATCAATTGTTTTATCGATAAGCTCATGTGATATGGGTGTCGGTCTCATTTCTGAACAGCCTTTCCTATTGCAAGAGCTTTAATATTGGCATCAACAATAACATCCCCCTTACGGGAAAAAACACGACGGATTGCACCTTCGAGTTTATCATATTCTATTCCTAATGCTTTCTGTGCAGCTCCAAGAAGTATAACATTGGCCGAACGAGGAACATTATTTTCCTTGGCCAACTGATCAACATCAAAGAGTATTACATTATTCATTTTTTCATAATCCGACTTAAGTTTCTCTATATCAGGATAGTTGGAGATATTTACAAAAGGAGCGCTTGATGTTATGATCCACCCATTCTTGTTGAGATAAGGCAGATAGCGTAAAGCTTCCATTGGCTCAAGCGAGATGATTACATCTGCCTGTCCAAGAGCAATAAGATCACTATTAATCGGATCTGATGAAATGCGCAAATTACTCTGAACATCACCACCCCGTTGACTCATTCCGTGAACTTCAGCCTGTTTAATATATAGATTTTCCTTCATTGCTGCTTCACCGATGATTGTTGCGATAGAGAGAATACCTTGTCCTCCCACACCACATAATATAATATCTGTTTTCATTATTTCTTGGCTTTAGCTGCTTTCATTTTACGATTTAATGTCTGGATGCATTCGCGACGTGGTATAATGACACTCGTGCCTTTATAACTGATTTCCTCACGAAGAATGCGAGTTATATCATCCATATTCTTGGGAAGAGGCACAACAACCTTTAGATGATCTTCATTCATACCCAGTCCACGACAAATTGCCTCAAACTTATTCGTACCTGCAGAATCCTGGCCTCCGGTCATTGCTGTTGTGAGATTATCACTTATGATAACTGTAATTGGCGAATTTTCGTTAATAGCATCTAGCAAACCGGTCATTCCAGAATGGGTGAATGTAGAGTCACCGATAACAGCAACTGCAGGAAACTGACCTGCGTCTGCAGCGCCTTTTGCCATCGTAATGCTTGCTCCCATATCAACACAAGAATGTATCGCCTTATACGGAGGAAGAAATCCTAACGTGTAGCAACCAATATCACCGAAAACACGGGCATTAGGGAATTCCTTGAGAACAAGATTCAGGGCTGTATATACATCACGATGACCACATCCTTGACAAAGAGCTGGTGGACGTGGTGTCACATCTTCACAGGGAGGAAATGTCTCTTCTGGAAGAATTCCTAAAGCTTTCTTAACCAGATCTGGATTAAGTTCACCTGTACGAGGAAGTTCACCTGTCAACTTACCCTTTATCACACATATTCCAGGCATAACACCTCTTACAATATCTTCTATAAATGGCTGTCCTTCCTCTATGATTAAAACGCTTTCACACTCTTGTGCCATCTTGACAACAAGAGCCTTTGGTAGTGGATATTGAGTTATCTTCAATATTGGATAAGGACTCCCTTGAGGGAAACATTCCTTAACATAATTAAAAGCAATACCGCTTGCAATAATACCCAGAGTATGATCAGGAGCTTCAATGTACTGATTATATTTGCTTTCAACTGCAAGCTGTTCAAGCATAGGCTGCTGAGAAGTCACGATATCATTACGTTTGCGGGCAAATGCAGGTAACAACACCCAGTCTTTTGCCTCTGCATTATAATTCATCTCATTTTGATCACGTGGTGTGTTTTTTACATCTACAACAGCCCGGCTATGAGCCATACGGGTAGTAACACGCATCATAATTGGAAGATGAACTTTTTCGGAAAAATCAAACGCCTCAGACATCAGATCATATGCTTCCTGTTGATTTGAAGGCTCAAATATAGGAATCATGGCAAATTTGCCATAAAAACGACTATCCTGTTCATTCTGAGAGGAATGCATTGAAGGATCATCTGCCACAAGCACTACGATACCGCCATTTGTCCCAGTTATTGCAGAATTAACAAACGGATCTGCACATACATTCAGACCCACATGTTTCATACACACCAAAGCACGCTTACCCATATACGACATACCTAAGGCAGCTTCCATAGCAGTCTTCTCATTCGTAGACCAACGACTGTGTATTCCACGTTCACGAGCTATCTGCGAATCCTGAATATACTCTGTGATTTCCGTTGAAGGGGTGCCAGGGTACGCGTAGACGCCACTCAAACCTGCATCAATCGCACCTTGAGCTATCGCCTCATCACCTAACAATAATTTTTTCATATATTTCTAAGATATTTATTATTAAACTATCCAATATGTAACAAAAGAGTCTATTTAAACTACGTTTTGATATTATATCGGTCACAAAAGTACTATTTTTTTAGTAAAAAAACAAAGGATAATGATTATATTAATAATCTGAAGGCTTTATTTTAAAAGGAAAATCACAAATGAAACTTCACAAGACCATCCATAGGACTTCGAACAACAGCACTTAACGTATATCCTTCGGCCTCAGCTGCTTCATTTAATTGTTTACGATAGTAATATGCAATACTTCCTATAGCACCAACATTGACATCATGTCTGTCATATGGATTAATATTCCGTTTGAAAAAGGAGCGGAAATTATTGACTACTAATTCGTAGACTTGTTTATTGTCAATATGCTTATTTATAAACGTAGAGAGTGATGCTAAAAAACGGTTTGCCAACGGTTTACAATACACATTTTCTATAATATCAGAAAGTGACAGATTAGTACTCTTTGTGAATTCCTCTCGTATGGATGGGGGTAATTCTCCTTTATAAAGAGCATTGATAAACAGCCTTCCTAAAACAGCTCCACTACCCTCATCTCCAAGGATGTAACCCAGAGGAGGAGTGTTCGTCACGACCTTCGTGCCATCATAAAAGCACGAATTTGAACCAGTCCCCAGAATACAAGCTATTCCTGCATTTCTTCCACAAACAGCCCTTGCCGCAGCAATAAGGTCACTATTAATTTCAACATCTGAATTTGGAAATAGATCCGACAACAAATTATGCATCGGTACTATTTTTTCAGC
The DNA here is from genome assembly GCA_036752365.1 of Prevotella sp. Taxonomy (GTDB): domain Bacteria; phylum Bacteroidota; class Bacteroidia; order Bacteroidales; family Bacteroidaceae; genus Prevotella. The sequence continues at coordinate 24,206 of DAIOSW010000012.1, forward strand.
TCTGCAACCCGATCCGTAGAAAACGACCTCATCAATCTCAGCATCACCTAAAACAGGTAATAATTCTTCAATAATAATACGGTTTATCTCATCTTCATCCTGATGAAAAGGATTTATCCCTTGTGTGTCCTTACGAGACACTATCATTCCTCTATCCGCAAGACACCAGTCTGTTTTAGTGGAACCACTGTCGGCTATTAATATCATATAAAAAACTTTTGGTTTACAAAGTTACACAATATATGATACATCAGATATAAAATTCTGAGAAAAACATATTTATTACTTCAATTTAATATAAAAAGATGGATATACGAAATAAGGGATATCGTATTTTTATAATACAATATCCCTTATTTACCAGAAGACTTGGCGTTACTTATTTGTTCCTTCATCTTCCGGGCTTTCAATGTTCCATTTTTAATGGATTTTTCCCACTTTTGTTTCTTCGACAGATAACTGTCATAATGATTCTCTAAATAATTGTCGGCCATAACTAAGAAGGTATAAAAAGAATAGGGCAGTTACATAAATGCAACTGCCCTAAAATTATCTTTCAATTATTTTGCGTAAGCTACGCTACGTATTTCACGTATAACTGTAATCTTAACCTGTCCAGGGTACGTCATTTCGTTCTGAATCTTAGTTGCAATTTCAGCACTTAGAGCCTCACTTTGCTTATCATCCATCTTTTCTGCTCCAACGATAACACGTAATTCACGACCAGCCTGAATAGCATAAGTCTTTGTTACTCCAGGATAACTCATAGCAATAGCTTCCAAGTCATTCAGACGTTTAATATATGCTTCGACGATCTCACGACGAGCACCAGGACGAGCACCACTGATAGCGTCACACACCTGAACGATTGGAGCAAGCATGGTATTCATCTCCACCTCATCATGGTGAGCACCTATAGCATTGCAGATATCTGGTTTTTCTTTAAATTTCTCAGCCAGTTTTGCTCCATATAGAGCATGTGGTAATTCCTGTTCCTCATCAGGAACCTTACCTATATCATGAAGTAAACCTGCACGTTTTGCCTTTTTAGGATTCAGTCCTAACTCACTAGCCATAACGGCACAGAGATTGGCTGTCTCACGAGCGTGCTGAAGCAAGTTCTGTCCATAACTGGAACGGTACTTCATCTTACCTACGATACGGATCAGCTCGGGATGCAAACCGTGGATTCCAAGGTCAATAGCGGTACGTTTACCTGTTTCGATAATCTCATCATCAAGTTGTTTCTTAACCTTAGCAACTACTTCTTCAATACGTGCAGGATGAATACGGCCATCAGCAACAAGTTGATGCAACGCTAAACGTGCAACTTCACGACGGACTGGATCAAACGCACTAATGACAATTGCC
>DAIOSW010000013.1:0-25508 GCA_036752365.1 Prevotella sp.
GACCTTAATAATAGGTTGTACAATCTCGTCACTTCCGAAGTCCAGAATATCGGGTTTAACTTTACTTTCTTCCATATCTATATCTGTTTAAAGGTCTTTTCTTAAATTATTCATCTTCAACGATTTTTTTCGAGAATTTCTTAAGTCCATCAATAGCTTTGTTCAGCAAACTGTTTTTCTTTTGTTGCTTTCGTTTTTCTTTCTCTTCATTTATTTTTCTTGCAGCTTCTTCTGCAGCAATACGTTCTGCTTCTTCTGCCGCTTTTCTTTTCTCTTCTTCAATCTTCTGTTTTTCAGCTTCAGTTCGTACTACACCTGGGGCAATATCTGTAGCACTTCTGGGTTTAATGGCTTCAGTTGCCATCTCCAGATGATGTTGCTCAAACAAACTATTTCCATTCGGATCAATTTCCCCTCCGGCACAGTTCATATCGCCTTTCGCCAATATTCCCAGAATCGTATTCATTTTACCATCTTTATTGTTTATCTCAGGGTTGTTTGAGTTGATGGTTTGGGTGACGAACTTAGCAATTCTTATTTTCTCAATATGTGTATGGTTGACAAATGCCATTTCTATGTCCTTCATGTTAGACCCTCCTCCGGTCAGAATAATTCCACCGAGAAGCTTGTCGTAATAGTCAGAACTTTGAATCTGAAACCAGACATTCTCTATAATTTCCTCCAATCGTCCTTCCACTATCTCAACAAATCTACGGCTCTCCACGTTACGATCTTCATCAATTGATAGCATAAGAGTATTGTCGATGTCGTTATTATCAGTGAAAGCAGAAGCATATTTGATTTTCATCTTTTCAGCATCGCTCTCTTCCATTTGTAAAGAAGCGATATCCTTTGTAATGTTGTTTCCTCCTAGTGGGATAACAGCTAGATGGCGGAGAATATTCTTATTGAAGACAGACACAGTTGTAGTGTCGGCACCGATATCAACCAATGCACATCCAGAGCGTTTTTCTGCTTCTGTAAGGACGCTGTCTGCCAGTGCAATAGGTGCCATATACATTTCTGCAACTGTTATTCCTGCCGTTTCAAAACATTTATTTAGATTCTTATATACAGTATTGCGTGCTATAATATTCAGAAAGTTACCTTCCAAATGATTGCATTGTATTCCGACTGGGTCTGTCTGTAGTTGGCTATCCACCTTGTATTCCTGTACTGCCACATCCAGAATTTCCTGTTCTGGATATTTCATGTCGCGGTTTGAATCCATAAGATTAATAACCATGTCAGTCGTTACCAAAGTATTTTCGGGTAGTTCTTTGGTTATTATATTTCTAATGCTACGTAGAGACTGTCCACCCACACCGACATATACTTTTGATATATTTGTTTTAAGTGTTGTTGTCAGTTTCTTAACGATATTCGTAAGGCATTGAGCGGTCTTGTCGATGTTATAAACCACGCCTTTACGTATGAAAGAGGAAGAATCCTCTTGTGCAAGTGCAAGGACAGATATACTTCCGTCCAGGTTCTTCCTTCCAGCTATGCCGGTCACCTTTGATGACCCCAATTCGATAGCTACGATAAATTCCTTTGCTGCCATACTTTATATATTTTGTCTTTTTTTACAGATTATCTGATTCTCAAATTCTAGGCTGATGTACGAGTATTTATTCCATCCCACTTGATTTAGACCATATTTGTAGAATTTTCTTAATCGCTCCAACTTCTGTTGGATGCATGTAGGTCGGCCTAAGTATACTACATGCTCGCCTATTCGAGGTATCATCTCAATACTTCCGTCTCGTAGAACATTTATTTGTTCAATACACTGCTGCCAAAACTTATCTTCGAGAAGATATTTGCCAATATCGGTAAGATATGTCTTCGAATATCTCTTCGATATAAAACCTGTAGCAATGGCGATGTCTGAAATGTATTTTACATTTGGCATGATACCCCCTTGGTCGTCAATATAATAGTCCTCTCCATTTACACTTTTGATTCTGATCACAGGCATACGCTGTGTAAGTTCGATACACACGTGCCCACCAGGTGTCTTGTAACATTCTGCTGTTTCAACGAAAGGACTCTTTTTGAGAACGTTTTCTATTTCTCTACTGTCGATTTCATTGATCTGTTTCCCCAGTGGATAGATGTCGTTCTTTTTCAGAATTTGTTTTATTTCATTCACATTAAGGAAACCGTCTTCTGTCTCATCACTAATACTAAGCTCGACACCAGTGCACTTCTTGTTTTCGTCAGGACGGTTGAGTACAGTCACTGCGAAAATCAGATATGCCACTAGAGCAACGGCAGATATGACTAAGAGCGTTTTCTTCCACGTGAATTTCATCTATCTTGCAATATCTTTGTTATTTCAGGAACGTAATTGTCAAGATCGCCCGCACCTAATACGATAAGTACGTCGAAGTCGTGATTCTTTACCAAGTCCATAATATCATTTTTGTTACACAGACTCTTTTCTATTCCAGAGCGAAGGTTATCGTAGATGAGTTTAGATGTTACTCCGGGGATAGGCTCTTCACGTGCTGGATAAATATCGAGTAGTATCACCTCATCAAGTAAACTTAGACTGTCAGCAAAATCCTTGTAGAAGTCACGTGTTCTTGTATACAGATGTGGCTGGAACATTGCTGTTATTTTTCTGTTTTTATATAACTCTCGTATGCTTTTTGCACTTTCCAGAATCTCCTGTGGGTGATGAGCGTAATCACTCAGAAAGACAATTTTATCATTCTTTATTTTGAAATCGAAACGTCGTTCCACGCCCCCGTATGTACTCATTCCGTAACGAATCTCGTCATCGGTGCATCCGCTTAGTTGTGCTAAAGCCATTGCTGCGATGCTGTTGTCTATATTAATAGGCACCGGTTGTCCCAATTTTATATTCGTTATATTATTTATGGGTGAGATCAAGTCGAAGGATATTTCACCATTATCGATAACAATATTTTCAGCATGGAAGTCTCCCTCGTTACGGCTGTATTCATATACTCTAACACCATCCTGAATATCAGCTTTCATCTCAAGATCTTTGTGTATAATGAGAGCCCCTCCGGGTTGGATTAATGTGGTATAATGACGAAAACTTTCGAGGTAGGCTTCTTTTGTCCCATATATGTCAAGATGGTCAGGATCGGTAGAGGTGATGACACTCATATACGGGCGTAACCAATGGAATGAACGGTCAAACTCGTCTGCCTCAATAACTACGAACTCACTTGTCTCGCTGAGAATGTAGTTGGTCCCATAGTTTTTCGATATTCCACCTAAGAATGCATTGCAGTCCAGATGACTTTGGTGTAATATGTGTGCAGTCATAGTTGATGTCGTCGTTTTCCCGTGTGTGCCTGCTACACAAAGCCCCTTGTGTAAACGGGTCAGAGAGCCCAATACCTGTGCTCGTTTTTCTATTTCAAAATTATTTTCACGGAAAAATACTAATTCCTTGTGCTCAGTAGGTATAGCAGGAGTATAAACAACAAGTGTCGACTTCGGGTCACGGCAAGCGTGAGGAATTTCGTCAACATTCTCTTCATAATGGATGAGCATACCTTCGCTCTCCAGTCTTTTTGTTAGAGCAGACGGCGTCTTATCATAACCACCGACAACAAGGCCTTTGGAAATAAAGTAACGTGCAATTGCACTCATGCCAATGCCTCCGGCACCGACGAAATAAACGGATTTTATATCTTTTAGTTCCATATTCATTTTTTTCTTTCTGCGAGTTTTATCACCTCTTTCGCTATGATCTCTGCAGAATCGGGTAAAGCCATTTTAAGAATATTCTTACTAAGGCTTTTCAATTGGTCAGTATCATTGACAGTAGAATTTGCTATTTTAAGAAGATTTTCTACGGCTTCAGAATCTTTTACGTAAAGAGCTGCTTGCTTTTCAACTAGTGCAAGTGCATTTTTTGTCTGGTGATCTTCTGCAACATTAGGTGAAGGGACTAGGATTACCGGTTTGCCAAGCAGACAAAACTCAGAAATACTGCCGGCACCAGCACGGCTGATTACCAAGTCGGAAGCTGTGTAGGCCTTTCCCATATCAGAGATGAAGTCGGTAACGTATAACATTGGTAAGTTCTTATGTTTTGCCAATGCCTCCATAATCTCTTTATTATAGTATTTCCCTGTCTGCCAAATATATTGTACACCAGAAGATTCGACAATGTTTATATTGTTGAGTATGCTTTCATTGATGGTGCGTGCCCCTAAACTACCACCAATGATAAGTATAGTTTTTTTGAGGGGATCGAGTCCAAAATCTTTAATAGCATCTTCTTTAGATATGTTATTCTCCAATAGATTCTGTCGCACAGGGTTTCCTGTCATGATAATTTTGTCTGCAGGAAAGAAACGTTGCATACCTTCATAAGCTACGCAAATTTTTGCCGCTTTCTTTGCAAGCAGTTTATTTGTTACTCCTGCATAAGAATTCTGTTCTTGAATAAGAATAGGGATATTCATGCTTGCAGCCTCGTTAAGTGTTGGTCCACTGGCATATCCGCCGACTCCTACTGCGACCATTGGTTGAAAACCGCGTATGATGTTTTTTGCCATACGTTGACTTTTCCATATCTTAAAAAGTACCATGAAGTTCTTCATTAGATTTTTGCGGTTGAATCCGCATATAGGAAGTCCCTTGATATCATAACCTGCAGCAGGTACCCGTTGCATCTCCATACGTCCTAAAGCTCCGACGAATAATATCTTTACATCAGGCCTAAGTAGTTTAATAGCATTTGCAATAGATACGGCAGGAAATATATGACCTCCTGTTCCACCACCACTGATGATTATTCTTAATTCCTCATTCATAATACTTTTTGTTTATTTCCGCAAAAGTAATTAAAATATTTCTTATTTTATCAAGTTATTACAGATTTTATTCACTATAGTATTCCGTTGACTCTTTCTTTACTTCGTCCGGATCAACTATATCTTTCCTCTTGGCATATCGACTCACGCTCAGTATGGCACCAATATATGCACAATTGATAAGCGTGGAAGTTCCACCTTTGCTTATTAGCGGTAGAGGCTGTCCCGTCACAGGGGCCCATCCTACAGCTACGAGCATATTAAATAGAGCTTGGGATACTAGCAGCAAGGCTAGTCCCATGATCAACATGGCCGGGAAATTACGCTCGCAACGGCTGGCTATACGAGCTGTTCTGAATAGTAATACGATGTACAAGAATACAACAGCCAATCCACCCTCTAGTCCCATTTCTTCGATTATGATTGAAAAAATGAAATCGGAGAAAGCCTGTGACAGGAAGTCACGTTCTTCTGAATTTCCTGGTCCCTTTCCGATGAAGTTGCACGAAGCTATAGCAATATTAGCATGAGCTATCTGTGCATCCTTGTCGAGGTCGTATTCCTTGGGTGTTGGTTCTTTCTCGCTGGTAAACTTATGAATACGAGCTTTCCATGTGTCCATACGGTGGAATACCTTTTCCAACGTGGTTTTTTTCTTTGTTGGTTGTTCTATCTGTTCTGTTAATTGACCTTTCTTGTCTAACTTTGTATCGTCTCCAGTGAGCATGATCAGTCCAATAAACAAACCTGCTACCAGCATTATTACTCCTAGAAGTTTGCCCAACTGGATCAATGGTACCCTTCCAATAAACATCATCAGTAGAATGACGAAGCCTAGCAGAGCTGCTGTTGAGAAATTTTCTAGTATGATCAGTGCAATGATAAAAAATGATATGCCTAGAATCCAGCCGAAAGCTCGTTTGTCTGCACCGTGTTCTGTCTGCATTGCACTCAGAATCTGTGCTGTTATTAGTATCATTGTTCCTTTCGCTATTTCTGATGGCTGAAACTGAACCCCCAGAAAGCTCACCCACCGTTGTGCTCCGTTAGTACTCTGTCCTGCCACAAGCACCCATACTAGTGTGACAAAAGATACTATTAACAGGAAAGGCGTGACGAGTTTGAAGTAACGACATGGGATATTGTGAACCACGACAACGATGAATGTACCGAAGAACAACATCAGGCAATGAAAGACGATAGGGGCAGCAAAACTACCATTCTTGTAGGTAAGTTCGCTTGAAGCACTGAATACCTCTACGATGCTTATCATACATAGGAAGAAGAACACCATCCAGATGACCTTATCACCTTTGAATATGTTATTAATCTTTTTACTCATCGTTCTATATTAAGCGATTCTATAAGTTTCTTACAAGGTTTTTAAATTGTTCCCCGCGATCTTCCATGTTTTTAAAAAGATCGAAGCTGGCACAGCATGGACTAAGCAGCACCGTATCGCCCGGTTTAGCCATTTCGTAGCATGCGTTTACACAATCTTTCATGCAGTGTGTATCCTGTACCGGAATTCCCATGCCATCGAAGAAATTGTGAAGCTTTGTATTGTCTGCCCCTAAATATATAAGTCCTACACATTTCTTTTTCACGAGCTCTTTGATGGCGTTGTAGTCATTTCCTTTGTCTTTACCTCCAAGAATAAGGATTACAGGTGTTTTCATACTTTCCAGAGCATACCAGCATGCATCAACATTTGTTGCTTTCGAATCATTTATATACTCTACGCCACGTACTTTAGTGACTTTTTCCAGTCTATGCTCCACACCGGGGAAGTCACTAAGGCTTTTCCGTATGATATCTTTTTTGATACCGGCAAGATCTGCTGAGATACCTGCAGCAAGTGAATTGTATATATTGTGTTTACCAGTGAGGCTCAACTCTTCCTGCTCCATATTAAAAGGAGTTGGCATCTCTATTTTATATTGTCCTTCTTCTATATAACCAATGGCACCTTTTTCTTTAATCTCCGAGAATGGGCACATTCGTGCTTTAATGCCATATTTGTTCAGTTCCTGTTTGATAATTGGATCATCATTCCAGTAGATGAAGGCATCATCAGCTGTCTGATTCTGTAGAATTCTCATTTTTGAATCTACATAGTTCTGCATGCAGTTGTCATATCGATCCAGATGGTCGGGTGTGATATTAAGCAGAATAGCGATATTTGCACGGAACTTATACATATTGTCCAATTGGAATGAACTCAGTTCGATAATATAATAATCATGTGGATCTTCTGCAACTTGCAGAGCTAGGCTTTTGCCAATGTTCCCAGCTAGTCCGACATCATAACCGGCAGTTTTGAAGATATGATAGATAAGTGATGTCGTAGTCGTCTTACCGTTACTTCCTGTGATACATATCATCTTTGATTTTGTATAACGTCCGGCAAATTCTATTTCACTAATGATAGGAATCTGTTTTTCCTTTATTTTGACGATCATCGGTGCACTTTCCGGAATGCCCGGGCTCTTAATTATTTCATCTGCGTTAAGTATCTTTTCTTCCGTATGTTGACCTTCTTCCCATTCTACATTATGGTCATCCATCAACTTTTTATAGTTGTCTTTGATAGCCGACATGTCGGAAACGAATACGTCGAACCCTTCTTTTTTCGCTAGAACGGAAGCTCCTGCTCCGCTCTCGCCAGCTCCCAATATTACTATTCTTTTCATTGGTATATCTTTTATCTTATTTTCAATGTTATGATTGTCAGTGCCGCAAGAATTATAGTTATGATCCAGAAACGCACTGTTATTTTTGCTTCGTGGTATACACCGTTAGGACGTTTCCATATATAACGACACTCGGGATCCAGCTGTGACTGTTGTGTACGGAAATGATCATGTATTGGCGTACGTTTGAAAATCCTCTGCTTAATACCTTTATGTTTACCTAATTTATACCATTCGACTTGTAAAATTACACTTAGACTTTCAACAAGGAATATACCACATAATATTGGCACAAGAAGTTCCTTATGTATAATGATTGCGCATACGGCAATAATTCCTCCAATGGTTAGTGAGCCTGTATCGCCCATAAATACCTGTGCGGGATAAGCGTTATACCATAAGAATCCTATCAGTGCCCCTACAAATGCACAAATGAAAACCACTAATTCCTGTGATCCGGGAATGTACATGATATTAAGATATGCTGCATATTCTATGTGGCTTGATACATAGGCAAGGATTCCTAACGCGACTCCAATGATAGCCGAATTACCCGCAGCCATGCCGTCCATACCGTCATTCAGATTGGCACCGTTTGATACTGCGGTGACCACTAATATGGTAATCACCACAAAGAGAATCCATCCTGCAGCATCCTTATATTTTCCACAGAAGCTCATCACCTCCGAGTAATCCAGATTGTTATTTTTAACAAAAGGAATGGTGGTCTTTGTTGATTTCGATAGACTTTTCTCGTGAGTAACTACGATCTCCTGTCCATGCTTCTCGAAAGAGACATTTTCTCGAACCATTGCATCTGGACTTAGATAGAGAGTAAGTCCCACAATTAACCCCAGTCCAATCTGTCCAATAATCTTAAATTTACCGTGTAAACCTTCTTTGTCTTTTTTGAATATCTTGATGTAATCATCGAGAAAACCGAGAATGCCGAGCCACACTGTTGTTATGATCATCAGAATGAGATAGATATTTCTTATTCGTCCTAGTAGCAGGCAGGGAATGAGGATAGCAACGATGATAATAATGCCACCCATTGACGGCACACCTCTTTTCTGAACACCGAACGGGTCAATCTTAGAATCCCTCTGAGTTTCACTTATCTGCTTACGATTTAGTAATTTAATAAATCTCTCACCAAGCCATGCCGATATCGTCAATGAAAGGATGAGGGCAAGTAATGCACGGAATGAGATATACGCCCACATATGTGAGCCGGGAATACCGAACTGCTCAAAAAAACGGAATATATAGTAAAGCATAAGTTGTCTAGTTTAATTTATTGTTCTTGCTCCTTAAAGATATTGCTGATTATTTCTTTGTCATCGAAGTGATGTTTTACTCCTTTGACATCCTGATAATCCTCATGTCCTTTTCCTGCTACGAGTATGATATCTCCCTTTTGGGCTATCATACAAGCTGTGCGTATAGCTTCTTTGCGGTCGACGATGCTTATTACTTTTTTCATCTGCTTTGAATCGAGACCGGCCAACATGTCGTTGATGATATCCTGTGGTTCCTCAAAACGAGGATTATCACTAGTGATGATAACCTTGTCACTCTGTTTAACAGCTTCTTGAGCCATCAGTGGTCGTTTCCCTTTATCACGATTGCCTCCGGCACCGCATACTGTGATGATATGCCCTTTCCCGTCTACAACCTCATTGAGCGTGACTAGAACATTCTCAAGTGCATCAGGCGTATGAGCGTAATCTACCACAGCAGTATAACCTTCAGGAGAGTGCAATGGTTGTAGACGTCCGTTTACGCTTTGCATTGTGCTTAATTCAAGTAATATATTTTCTGGCTTTTGACCAAGCATAACTGATGCTCCATAAACAGCTAATAGGTTGCTGACATTGAATTTACCAATAAATTGTACGCCTACTTCATGTCCGTTGATTTCGAGATACATACCTGCGAGATGGCATTCGAGAATCTTAGCTTTATAGTCGGCTAATGTTCTTATTGAGTAAGTCTTCACTGTCGCTTTTGTGTTTTGTACCATTACCATGCCATTTTTGTCATCGACGTTAGTAATAGCAAAGGCGTTCTTTGATAATCCATCGAAAAAAGCTTTCTTGGCATCACGATAGTTCTCAAAAGTTTTGTGGTAATCTAGATGGTCACGCGTCAAGTTGGTAAATATGCCTCCCACGAATTTTAGACCACCGATACGTTTCTGGGCAATGGCATGTGAACTGCATTCCATGAATGCATATTCGCATCCTTCAGCTACCATTCGTCCTAACAATTCATTCAGTTCTATTGGGTCAGGTGTAGTGTGGTCTGTAGGAATGGCTTCTCCATCAATATAGTTGCAGACCGTAGAAAGAAGCCCGCATTTAAATCCGAATTTACGGAACATATTATATAATAATGTAGCGATAGTTGTCTTTCCATTTGTGCCTGTCACACCTACAAGTTTTAACTTTGAGGTTGGATCTCCATAAAATGCGGTAGCCACTTTACCTACAGCATCTTCTGTTGATTTAACACAGATATAAGTAACCCCATCCTTTTTAACCTCAGGAATTTCCTCACATAAAACAGCTACGGCACCAAGTTCTTCGGCTTTTTTAATAAATGTATGGCCGTCAACCTGAGTACCTCTTATTGCTACAAACAAATGCCCGGGTTTGATTCGCCTTGAATCAATGTTTACTCCGGTGATGTCAACCTCTGTATTACCTTCTATAAACAGTGGTTTAACGTTCTTGAGCAATTTTTCTAGTTCCATAATATATTGTTTTGTTGTTTATTCTTTTTTATTTTTATTTCAACTCCAGGTGGCATCTACATCCTTTCATAATCACTTTTCCTGCAGGATAACTTTGTGAGATCACTTTGCCACGTCCGTTGAGGGTTACTTTTAACCCACGGCTCTCCATAATGAATACAGCATCGCGTGCTCCCATTCCGGTTACATCGGGTGCAATGTTCGATTTTGTATGCTGTTGTTGTAGAATTACTGAGTTGTTGTTGCGGGTCGTTTTCCCCCATATAGGATTCCCGTTTGCATAGGAGCCACCCCAACTTGTATTTGTTTTGATGCCAAGGTTGCTCAGTACATAGTCGGCGGCCATAATATTTCCATTCTTTACATCAGGGACAAGAATCGAAATAGAGTCTCGTGCATCAACAACATTACGTTTCAGATTGCGTGCCATGACCCCTTCAGCGATTACGTGGAATACGGCACCACTCATCGTTCCGCCTGAAGCTGGGAGTCCTGTCTTCTGGATGCAAACAATACAGCTGTACTTAGGGTTGTCGGCAGGAAAGTAACCAGCAAAACTCAGCAGATAATTCACCTCGCCCGATTTGTATCCGTTCTTTCCTGCTATTTGTGCAGTACCCGTCTTTCCAGCCACTTTGAATGCTTTAGAACCAGCTTTTTTCCCGAGACCTTCACTTACCACCTCTTCTAGAATACGTTGGATTTCGCGTAATGTCTTTTCTTTGCAAATCTTTGGTTTTATTATTTCAACAGGGAAGTCTGCAATAACTTCATCCCCTTTAATAACCTTATTGACAAATCTTGGACGTACCATTTTACCGTTATTTGCTATTGCATTGTAAAATGCCAGTGTTGAGATCGGTGGAATCTGTGTTTCGTAGCCGATACTCATCCAGGGAAGTGCTGTCTTGCTCCAGTTTGAATATTCTCCTCGTTTATTCTTTCTCGGGAATCGGATTCTTGGTTTTGTAGAACCAATAAATGGAGTTTTAAGATCACTAGCTAATCCTGTTCGATAGATACCTTCGACAAATTTTTCAGGATTTTTTCCATAATGATCATCAATGATACGACTTACTCCGATATTTGAACTGTATTTCAAAGTCCATGGCAGAGTTAGAACTTGATAACCACCGCGCCTCCAGTTATGGTCTTTCATTAGTCGACCATGCATCGGCCACACACCACCACCGGTATCAACAGTGTACATGGTATCTACCACTCCGTCATCCAGAGCTACCATTATTGATGCTGTTTTAAATACAGATCCTGGCTCCATAAGGTCGCTCACCGCATTATTTTTGATTTCACGGTATTCGCCGTCCTTGCATTTTGTCATGTTGACAATAGCCTTCACGTCTCCTGTTTGTACTTCCATCAATATAGCTACACCCACGTTACCGTTAATTTCTTTCAATTCGTCTAGAAGTGCTCTTTCGGCCAAGTCCTGCATGCTTACGTCAATTGTCGTTACGATATCGGCACCGTCTACAGGAGGTTTGTCCACAATACTCAGGAACTTGTTCATAATTTTTCTACGTCTTGATAGTCCGCTGCAACCGCGCAGTATTTTATTATATGAAAGTTCCAGTCCGCATCTGGCTGAGTCTATTTCTCCGTACATGTCGCCCACGGTACGTTGGGCAAGTGTCCCGAATGGTCGTTTGCGTGAGTTGAATATTTCCGAATGGAATCCTCCCTTATATGCAGGCATGTTCAGTAGAGGAAGTTTCCTAACCTCAGTATAGATATTGTAGTCAATACGTCTTGGCCAGATTGGCCAATTCTTATTGTGTTGTTTCTGCCCTTCACATAGATCCCTTTTAAAATCTGCTATTGACTTTTCTGGAAATATTTTGTTCAATCCGATACATATTGAGTCTACTTTGCTTTTCCATATCGAGTCTTTTTTAGTACCCCCTACATCAAAGTCCATGTAAATCTTGTATTCGGGAATAGAACTGGCCATCAACTGTCCGTCGCAACTAAGAATGTTACCTCTGACGGGTTTAATGCTGACACTATCTTTTCTTAGCCTGTCAGCAACCTGCATCCAATAGTTCTTTTTTGCCGTCATAATATAGAAAGCCTTGCCAATAGTTGCCACACCCAATATCGACATCACGATTGCTATCGCAAAGTATCGGGGCATTATCTTATGATTGTCGAAATAATTCATTCTTCGGGTATGTTAATAATAAATGGTGGTTGGTCGGCTATATGAAGAGTGCTGTCCTGATTGGCACGCAGGATTTCCAGCACATGACTTTCTCTACATTTTTCTGTTAAGTCGCTCGAACTTGATAAGGCTTTGTATTTTGAATCCCGTAGTTCCTTAGTCAGTTTATCTATCTCAATAAGTTCTTTTTGGCTGCAATACCTGTTACCTATATATATAATAGTGATTCCTACGATGAGGACGATGACCCATATCTGACGTCGAATAACCCGAGCATTCAGAATGTCACCACCGAGGATTTCCCTGAGGGTGATATTTTGTTGCCGTGATTCATCGTCTGATGCAAGAGCTTTAATCGACTCAAGAGTGTTCTTAATCTCTTTCTCTTCTGATATTTTAATCTCTTCGTCTGTCATCTTTCTTTTCAGCTATTCTCAGTTTTGCACTTCGGCTACGTGGGTTGCGTTGCAACTCATCATCACCGGGAGTGATAATTTTATTATTGACCAAAGTAAGTGGGCTGTTCACATTACCAAAGAAGTCTTTCTCTGTCTTTCCTTCGGCATTCCCAGTCTTCATGATGTTCTTTACAATTCTATCTTCCAGAGATTGATAAGTAATAACTACCAAACGTCCTTTTTCGTCCATCACTTCTATAGCTGCGTTCAACATCTCTTTGAGTGCATCCATCTCATGATTTACTTCGATGCGCAGAGCCTGGAACAATTTTGCCATTTCTTTCTTTTCCCTCTCCCGGATAAATAGTTTTTCCACAGCCTGCATAAATTCAGATGTAGTACTAATTGGTTTAATAGCTCTCGCTGCCGATAGGGCGGCAGCTATCCGTCGGGAGTTCTTCAGCTCACCGTAGCAATAGAATATGTCTGCGAGTTTCTCTTCACTGTAACTGTTGATGATATCTGCTGCATTCTTACCAGCCCGTTTATTCATTCTCATATCAAGAGGGGCGTCAAATCTGAAAGAGAAACCTCTTGCTTCATCGTCGAAATGGTGACTTGAGACGCCAAGATCTGCCAGCAGTCCATCGATATGGTCCACTTTATAGTAGCTCATCCAGTTCTTCAGATACCTGAAATTACTTCTTACGAATGTGAATCGGTTGTCGTCAACGATGTTTCTCTCAGCGTCGGCGTCCTGGTCAAAGCTATACAAATGCCCTTTCTCGGATAGATTTTTTAATATTTCACGACTGTGGCCGCCCCCTCCAAAGGTAACATCCACATAGATTCCATCAGGCTTAATGTTAAGCCCGTCAATACTCTCCTTTAAGAGTACTGGCACGTGATATGAAGGCACTGTAACAGTCATTGTTCTTTGTTGTCTGTCATTATGTTTTCCAAAGCCTCGCCAAACTGTTTTGGTTCCATAAAAGGTTGCTCAGTTTCGTTCAAGCTCCATATTTCTATTGTATCGCCCATGCCCATAAATTTTACATCTTGTACGATGTTGGTCATTTTGAGATATCGTTTTGGTATGAGGAATCGGCCGTTCCCATCTAAAGTTATTATTTCTACATCCGA
Source organism: Prevotella sp. (assembly GCA_036752365.1). Lineage (GTDB taxonomy): Bacteria > Bacteroidota > Bacteroidia > Bacteroidales > Bacteroidaceae > Prevotella. The sequence continues at coordinate 13,980 of DAIOSW010000013.1, forward strand.
AACGAACTGCCGGAATATTTGCTGGTGTGTGGCGTTCCATCTGTTAAGCCTAGAACGTAGCGTATCCATTTGTTCATTCCATATGTTTTCGGGATAGAGTACAAGGCATGATTGGAAAACGTCTTTCCTCATTACCATCTTCTCAAAGCCTGCATTTTGCAGTACTTTGCGAAACATGGCTGGTAGAAAAACCCTTCCTTTCGAGTCTGTCTTTGCTTCAATGTTCCCTAAAAACCTCATACGTACATCTTTATAAAGAATTCCGGGTCAAAGGTACATATTTTCCTCCACAATTCGCCACAATTCGCCACAATATTTTTTCTATTTTATTATTTTATTTTATTGACGCTTTTAGAATGCCCTTTTATATGCTTTTAATCGCCTGATTATTAGTATTATATGACCTTGTCGCTATTTCTTTTGAAGATAGTAGATATTATGTTATTAAGGTGTCGTTTTAATGACGAATATAGCATTTAGAATTGCCGGTCAATTATATGATAAGAGTCAAATCGAAAATAATAATTAAATGGAAATACGCATATCGCTTTCTGCTAAATAAAATAAGAGGGAGCACAGAACAAACAAAAAATCATATTTTAGACTTTTTTTTAAGAAAAAACAATGAATTTTAAAAAAGTTACGCTATTTTTGCAGTTCGTTAGTATTAACAAGATGAGTAGTGTTACGGAGAAAACAATCGACATCGATGAATTAATTAAAAGCAAGATGGGGCACAAAGTTAAGTATGTGCCAAGTTTTGTGAATAATTGGTTGAAGCATGTCGTGCATCAAGATGAGGTTAACAAATTTCTGTGGGAAAGCAGGCATAAAGTTGGTGTTGATTGGCTTGAAGAATGTGTACACTATCTTGATATGACACTAATAATTGAAGGTGAGGAGAATCTTCCTAACAAAGACGATGGTCATCTTTATACCTTTGTGAGCAATCATCCTCTTGGTGGAGAAGATGGTGTGGCTCTTGGTGCAATACTTGGTCGCCATTATGAAGGAAAAGTGAAATATCTTGTCAATGACTTACTAATGAACTTGCCGGGGTTGGCTCCTCTCTGTATTCCTGTTAATAAAACTGGAACTCAGGCAAAACAGTTCCCGGCAATGGTGGAAGCTTGTTTTAAGAGTGATAACCATATTATCATGTTCCCTGCCGGACTTTGTTCTCGTCGTCAAAATGGCATAATTCGTGATTTGCCCTGGAAGAAAACTTTTATAACAAAAAGCGTGGAAACACATCGTGATGTAGTTCCAATTCATTTTAGTGGACATAATTCTAACTTCTTTTATAATCTTGCTAATGCCGGTAAGATTCTAGGATTAAAAATGAATATTGCTATGTTATATCTTGTAGACGAAATGTATAAGAACGTACACAAAGAATTTCGTATAACGATTGGTAAACCGATACCTTGGCAGAAATTCGACAAGAGCAAGACACCTATGGAATGGGCTAAATATGTTCAGAACCAAGTATACGATCTAAAAAAATAAGGAAAATAACATCAAAGATATGAAAGATATTGTCGCACCGGTAAGTAGAGAATTGCTTAAAAGTGAACTTACACCAGATAAACAACTGCGAATGACAAATAAAAGTCATAATGAAATTTACATTTTGACTCAGCATAATGCACCAAATGTATTAATAGAAATAGGTCGTTTACGTGAAATAGCATTTCGCGCTGCCGGTGGTGGTACGGGTCAAGAGGTGGACTTAGATGAATTTGATACGATGGAAAACTGTTATAAACAACTTGTCGTATGGAATCCTGAATCGGAAGAGATTGTTGGTGGTTATCGTTACATACTTGGTACGGACGTCAATATCGACGAGAATGGTCAACCGATTCTCGCAACGGGCCATATGTTTCATTTTTCAGACAAATTCATGAAAGAATATATGCCTCAGACCATTGAACTCGGGCGTTCTTTTGTGTCACTTGAATATCAGAATACACGTCAGAATTCCAAAAGTCTTTTCGCTCTTGATAATCTTTGGGACGGCTTGGGTGCATTGACTGTGATTATGCCAAACGTTAAATATTTCTTTGGCAAGATGACCATGTATCCTTCGTATGTGCGTAAGGGTCGTGATATGATTCTTTATTTCCTTCAGAAACATTTCGGTGACAAAGATAATCTGATTATTCCGATGAAACCGCTTAAAATTGAGACAGATCCGGATGAACTAATGGAGCTCTTCTGCGAGAAATCTTTTAAAGATGATTATCGTATTTTAAATCGTGAGGTCAGGATGCTTGGTTATAATATTCCTCCACTTGTAAATGCTTACATGGGATTAAGTCCTACGATGAAAATGTTTGGTACTGCTATCAACTACGGATTTGGCGATGTTGAGGAAACAGGTATTCTCATTGCAGTCGACTAAATATTAGAAAATAAGCGAATTCGTCATATTGACACTTTTATTCAGGAGCATCCAGAGGCTCTTAAAATTACTTCGGGTGCTAATAAAGTGATATATAAGGAGAACGAATAGTCTTTCTTTCTCCTTCTTAGACGATAGGCAGACTCATTCCATTTATCTTCTGATAGACGTCAAGTGCATATATATCAGTCATTCCGCTGATATAATCAATTACAGCCATCATGCGCGTTTCTAAGTAAGGGTCTTCAATGTCGTATTGGCTGCTAACCCTTTTGATGAGTTGTTGGGAGTAAAACCGTTCAGGGTGATCCACTGCGTCGATCATCTGCTCCATCAATGTCGTCATGATTTTATATCCCGCCAATTCTATGTCCACCACAGGTTTGCTGCGGTATATCTTTTCCATTGATGTTGATGCGCATATTTTGTAAGCATTTCTTTGTGATGTCGATATGTTGTCAATAATGCTACCATAAAAGTTCCCATTAAGAATTTTTTCCTCATTCTCAATAAAGGTTGTTACGCATTCATTGACCAGTCGTCCGATGACACAAGAACGCAGATAAACTACTTTTTCATTATTGTCAGTGACTCCCTCCTCGGCGATTCGTCTGTGTATGCTTTCCCGTTCTGATTTGTCAAAGAAAGCCATCAATAGCGATGAGGTTTCCTCGAAAGTAAGTAGTCTTAACTTATGAGCATCTTCAATATCCATGATTTCATAGCAGATATCGTCAGCTGCTTCCACTAAATATACCAGTGGATGACGCACATAACGAGGAGCTTCGTTCTCTTTTGAGAGTCTTATGATCCCCAACTTCTTTGCAATCTTCTCATAGATACCCCGTTCACTATCAAAGAATCCGAATTTTCCATGATTGCGAGCCTGTGACGATGCAAAAGGGTATTTCACCATTGACGCCAGGCATGAATAAGTCATGACAAATCCACCCGGTCTCCGGCCTTTGAAACGATGAGTTAACAATCTGAAAGCATTCGCATTACCTTCAAAGTGGGTTATATCATCCCAGAATATGTCTGAAACCTTTGATTTCATTTGGGTTCCTGCCCCTTCAGTAAAGAATGTTTGTATGGCCTTCTCACCAGCATGGCCAAAAGGCGGGTTGCCCAAGTCATGGGCAAGACAAGCCGCTGATACGATGGAACTGATCTCGCTCACGTGTGAGTCGACGAGTTCTGGATGTTTTTTTAGCAATTGTTGTGACACATCCATCCCTAGCGACCGTCCCACAGTCGCTACTTCCAAGCTATGTGTCAGACGGTTGTGTACAAATATGCTTCCAGGTAGAGGGAAAACCTGAGTCTTATTTTGTAAACGTCTGAAAGGTGCCGAAAAAATGAGTCGATCATAATCGCGTTTGAACTCAGTGCGGTCGTCATGGCGCTCGGGATGGTGTGTTTCCTGTCCTAAGCGGATATTTGAAATAAGTTTTGTCCAATCCATCATAATAGCTACAAAAGTAATGGATTTTTAGAAAAATTCTTTCTTTTTCATGCTAAAAATGTTAGTATATAAATATAAATGGTTATTTTTGCAAATCAAATAAGGAAATCCCAATATATGATACAGATAAAAGTAGTAAACAAAAGTAATAATCAACTACCTCAGTATGCCACGGAACAGAGCGCAGGCATGGATTTGCGTGCATACCTCGATGAACCTGTTACCCTGAAACCTCTCGAACGTCGATTGATACCGACCGGTCTTTATATCTCTCTTCCTGTAGGTTACGAGGCACAGGTCAGACCTCGTAGTGGATTGGCTCTTAAGAGGGGAGTTACAGTGCTCAATACTCCTGGAACTATTGATGCTGATTACCGTGGCGAAATAGGTATCATCTTGATCAATCTCTCTAATGAAGATTTTGTTATTGAGAATAGCGAACGTATTGCACAGATGGTCATCTCTAAATGCGAACAGGCGGCATTTGTTGCAGTAGATATTCTTGACGAGACAGACAGAAGCAGTGGGGGATTTGGCCATTCCGGATTAAAATGATGATGAGAAAATATTCCAGTATAGTTATCCTTGTAGCATTGGTGATGTTTTCATCATGCAAACAGGGAAGTCAGTTGTTGAAAGTAAAATCAATTGATGGTGCCTCGACAGCTGCAGTAAGTCATCTTACACCCAAGCAACAGATGAAATTCAATTATTTCTACCTTGAAGCTATACGGATGAGTGAATCAAATCATAGTACTTCTGCCTTCGAACTTCTTCAACATTGCCGTCGGCTTAACCCCGATGCACCTGAAGTTGATTATTCCTTGTCGCAGTTTTATTCAACTCTCAAAGATACTTCAAATGTTCTCAGGAGTATGGAGGCTGCAGTTGCTAAAGCTCCAGAAAATACTGATTATGCAGAAGAGCTAGCTGGCGATTATGTCAGATATGGGCATCTCGATAAATCCATTGCCGTCTACGAATCTCTTTTAAATAAGCGTCCCGACCGTTCTGATCTTTTGGATAATTTGTATGCACTTTATTCACAAAATAAAGATTATGACAAAATGATATCCACCCTTAACCGGATGGAGGTAATAGAGGGAAAAAACGAAAAACTTTCTGAGGAGAAGTTTCGTATATATGTCAATCAAAATAAGCCCAAGAAAGCGTTTGAGGAGATGGAGGCCCTTGCCGACAAATACCCGAATGATCTTCGTTACCGGGTAACTATTGGTAGGATGCTTCTTGCTACTGGACGTGAGAAGGATGGACTTGATATACTCCGTACTGTTCTTAAAAATGAACCAGATAATACGATGGCCAAGATGGTCTTCATGGATTATTATAAGGAGAAGGGCCTCGATTCACTTTACAACTCCATGCTTTATCAGGTTCTCACGAGCAAAAATACCGAAACTGCTGATAAGATAAATTTGTTACGTAATATTGTCTCTGATAATGAACGAAATGGGGCAGATAGTACAAAGGTTATTAAATTGTTCCGTGATGTGCTTACGGTCTCTCCCAACGATGCCGATATGACAGAACTTTTGGCTTCGTATATGATACTTAAGAAGATGTCAGCAGATAGCGTCGCTCCAGTGTTACATAGAATCATTACGATAGCACCTGAAAACGCTTATGCACGCCTTCAACTTATCGGCTACGCGTGGTCAGCCAAGAATCTTGATGACGTTATCACCCTTTGTCGACCAGCTCTTCAGTACAATCCTGATGAGATGCCATTCTATTATTATCTTGGACTCGCATATTATCAGAAGAATATGAGCGATGAGGCTCTTCGTACATTCCAAAAGGGTGTCAGCGTCATTACTGCTCAGAGTGATGCATCCATTGTGTCTGATTTCTATGCCGTAATGGGAGATATCCTTCACGATAAAGGACGTCAGAAAGAAGCTTTCGCTGCTTATGATTCCTGTCTCCAGTGGAAAGATGATAATATAGGTTGTCTCAATAATTATGCTTATTACATCAGTCTTACCGGAAATGATCTTGGTAGGGCAGAACAGATGAGTTATAAAACAGTGAAGGCAGAGCCTACTAATAGTACTTTTCTTGATACTTATGCCTGGATACTTTTCCTTCAGAAACGTTATGAGGCTGCAAAAATGTACATAGATCAAGCTTTGATTAACAATGTTGACAGTAGTGCGGTCATTATCGAACATGCAGGTGATATCTATGCATTGAATAAAAATATTGACAAGGCCGTGGAACTATGGAAGCGTGCGGCAGATATCTCTAAAGACAACAAGTTGCTTATCCGAAAAATAAAATTCAAAAAATACATAAGAGAATGAAATTACAAACTATTTCTAAGGTTGTTGTCATGATGACAATACCTTTGTTGTTCAGTTCTTGTGGTGCATTAAAGTCAGTGACCAATTTGTTTCATCACAAGAAGCAGGTTGTTACAACACTAGTTCCTGTTGCAAAAGATTCTATCCAACAGCGACAATTCCTCACAAAGGTTAACGATAATGCTCAATATGCAAAGACCATTACATCAAAAATAAAATTTAATGTAGGAGTCGGCAATCAAAATATTACACTTACCGGTAATCTTCGTATGAAACGCGACGATGTTATTCAATTACAGTTGATGGCATTTGGGTTCGTAGAGGCCGGTCGACTTGAATTTACCAAGGATTATGTCCTGCTAATTGATCGTATCAATAAACAATTTATCAAGGCCGATTATAATAAACTTACATTCCTTCAACAGAGTGGATTAAACTTCTATTCGCTTCAGGCACTGTTTTGGAACGAACTCTTTCAGCCAGGAATGAATAAGGTGACCGACGAGGCACTTCATAATTATAGTGCAACGCTTGGTGGAGATGATGTCATTATCACCCTTACTCGCGGATCAATGAAATATAAATGGCTTGCCTATAATAAGACCGGTTTGCTTAATATGGCGAATATAGCTTATACTGATGCCAGTGGAAAGACACAGCTTAGTTGGGATTACAGTGCATTTCAGTCAATGGGCAGCAAGATGTTCCCGACTGAGATGAAAATTGATTTTTCCACTCCGAAGAAAGGAGTAAAGATTAATATGACACTGAATAATTTGGAGAATGGGACCGATTGGGAAACTCGTACTCAAGTGTCCACTAAGTATAAAGAAGTAACAGTCGACGAGATTCTAAGACGTTTCATGACATTATGATAAGACGGATTCCGGTATTTCTGCTTTTGTTGTTTGTTTTTTCAATTTCACCTTATGCCCAATCACGAAAGGGCGTGAGTAAGAAGACAAATACTACAAAGGTAACCAAGTTAAGCAAATCAAAGTCACACACCCGTAGTAAAGCCGCAGTCCCCGTTACCTCAATTAAAAGCCTTCAGAACCAGCGTAAACAGATTCAGCAGAGAATCAAGGAACAGGAGAGAGCCTTAAAGGCCAATCAGCAGAATGTTAAAAAGCGACTGCAGAATCTAATGGTTATCAATAGTGAGATAGAGGAGCGTCAGAAATCCATTGCCGGTATTCAGATCGATATCGTATCTATCAATGGAAATATAAATCAACTTCAGTCACAACTTGACCTTCTTCAGTTGCAACTCAACGAGAGGAAGCAACGTTATATGAAGTCAATGCAGTATATGTATCGTAATCGTTCGATACAGAAGCAGTTGATGTTTGTTTTCAGTGCAAAGAGTCTTACCAAAATGTATCGCCGAATGAGGTTCGTGCGTGAATATGCTGCATATCAGAAAGCTCAGGGTGAACTTGTCAAGAGCAAGCAGATTGAGGTGCAAGCTAAACAGGACGAATTGATGCAAGTTAAGGGTCAAAAGAAAGTTCTGTTGGTTAAAGATCGACAGGAACATAACAAACTTCAAGGAAAGCAGACAGAGCAGAAACAAGTTGTCTCTACCCTCCAACAACAGCAACAGACAATCCAGTCGGTATTGTCACAACAGCGTAAGATGGATGCTGCCCTTAACGCGAAGATTGATCAGCTGATTGCCCAGGAGGTGGCTAGAGCCCGTGCTCGTGCTGCTGCTGAAGCTCAACGTCGTGCTACTGCCGAGGCGGCTCGTAAACGAGTTGCAGAGTTAGCTGCCAAGAAAGCTGCTGCCGAGGCAGAGGCTCGTGAGAATGCCCGAAAGATAGCAGCAGCGAAAGCGGAGGAAGAACGACTAAAATCAGCGGCCCGTGAAGCGGCTCGCAGAAGTGCAGCTGAGAAAGCTACTGCGGATCAGGCCGCTCGTGATGCAGAGGAATCTCGTCGCGCTGCAGAACGTAAAGCTCAGAATGATGCTGCTAATGCTGCCAAGGATATTGCTGAAACCCGTCAGGCACCTCCAGAACAGATGGTTATGGACAATCAGGACCGCCGTATCAGTGGTGGCTTCGAGAGTAACCGTGGTCGTCTGCCTATGCCTATCACCGGTAGTTATCGAGTGGTAAGCCATTACGGTCAGTATAATGTTGCCGGTCTTAAAAATGTCACTCTTGATAATAAAGGAATTAACATACAAGGACAGGCGGGAGCTCGTGCCCGTGCCATCTTCAATGGTGAAGTCAGTGCAGTCTTCGGCTTCGGAGGTACGATGGTTGTGATGCTTCGTCATGGCAATTACATCTCTGTCTACTGTAATCTATCTTCTGTAAGTGTCCATCGTGGTCAACAGGTATCCACACGTCAAATATTAGGAACTGTAGGCTCCGATAATATACTTCAGTTTCAACTCCGACGTGAGACAGTTAAGTTGAATCCTGAAGCATGGATAGGAGGATAACCGAAATACAAATAAACAAAAAAGAGGACATTCAATGTCCTCTTTTTTGTTTATCTCAAACTGATACCGTCAAATAATCTAAAATACAAATTAATAGCCTCGTCAATCTCGCTGATTCGGATAAACTCGTCAGCACAGTGTGATCGACATGATTCTCCCGGTCCCAACTTAAAAGAAGGGAAAGACATTAGTGCCTGATCTGAAAGTGTAGGCGATCCGAACGGAACTAATTTCATATCCAGAGCCCTTTTAATCAGTGGGTGGTTGATATTTATATGTGATGAACTCAATCTGAAAGATCTTGCCTTAACCTCACTCTTTACATTACTACATATAAAGTCGTAAATTTCTTTGTTCGTATAGTTCTCGTTACTACGTATATCTACAGTGTATGTGCATTTATCCGGAATCACATTATGTTGAGTCCCTGCACTGATCATCGTTACGTTCATGTTGGTTGGTCCCAAAACCTCACTGTTCTTCGGAAACGTGTAGTTTCTAAACCACTGAATATCCTCAAGAGCCTCATAAATTGCGTTTACGCCCTCGTTTCTCGCAGCATGCCCAGATTTGCCGTGGGTAGTTACATCTAGGACCATAAGACCTTTCTCTGCGATTGCCGGTTGTAGTCCGGTCGGCTCACCTACGACAGCCACATCGATAGGTGGTAACATTGGCAACACTCTCTCGATACCATTCTTCCCAGAGATCTCCTCTTCAGCAGAAGCTAAATAGATTATGTTATATTTTTGCTCTTTCTTGATAAGCATTCTAAACACTTGTAACAATGAAACCAGTCCTCCGCCACAGTCGTTGCTGCCTAGTCCATAGATGGTATCTCCTTCCACGGTCGGAGTAAAAGGATGACGTGTCCATGAATCCACGGCCTTTACTGTATCAAGATGGGCATTCAGCAGCAAGTTAGGACGATTTTCATCATAGTGTGGGTCGATAATCCATACGTTATTTACTTCGCGTTTATATGGCAGCCCACATTTGATTATAAATCTTATGAGTGCATCAGTCGCCTTATCCTCTTCACGGCTTATTGATGGGGCGGCGATGAGCGTCTTCAGCAGTTCAACTGCATCGTTTACGTAATCCACTTGTTTCATATCTCAATACCTTTAGAACTATATATTTTGTGCAAAAGTATAATAAATTATTTCTTTTGCGAAATTTCCACAAACCTTTTATTTGTTTGAGAGAACAAATTCAATCTGTCTCTCTTGTAAATCAACCAAAAACAATTCAAGATGAATGTTCTATGTATAAAAAAATCTGATACAGCAAGATGCTATATCAGATTAATCTTTTATTAAAGATCATCCTGATGATTTTAATGTTATCAGGATGATCTTGATTTCTATATCTTTATTACTTAACCATTGTCTTTTCAACAACTGTTGTACCATCAGACATTACTTTCTTAACGATATTCAATCCCTTAGAAAGTTTAGACTTCTGCATACCATTTACGTCGTAGATCTTAACTGCAACGGCCTTGCCATTGTTTACTAGGCTTTCTACACCGCTTGCATCAGTATAGTAAAGACGGAAGTTGTCAAATAATGTCCAGTAGTCTCTGTTGCCAGTTGCGTCAGGCATGGTGATACCAATCTTCAACGTGTTGTCTGTTACTTTTGTGGTAATTTCATTCTCATATTTACCTTGAGCAAGATACATGCTTGCGCCGTGCATAGATGCTGGTACGTATGCCGAATCAGCTCCAACAGTGTAACCGTAGTCTGTCTGCCAGTCACCATGGTCGAACAATTTAGTTGGTGAAGACTCTAATGCAATGTGTTTAACAGCTACGCTATCGCCGTTTGCATACAAGAATGATTTAATAGCATCAGGTGTGCCTGCATTGTAATGACTAATTGCATCTGCAACTGTTAATGGGCGGAAGAATGCCTGTGCCTTAACTACGTAAGTTCCATTTGGAACACCATGAAGAGTCTGGTAAATGTTGAATGTTCTATTGTAAACCTCAGCTTCCTTGAAATCAATGGTAGGACTATCATTAACCCAACCAAATGAGTTGCCGAAGTCAAATGATGGGTTTAGCAATGCTGTTGTAACTTCACCAGTCTGAGAGATGTATGCTTTAGCTTGTGCATCAAGCATGTATTGACCAAAAATTGTGAACAATGAATCGATGTCTTTGTCAACATATGTTGGGAATTCCATGTCGTAAACTGCTGTAGCCTCATCGTATCCTGATTTAAGCTTAGCACCTGCTTCAGTAGCTACAATCTCAGGCTTAACAACAGCTGTTCCTACGATAGAATCAATGACATGTAAAGTTTTGTAACGGTTAATGCTACTGTTAACTTGTGGCATAAGTTTAGCTAGTTTGTTTGACAAGATAATCATTGTCATGAATTCAGAGTTCTCGTCGCTTAGTACGGTGGTACTTGTGTCTGCAAGTATCTGTAACTGTTTTTTAAGTTCACCGTTCATCTTACTTGTCAAAGCTGTAGTAGCTGCGTCAAGCTTGCCTTGCAAGAGAGCAACACCGTCCTCACGGTTTGGACCAACATAAGTGAGTCGAACATTGTCAAAAGCTCCCCAACAGAGGAAACCACTCTTGATTCCTATTTTCAGTGTACCGTCGGTAACAACAGTAGTCAATTCATTATCGAAAAGTTCTGCATCAAAGAATGTTCTTATAGAGCCGGTTCCACCATTAACCCATGGATTTTGAGCTGGAACATACCAACCGCCAGGAGTCTGGTAACCTACGGTTATACCCTTGTCACCTTCAGCAAACCAGTTTTTCACCTTCTTTTCATCACTATTCATATACATAGTCAGTCCCACAGCAGCAGCTCTAGCTACAGGATCAGCCACCCACTGGTCGTATTCATAAGCC
>DAIOSW010000014.1:0-24950 GCA_036752365.1 Prevotella sp.
ACAAAGTTAGTCTGACTATACAAAGGGTTGCAAAAAACTGACAAACAAATACAGAAAAAGATTCTCTCTATTTTAAATTCGTCTTTATATATTTTCATGGTAATTCTCACATAATTTAAATGAGCACAAGACTCTTAATCCCTATTGTTGTTCCATATTCTCCAACAAATTGATAAGAACGCCACAACCGAACCGTGCATCAACGTCTCTATCGCAGAGTTTGCCCGACTTGTCAAAGAGTTTATAGACGGGAAAACCAGTTACATTAAGGTAGCGTTCAATGGCTGATTGCTGTTCTGCAGGCAAGTTGTAATGTACATTATTCTCACCATCCAGATGATATTCCTTGATGACGTTTTTCCAGGCCTCATCAGAGCTTTTGCTGGCAAGATAGAGATAGACAATATCATAGTCCTTCAACTTTTCTTTCAGTTCCTTGGATTCAGACAGAGCTTGCTTACAAGGAGCACACCATGTTCCCCAAATATCCAAATACACGTATCGTCCACGATAAGGTGCTATGATTTTGTCGAGAATATCTTTGCCATCTTTCATTTCCTTAAACAATTCATTATCTTTGATACTATTGGAAGCGATTGTCTTTCCTTCAAGATTGAGATATATTTCATTTTGAAAAGTGATACGTTTACGGAATTGCTCATTACTCACAAGACTTAAAGCTTTTGCAAGAACAGCAGGTGTTATTGATTGTGGATTTTGTTTCAGATTTTTATAAAGGAACTGTGTGACAATCATATCTTTCATAATATCGGGATAATTACGTTGACAGGCATAATCGTGCAGATGAATACATTTCATCAATATACTGTAACTACGCCATAAACGTTTATTAATCCTCACACGGTCTAATATTTTCTGCTGATTTTCTTCTTTTGTCTTATTTGCAGAAAGAATTTCATCTTGAATTGCCGAGAATTCACTTAAACTCTTGGCTTTTTCGGCAGCAGCTGCAGTTTGCATTAAGCAGTCATCGACGGTCTCTAGTATGGCAAGCTCCTCATCTGTGATTTGAAGAATCCCATCCTCCCTCATTTTCCGTGCGACTTCGGCAGTATACTCACTATTGGATATTATGCGTCCGTTTCTTACGGAATCTATGACGAGAGAATAGGCAATCGTTCCATCTATTGGGCTGATTATATTTCTTCGGCTAATCAACTGATTAAACATCAATGGGAAAAAATATCTTGATATATTATCCTCTTTCAGCATATTACTTTCGATTTCATTCACAAGGTTTATATCTAAACTATTAATTTCCACCAGACGATCTAACGCGTAACTAACTTCCAGACTAGCTTTGCGATATTTTTTGAAATCGTCAGACAATTCAGGATGTTTTTTGATCAAGTCTTTAAAATGCTTCTGGTCTTTCTTATAAAGCACCGTCATTGAATCACGCACCATCTTTTGAGGTGTATCATAGAGATCGACACCGTCAAACGCTGTATCCTTAGAGTCTCCATACTTGAATATCTCATTTTGAAGCTGCACTCCCTCACCTACAAAGTAGTGTTCCCCTGTACTGATATCCTGAAACAAACGATATGTTTTCCCGGGATCAAAGTTATTGATAAGAACACGGCGAGCTCCATCGATATTCCACCAGATATCCTGATTACCATATACCGGTATTGCCACATTGAAGTGTCCTTCCACATCTATCGTTGTTTTTATACTATAAGGATCACCTGTACAAATGTCAAAATATGAAAATTCGATATTTGTATTAGGAGCACAATTTTTTACTTCACCCGAAATCTTTATTGTATCAGGATTGATGATAGAAGTTTCCGCGTTACTTTCAACAGGACATAGCAATGTTACTACAACAGAAATGATTGACAAGAAAGTGGTAATCTTTTTCATAGTTATTATATTATCATTTTATCTTTGCAAAGATAAACTAAATATTCTTTCGTACAATATTTTTATAGAAAATATTTTCATCAAAAGCTTGCCATGTAAAATTAAAAAATTATATTTGCAAAGATTTTAAAAGAATTTATTAAATTAACGTTAAACCCTGTCTAAAAAACGGGGAGTACTCTATACTATAGAATTTTCGAATTCATGATGAACATACATATTTTTCGTTTTGCAATTATTGCATCTTTCTTTACTTCACTTTCATCAGTGAATGCACAGAGTAATACTTTTTGGTTGAATGGCTATGTCCGTGATAATTTTACGGACGCTGTCATAGAGAAAGCCAAAGTGTATCTCTTGAGTAAAGATAGTATGATACTGGATAGTACCCAGACAACAAGTGGAAATTTAAATTCGGGTTTTTTTCGTTTAGAGTGAAGAGAGACAAATCGTTTCGTTCATGCATCATCAAGGTCACACATCCCAATTATCAGACGCTGTATAGCACTCATTCGCTGAAGTATGTAGGTAAAAATGCAAATTTTGAACTTTCCACCATCTTTATAAAGCGGAAGAACACCTTTACCGAACAAACGCTTAAAGGGGTGGTGGTGACAGCCACGAAGGTGAAAATGTTCTATCGTGGCGACACTCTTGTATATAATGCAGATGCCTTCAATGTATCCAATGGCAGTATGCTCGATGCGCTTATCCGACAGATGCCCGGCACGGAACTGACCAAGGAGGGCGAGATTTATGTCAATGGCAGGAAGGTGGATAACCTGCTGCTCAACGGCAAGGATTTTTTCCGTAACAATAAAAAACTGATGTTGGAGAACCTGCCCTACTACACCGTGAAAGAGATCAAGGTGTATGACCAGACAACAGAAAAGGCCAAGGCACTCCATGATGACAGAGCTGAGAAGGACTTCGTGATGGACGTGAACCTGAAGAGGGAATACAGCAAGGGATATATGACCAACGTAGAGGTTGGCGCAGGTACCGAGGACGCGTATCTGGCTCGCCTGTTCGGGCTCAGTTTCACAGACGTCTCGCGACTGACCGTTGTCGGAGGTACCAATAACCTGAACATGAGCGACTATTCGTTTAGCGGGTATGCTTATGGTGACCCGTCAAGAGAGGGGCGGACAGACAGCAAATTGATGACAGCCGAGCTGATGACAGAACACAAACGCAACAAGAATGTGCTGACGGTGGAACTGAGCCGAAAGAAATCCGAACAGGGTGCAGACGAGTTTCAGGAGACTTTCCACAATGAGGCCAGCACCTTCAGCACGTCACAGAATACAAATACTAACAAGAATATCGGGGCATCGCTATCAAACAAGTACACCTTGAAGCTGCCCTTCTGGTTGGAGAGCACCACGAATTTACGATTCAACAGCAAGAAAGAAGACAGCAATGAACGTTATTTTGAATCGGGTGCCGACACAAGACAGCAAGGCCTTGCCGTGCTCGACTCCCTGTTCAGCATGGGTGCCGCCATCAACGACCCTTCCATCATCAGTGCCCGCAAGCGCCGGGTGGACAGTAAAACGAAAGAGTACGGGGCATCGCAGGATTTAGCCTTTGCCAAGAATCTATATTCCAGTGACATCATTGAATTCAGCGCAGGGGCGGAATACACTAAGAGTACTGATGACACGGAACGGTTCAATCGTTACCTCACCTGGAATTCAGGACTTACTCAGAATGACATTATGGAACTCCTCGACCATCCCAATACCCATGTGGGGGTAAAGGCCGATGTTTCATATAAGATCTCGCGTCTGTTTTATAATACAGGCTTGAAGTTCTATGCCGGTTATCGTTTCAATCGTGACAAGGACAGAGAGACGATAACAGATGCTGTATCGTCGGCAGTCGATCTTATGAACAGTTACAACAGACGGATGACTGAGAATATCTATATAATGGGGGTGAATTATCATTATGATTACAGAAATAACGATAAGAAATTACAGTCAGTGGTTGATATCACTCTGCCGCTATCTGTCATTGACAGAAACTCGAGTTATACCCGATATACGTTGGATACTTGCCTGACTCAATCACCTGTTTTCTTTGAACCGTCACTGACAGTTTCTCGTAAAAAATGGAGAGAAAATATAGGCTCCACCTTATGGAGCGTCACGGCTTCTACATCGTTGAAGTATACCCTTCCGGATGCCACTCAGTTGATCACCCTTCCTCTGACATCAGACAGAATAAACATCTATCAGGGTAATGCACATTTGAAGTCGCCCGCAATATGGAAGTCTAGCATTTCATTGAATATCCCAATGAAGCAAAAGTATGCGTGTCTAATACCAAGCCTGACTTACACGAGTTACATCAATAGGATTATCAATACCTATCGTTATGATGCAGGCGTGTACACCAATAAGCCGGACAACGTTAATGGTACCTCGAATTTGGAGTTCAGTACTCATGGGCAACAATTTGTAACGATAGCAAAATGTCCAACAACAATCACTTATAATTTGAAAAGCAACTACCAAAAGATGAAGAACTTTGTTGCCGAAGGAGCTACGGGCCAGTCTCAACAGATTGACAATGATGAACTACACAGTTCTGCAAACGTGCGATTCTGGAGCCATTATAAAATTGTGGCGTTAATAATAAGATTAAGCGCAGATTGGAGAAAGCCGTTGAATGGTAGAGCCGACATGGGCTATCGTGATACATGGGAATATAAAGGAGAAGGCTGGCTTACTGTCAATTTGCCTGCCGGCATAGATCTTGACACAGATTGCGAAATACTCAAGCGTCAAGGCTATTCAAACGATGAATTGAACAAACTGACATGTGAATGGAATATGGGCCTGTCAAAGTCTATATTAAAGGACCAGATTGGTTTGAGTCTGAAGGCCGTTGACATCCTTCGCCAATACAAGAGCGTTGCCTATGTAGTCAACGAGCGTGGAATCCGCGAGACGCGTGCCGTCACACTTCCATCTTACCTGCTCTTCAGTGTAACCTATAAAATTAACAAACAACCTAATAAGAAGAAGTGACATGAAAAATGGAACTCTGCTACCGGCCAAAGTAATGAAAAAATCTATCATTCTAACCCTTGCCATACTCATGCTAAGCATAGGCATAAAGGCTCAGGAAACTAAAAAATCTATCAATAAAGTTCGCCAGACTTCCCTCTGGGGACATGTGTTCGACTCGTTTACCCATCGAGAAATTGATGGCGCGCTCATCACGTTGATGAAGGACGACAGCACTTTTGTGGACACTGTCCGTACTTCCGCTGACGAACACGACGCTTGGTATAAATTCATGATACCGGCCTCACCTCAGAGGTATATCATCAAGGCCGAGAAGGAAGGTTACGACCCGTGTTTTATCAATTTCAACGTGAAATATGTGGCGCGCATCACTTACTTCGATGCACCGTGGCACTACATGAAGAAACATATTACCTACTACAAGAGCCTCGACGAGGTGGTGGTAAAGGCTTCGAAGGTGCAGCTCGTGTGGAAAGGCGACACGATGGTGTTCAATGCCGATGCATTCAACATTCCCGACGGTTCGATGCTCGACGACCTTATCCGTCAGATGCCCGGAGTGAAGCTCAAGGACAATGGCGAAATCACCGTGAACGGACGCAAGATTGACTATCTGACGCTCAACGGTTCTGACTTCTTCAAGGGAAACAACAAGATGATGCTCGAAAACCTGCCATACTTCACGGTGAAGAATGTGCGCGTGTTTGACAAGACCACCGACAAAAGCAAGTTTCTGGGTTATGATGCCGAAAAGAAGGAGTATGTGATGGACGTCCAACTGAAACGCGAATACTCTGTGGGCATGATTGGCAATGTGGAGGTAGCAGGCGGAACGAGTGACCGATGGCTGGCCCGTGCTTTCGGATTGCGCTACTCTGACCACTCGCGCTTCACCATCTTTGGCAATATGAACAACACCAACGAAACCCGACACCCGGGCGGCGACGGCGATTGGAGCCCGAGTAATTCTCCGACAGGGGAGACCACTTATAAAACAGTGCAGGCTAACCTGCGCCTGGAGGATAGCGACAAACGTTGGAACAACGAGGCCTATGCCGGCATCAGTAGTGAGAAGATTGAAAATGAATACAAGGTGGCTAGCACCTCCTATCTGCAGAGCGGAAGTTCGTTTCAGCGCTCGACGAACAACAATTTGAATGACAAATTCCAGGTGAACCTTCACAACCAATTCACCATGGACAAGCCCACCCGCCCCGTCTATCTCTACCAGAACACCAACATCACCTATAACCACAGTAAGACCAATGCCTTTGGTCGCAATGCCCTCTTCAACACCGATCCCGCAAGCTATGGCGACACCAACATGATTCTCGACTCGATCTTCAGTGGTGTCAAAGGTTCCTCTACCACCACACAGAGCTTGCAGCAATCGCTGGTGCACAAACTTCTCAACGAAAGCAAAAGCAGGGGCAACAACTGGGAGCTGAAGCAGGACAACCTCATGATATATAAACTCCCCTGGGGCGATGAACTGGAGTTTAAACTCAACGGCAGCTATTCTAAAGGTAATGTGGATTCCTATGAACACTACTATCTGGACTATGCTCAAAACACCGGGCAGAACGACTACCGCAACAAATTCAATCCTATGAAGACAAAGGCTTATGAATGGTTGGCTTCGGCTCAATACACCTTGAACTTCCTCAACGGTTGGCAAACAGGATTCTATTTCGAGCACGATCAGCACTACAACTCCTTTGACAATCCTTTCTATCGTCTGGAACGCAAATTGTCGTGGCAAAATATCCGCCCCGAGATTGGCACACTCCCTCCCGACGGACTCACCCCTGACCTGCTGGATATAGACAACAGCATAGAAGGCTATAGCTTCTTCAACAGCAATGCCTTGCATCCATGGGCCAACTATCACCGTGAGGACACCACTGGATATGAGCGGTTGCTCATCAAGTTTCCGATGACGCTCGAGAATAATCGCGAGCGTTACATTCGCAACACCACCGATGCGCTGGTGCATCAGAACCGTTTTCACTTTGATCCGAGCATCATGTATATCCGTCAGTGGAAAAAGCGCAGGTTTCAATATGAGTTCTATGCCAACAGGAGCACCAGTCTGCCCGACATGGAAAACCTCGTGGGCTATCGTGACGAGTCGAATCCACTGAACATCAGCATAGGCAATCCAAACCTAAAACCTTCGCACCGTTATTCTGCCGATACTTATATCAGCAAATCTTGGCCGAAGATAGAGGGTTCTCTCTTTGCATCCATCTATGGATATATTATAGAAAACGGCGTGACCAACAGTTTTACCTATAATGCCGTAAAGGGGGTATACACTAATAAGCCAGTGAACATCAACGGCACCTGGTATGTCAACTCTGGACTGAACTTCTCACGTGCCATCGACAAGAACAAACTTTGGCTCATAGGCAACTACTGCAGCATGAGCTACAGCAACGTGCCTTCGATGGGTACCGACCAGTCGGCATCGCTCACCGAAGCCGCGAAATACTATATCCGTAGCACTCGCTTGAACGAAAATTTCTACATCCGTCTGCGCACCGGTGAGAAGTTTGATGTGACACCTTCGGCGGGCATCGAATATTTGCACACCACGGGCACTTTGTCAACCTACAAGACCACCGACACCTACGACCTCTATTATGGTTTCAACCTCCATTGGACCATGCCGCTCGGCATACAACTTGCCACCGACCTGAAGATGTACAATCGCCGTGGTTATGAGGCTTCGGAGATGAACACCAATAACCTCATCTGGAATGCCCAACTGTCACGCACGTTCTTCAAGAATCTCACCGCTAAGGTGGAGGCTTTCGATATGCTCGGCCAGATGACGGAAACAATCTGGAGCACCAGTGCCACAGGCTTTACCAATACATGGCGTCGCAGCTTGCCCCGCTATGTGATGCTTCATCTGATATGGAAGTTCAACAGGATCCCTCAAAAAGCAAAAGGGAATAAATAAAACTAGGACTCTTCTCAAAATGTGGTGCGTTTTGAGAAGAGTCGCCAGAAAAAGTCTATGATTTAGACAAGACAACACACTTCACCATCTAATTATCTGATATAAAGCATGTTATTCAATGTGCGATTGATGTGCGATTTAGTTTTAAAATCGCACATTTGAATAATGTCCTCTACCATTTCTGAGAGATGGTAGATTGCTCCATAAAAGGATAGATACGAGTCCGGTTTTCGGACCGATTTATTTAATAAATCGGATTGATTTACTCACTAAATCGGCTTGATTTAGTTTGCAAATTGGCTTGATTTGTAAACATAAAGTATTGATAATTAATTTCGATATAGCACATAAATCACAGAAATTTAGTCTTTACTGTTTCAAAAAATGAAAAAACAGGCTCTGAAGGACATAAAACAACACATAATCGCACATATAATCACACATGCTTAAAGTCCTTTATTTATAGGTGTTTCTACCGTAAATGTGCGATGTGCGATTATAAATAGGAAATTTCTATGTGGAGATTTTCATAAAAAATGGTATGTAAATTTATTTCTTATACTATAAAATTATCATACAATGATGCGTATTGAAAGGTTATGAAAAATTTATCAACAGCTATTTTATTAAATATAATTTTGATCATTAAGAGAATCATTAGAGTATCAAAGTAGATTTCATCCAGAATATTTGCGAAATAGAGAAACATTCTTTATCTTTGATTTATAAATGATATAAAGACATGAAAGAAGAAAAGAAATTCTGTTATAAATACCCTCATCCTGCTGTCACCACAGACAACGTCATCTTCGCATTTGACGGAGAATCACTGAATATATTACTTATACAGAGAGGTATGGAACCTGACAAAGGACGTTGGGCATTTCCCGGTGGATTTCTAAATATGGACGAGACCGCAGAAGAAGGGGCCGCACGGGAATTGGAGGAAGAGACCGGCGTTAAAGATGTATATTTAGAACAGTTGCATGCATTCAGCACCGTAGACCGTGACCCTCGAGAACGGGTGATTACCATAGCTTATTATGCACTGGTGAGACAGAAGGATTACCATGTCATTGGCGCAGATGATGCTGCTGATGCCAGGTGGTTTAAGTTGAAAGAACTTCCTTCGTTGGCTTTCGATCATGAGTACATCCTTAAGATGGCTGTCAAAAGACTGAAGGAGCGCATTTATTTTGAACCAATAGGATTCCGTCTACTCGACGAGAAGTTTACCATCGACGAACTGATACACCTCTACGAACTGATACTCAATGAGAAATTAGACAGTGATGACTTCTTAAAAAAGATGCTCTCACTCAAAATCATCACACCCTTAAGAGAAAAAGCCAAGGGCTCTCCGTTCGATGCAACCCAACAGTATTCTTTTGATGAGGAAAATTATAAACGCCTGAAAGGAAAAGAAATGAGACTGGAATTTTAAACGAACTGCATTGACCGAGAAGATTTTGCAATCATATCATTACACCTTATTATATGTAACATGTACAAAGCAATAGCAGGGGACAGGTGCTTTGAACAAATGGATGATAAACAATTATCCAAATCATGAAAATATCATCCGAACAAGAAAGATTGAACTGGAAATAATTTGGGAATATAACTTATTATAATTTAATTTGCACTCAACAATTTTTCAATACTAAACCATAAAACATTTAACTATGAAGCATTTTACGTTGTCAAGTTTGTGTGGAACATTACTACTAATGATAGTGATGTCAATAATGCCAAGCACAATTCAGGCGAAAGCCTCCCCAAGGATGATGGAAGAAATCACCCAAGACAGTCTCATTAAACTGAAAAAAGACACTCTAAGGACACTTATTTCAGATGCAAATGCACTCCTTTCAAGCGGAATAAGTGCTGCCATTTCTATTGATCTGGCAGATGACCCTACCCTCTATGAAGACCTGGCATCAGAAAGCGCCACTCCTACGCTCGATGAGATCAATGCTGCTATTACAAAGATGAGAACAGACATCGCTACCGTTAAGAGTGCTGCTGTTTATTATAACAAATTTGCAGCAGCAGTATCCGAATTATCACAATTGGAGACGAAGTATCCTACATTGGTTGCAACCGGAGGTGCTGCTCTTGAAAAAGAGTATGAACGGCTGACGGACTCGCTTCAGAGCTCAACATGTACCATCGCGGTCTATATTCAAGGCTATAAGGATGCCAAAGCTGCAAAAATGGCTTACTTGCTCAGTGGTGGTTATTCCGCTGAGAATCCGGCTGACCTAACCTGTCTCATCACTTATCCGAACCTGAGGACATCAGCAACTGCCGCTACCGACAATACCGGTTTCGGAGACTGGGGTGCTAATGAAGGTATTTATAAAGCTGACACGCTACAAGGTGGTTGGAAATTCACAACAAAACCAATCGGAAACAGATACATGAGAGGATTGGTATGCCTCCAGTTCTGGGCATGGAACGGGGCATCAATTGACTTGCAACAGACTCTGAGCGACCTGCCTAACGGACTTTATACGGTATCTGCACTATTCAACACCTGTAACGGACGTGAGAACGACCAGCACTCTTATGCAAAATCAGGCGGTGTGACAGCTGTTAGCTCCAATCTGCCTGCTGACGGATTATGGCCAGACACTGAATCGGACGACAATGTTGTTCCGGGCGACTGGACAAAACTGACCACAGACAAGGTTATGGTAACTGACGGAGTACTTACTGTAGGAGCTGCATCAAAGGTTGCCCAGATTGGAGCCTACGGAGATGCAGGATGGTTCTGTGTTGGTGATTTCCACCTATACTACTATGGAAATGATGCTTCTCTTCTGGAGAAAGACCTGAAAGACAAACAGAATGCAGCGACAGCGATGGCTGACACCATGAAACTTAAAGGAGACAAGGCTGCCCTTTTGACTGCCATCGAATCGTCAAAGAACACCAGCCTATCTAATTCTGAAGCACTGTCAATTCTAAATTCGGGTATCAGCGAAGCTAATGTTTCTATACGTGAATTCAGCAATTTCAATCTTATCACAGTTCCTGAATATGTTGCTGGAGCAGACACAACTATCTCTGACAACAAAGCAATGATCAATACCGTTTTGGCATACATCAAAACCACAATGGCTGGTGAAACTGCAACTTATAAGATGCTTACAGACATGGAGTCTGCACTCTCATCTTATGTTGACCAGATCAAGGTCATTGCTGACGCTAATGCAAAAAGCGCACAATACAGCTCTAGTAAATATTATGCAGGTCTCATCTCTGAACTAAATGCAGAAATAACAGCCATGAAGGCTTCAGTACAGAGTGTAGAAACTATTGCAGCATACAAGGAAACCATCAAAAAAACACTAGCCGACATGCAACTTGAGAGTGCTATTGCAAATCCTGGTCCTAACTGCGATGTATCTTTCCTTATCACCAATCCGACAACTTATGGAACAGACAATAGCGTTGCTCCTGAGGGATGGACGATCAATAAGGGTGTAGGTAATGTCTATTTCGACTGGAAGAATATTAATGCAAGCGAACAAGGTCGTCCTGTTTTCCTGACATGGAATGGAACTGCAGGTTCTGTCTTATGGAACGCGACACAGACTATTAACTACGTGCCTAATGGTACATACAGATTGGAAGCATTATTCGGAAATACAAACTCATTTAATGAAGCAACTATGGGAACTGGTATCTGCTTGACAGCACAGACAACCGCTGGTGGACTGCGCGTTAAGGAGCATACTGTAAAATACCTAAGAGACTACATGAAAGATTTCTTCCCATCACTGTACAACGAATCTGACAATACCCTCTCAAATGGTGAGACTTACGGTGGCGTATGGGCGGAATCTGTTAAGGCATATCTTGCAGGAAATTACACTAAGGCCGATTCATTGAATATCTTCGGTGGTACAGTCATTGACGCTGGTACAGAAAATCCTCATGATATCTGTCAGGGATATGGATGGTATAAAGAGACCATTGACAACATCATTGTTACAGATAATAAGATTACTATCGGTTGTTCAACAGACTCAACGAAGACTGGATATAAGTACAATGGAAACTGGTTTGAAATCACAAACTTTGCCCTGTATTATGTCGCTGTCGCTGACGGCATCCAGAACATACAGTCCGAAACTCCTATGATAGCTTATGCAGAGAATGGAAAAATCATAGTTAAGAGTGACAAGCCATACAGCATTTATAATGTTACCGGAACAATTGTTAACAAAAATGCGACACTTACCAAAGGTATATACATTGTACGCAGTGGTAACCAAACCAAGAAAATCATAGTTAAGTAGTAAATAACAAATGTTAATTCTCTTGTATTAAATCACAAGCCTGCGGTATGGTATCGCAGGCTTGTTTTATATTAAACTTTGTAAAACATGTTAAATAACATATTATATAACTCCGCAAATGTTAAATTATAGCTTTTATATAATTTAGTGTAAAAAAAACACCCAAAATATTTGCAATAACAAATCTTATTATTAATTTTGCATCGTTGATACTATCTATATACTCAGAGAGCATGATGTATACGACAGTTACAATGAAAATCAACCGATAGACTATCTAATAGCATAACTATAATAAATAAATACTACAATTCTACAAACTTTTAAATGTTACTATATGGAACGCAGTTTTCTCAAAAGAAACGCAGGTAAAGCGGTTATTGCCGCATGTATCCTGTTGGTTGGAAGCGGTTTCCTACAGTCTTGCAAGGATGACTCCTTGACAGGACAACCCTCATGGTTGGGTAACTCCATCTATGAAAGGTTGCAGGAAGATGGCAACTACAAAACCACGTTACGGCTCATTAACGACCTTGACTACACGGATGTGTTATCACAGACGGGTAGTAAGACGCTTTTTGTGGCTGACGACGCTGCTTACAATGAGTTCTTCAAATCGAACTCATGGGGAGTAAGCAAGTATGACGAGCTTTCAACAGCACAGAAAAAGTTATTGTTGAACAATTCAATGATCAACAATGCTTATCTCGTTGAACTTCTTTCCAATGTGAGCGGAAACCCGCCACTAGAAGGAAGGTGTATGCGTCGTGCAACAGCGACGAGTATTTATGACTCCATCTCACGTATATACCCGGATGAGATGCCGAACACTAAATACTGGAGCAAGTACAAAGATCACCAAAAAGGGATTGTCATCGTAAAAGACAATTCATCGGCTCCTATGATACACTTCCTTCCCAAATACATGAAGGCTAATGATATTACAGATAACGACCTTAGTATTCTGACCAATGGTGTATCAAATAGTATCTCTGACGCATGGGTGAACGGCAAAAAGATTATAGGACGTGATATCACATGTAAGAATGGTTACATCCACAAGGTGGAAGGAGTCATGACTGCATCAGAAAATATGGCCTCAATCATCCGTAATCACTCTAACATGTCAGGATGGAGCAGACTCATTGACAGATATTCGGCACCATATTACGATGACGCTATCACAAAGGAATATGACCGTTTGTATAACAGTACAGACTCTGTATTCATTATGAAATATTTCTCTGCTGTTGCCAACACTACTTCAGGTGACAACAAGGTAGATCCAGACAAACAGAACGTAAGCGCTTACTTGAGTTTTGATCCGGGATGGAATCAGTACATGTACAAAAACACCTCAGGAATGACACTAAATTATGACTGCGGTGCTATGCTTGTTCCTACAAACGCTGCGCTTGACGAATGGTGGAACAGTGGCGGTAAACCTTTAAAAGACGAATACAAGAGTTGGGATAACGTGCCTGATCAAGTATTATCAAAGCTTATCAATGTCAATATGATACCACAGTTCGCCAGCACCGTTCCTTCTAAATTTTCAAATATTGTGAACGATGCGAAGGTTGAGTTGGGTGTAAAACCTGCTGACGTAGATAGTTGCTTCATGGGCTGTAACGGTGTTGTATACCTCACCAATAAGGTATTCAGTCCTGCTGCATACGCTTCTGTTTCATTCCCTGCACTGATCCATACAGAGACAATGAATATTATCTATTGGGGCATTGACCAACTTGGATTCGATGCTTACCTTAACTCCATGGATTCTCGCTATAGCTTTATCATTCCAACCAATACTGCAATGATGAGATATGTAGACCCATGTTCTTATGGCGCAACAAAGACTGTCATGTATCAGTTCTTCTATGATAACGATAAAAAAACTGTCGGAGCACACCGCTTCGTATACGACCTAGCTACAAACGATACTGTACCAGGTGCTGTTAAAATGACTGATGCCAGTGCCTCTTTGGTAAAGAACCGTATGAACGACTTGATGAACAACCTTATTGTTGTAGGTGATATTGAAAGTGGTAATTCTTTCTATAAAACCAAAGGTGGAGGTATTATAAAGGTTGAGAACGCAGGAAAAGAAGGTGCGATGAAGATTTATGGTGGACTACAGATTGAACAGAATACTCCACTCACCGTAACGACCATCTACGACCAGACAAAAAATGGTAATGGTAAGGCTTATGTCGTAAACGACGCACCTCCATTGACAAGTAAGAAGTCTGTCTATGCCACTCTATCCGAAGACACCTGCTACAGCGAGTTCTTGGATTTGCTTAAGGGAGGTGACCCAGACTCTTCTGCTTATAACCTTATGGTGAATATAGTGGATAAGAAATATTCTTGTGTAGACTATAATATCCGCTTATTCGACACCTACAACTATACAGTATGGGTACCAACCAACGAATCAATGCGTGCCCTTCATGCAAGCGGAGCACTACCAAACTGGGCAGACTTCGAAGCAGAAACAGCTGACAAATACAACGGGGACAAGAATAAAGCAGAATTGGCAAAATATGCTATCAAGACAAAGATTCTAAATTTCCTTCGTTATCACATCCAGGATAATTCTTTATATATAGGTGGCGGCGCAATCAATGGGTCACAATATGAGACAGCAAAACTGAATCCTGCGACGCAGCGATTCTTTAAACTCACAGTGAACAGCGACAACAGTTCGATGTCTATCAAAGACAATGCTGGTAACACTAGAAATGTTATCACGAAGGACAATCACTTTAATAAGATGTGTAGGGAATATCAGTATAATACAACCGATAAGGAATCTGGAGCAAGTTCTGATTTGTACACCTCGTCTTATGCAGTTGTCCACCTCATTGACGGACCGCTCTTCTATGATAAATCCCTTATGCCATCTACAAACAATGCTAAAAGGAGAAGATAACAATGAGTAAACTTAGAAAAATCATTATGCTGCTCCTTTGCGCATTTGCAACTGGAGCATACGCACAAATAACTATGGTAAGCGGTACTATAACCGACAGAACTGACGGACTTATGGGAGCTACCATCGCCGAGATTGACGGCGCAAATCGTATTATTGAGGCTACTGTAGCTGATATCAACGGTCACTTCACAATGAAGGTCAAGAATCCGAAAGACCGAATCAGATTCAGTTATGTAGGTTTCAAGACACAGATTCTTCCTATCAACAGAAGTGTCTATAAAATAGTTCTCGAAGATGTTACAACCTTAAAACCTGTAACAGTCACTTCAAAGAGAAAAATTTCTACCGGTGCTTTGGAGATTCCTGAAAGAGAAATCTCATTTGCTTCTCAAACTATCTCGACAAAAGAGTTCGAGGGACTCGGTCTTAACACAATCGACGAGGCTTTGCAAGGACGTATTGCCGGACTTGACATCGTAGCGAACTCAGGTAACTTGGGTTCTGGTTCCAGCATGCGACTCCGTGGTGCTTCCACCATGAGTACCGTGACCAACCAAGAACCTCTGATCGTGGTGAACGGAAATATTCAGAATATTGACCAAAGTAACTTCGACGTATCTACAGCCAATGATGAGAAATTCGCACAGTTGCTGAACATCAACCCTGAGGATATCGAAAAGATATCTGTCCTCAAAGATGCAGCAGCAACCGCTATCTATGGTTCACAGGGCGCCAATGGTGTTATTGAGATTACAACCAAACGTGGACGCAGGGGTACACCGCAGTTAACTTATTCGTTCCGTTTGACCGGTACCTATCAACCTAAAGGTTATAGTCTGTTGAATGGCGACGATTATACCATGTTGCTCAAAGAGAGTTATTTTAACCCTAATCAGAGTGATGCTGCTGCTAACATCAAGGAGCTCAACTATGATCCAACATTCTCAGAATACCAGCAGTATAATAATAACACCGACTGGGTAAAAGCTGTCACTCAGAATGGTTTCCGCCAGAATCATAATATTTCTGTTACCGGTGGTGGTGAAAAAGCTACATTCCGTATCAGTGGTGGTTATGACCATGAAACTGGTTCTGTCATCAAACAGGTACTTGACCGTTTCTCTACACGTGTAGCTCTGGACTATTATGTCAGTGACCGTATTAAGATCAGTACTGACTTCTCTATGACATACACCAATAACCAGAAAAACTACGATGGACTTCTTTCTTTGGCCTACAAGAAAATGCCCAACATGGCTATTTATGAAGAAAATCCAACGACAGGCATAGCTTCTGATAAGTATTATGAGATGCTACAAACTGCATCTACAGAATTCAATGGTAACCAGAAGGGTTATGTAAACCCTGTGGCAAGTGCGAGTCTGGCAGAAAATAAATACCGTACATACGATCTTGCTCCTCAGTTTGAAATTCAATACAACCTTCTCGGACTTGACGAAGATCATTGGCAACTGAGATACAACGGACGTGTAAACATGTCTATCTTTAACGGTTACACAAACATGTTCTATCCGGCAGAACTGACGACCGTAGCTTGGAACAGTGGGGTAAACACATCTACATCAGCAAGCAGCAAGAGCTTACAGTTTGATACGAAACAGACCCTTACTCTTACTCCCCACTTCACCAACAAGGACCATTCAATGTTAGTATTAGGACGTTTCGAGCTTGTAAGTGGAAGTTCAAGTGGTCAGACAACTGACGGCGTTGGACTCGCATCAGGAGGCCTGAAGAGCCCGGATGCCGGAGGACAGATCAAGAATATGTCAAGTTCATTTAATCAATGGAGAAGTATGTATTATACATTCTCAACCCACTACGCCTACAAGGAACGTTACATGGCTGACTTCTCTATGCGTATGGACGGTACAACAAAATTCGGTCCACAAAAACGCTGGGGTTATTTCCCCGCACTCTCATTCCGTTGGAACGTGATCGACGAAGCTTGGATGAAGAGTACAGAAAAATGGCTATCAATGCTCTCTCTCCGTCCAGGATGGGGTAAGGTAGGTAACCAACCTAACGTAGACTATCTGTATGAAAGTAAGTACAGTATTGGCGATAAATATATCGACATGAGTTCAATGTATCCTAATAACATCAGACTGACCAACCTACGTTGGGAATCACATAACACATACAATGTCGGTATGGACTTAGGTTTCTTTGATAATAAGATTACAATGGATCTTAACTGGTATACTCAGAAAACGACTGATATGCTGATGGCAAATGTTGCGATACCGACAAGTACAGGTTTTTCCGCTCTTTCCTACTCTAATGTTGGTAGTATGACTAACACCGGTTGGGAATTTAATATTCAAGGAAATAAATTTGCACAGATTGGAAAGTATTCTTTTGACTGCAACTTGACTTTTGCAAACAACCGCAATAAGATCAATTCAATGGATGAAACAGTACTCGAGTCTCTCAATAGCAAATTTAATGAGGAAAACCGCGATGTACTGACTCGTGTACAAATAAACAACCCGTTCGGAGCAATCTATGGTTTCCGTTTTAAAGGCGTATACCAATACAACTACGACACATTCTCAGACATGACAAAAGAAGAGCAGTCCGCATTCCTGGCTTCAGGAAAAACAGCTCCTATTGCTCTCAACTCTTCTGGTCAGGTTATCTATAATGATAAAGGTGAGCCTGTAAGAATGATGTACTGTTACGGTAACACATCTAGTTCTAAGAACTACAAATTTAAAGGTGGTGATGCTATGTACGAAGACATTAACCATGATGGTAATATCAATGAATTGGATATCGTCTACTTAGGTAGCTCACTTCCTAAGCTTACCGGTGGTTTCGGATTCCGTATTACATTCGACAACTCATTGAGTCTGAACGCACAGTTCAACTATCGTATAGGTAATAAGATCTTGAACCTTGCCCGTCTTGACGCAGAAGCAATGATATCAAACAACAATCAGAGCCAAGCAGTGAACTACCGTTGGCGTAAAGAGGGTGATGTTACAAGCATTCCAAGAGCTATGTATGGAGGTACATCTAACTACAATACCCTTATTAGCGACCGATTTGTTGAGGACGGCTCATTCCTCCGCCTCAACTATGTACAATTGTCATACGCATTTAAGAAAAAAATGCTTAAACAGTTTGGACTTAGTCAATTAAACTTCTATTTGAGTGCTCAGAACTTATTCATTCTGACTAAATACATGGGTGTTGACCCTGAAATCGGTTATGGCAGCTATGGAGCTGCTATAGACTCAGGACAGACTCCTCGTGCAAAATCATTTACTTTCGGTATAACAGTAGGTTTTTAAGAAGGAGGATATAATATGAAACTGAAAAATAAAATCATCACATTAGGCACCATCATCACAATGGGAGTGTCACTGAGTTCCTGCTCCGATTTCTTAGAGATTAAACCTCTAAATGACATCGTGTTGGAGAACTTCTGGAATGAGAAAAGCGATGTCGACAATATTGTAGCTGGATGCTATTCTGCGATGCAGACACAACCTTTTGTCGACCGATGCATAATCTGGGGTGAATCACGCTCAGATAACATGATTGGTGGTAATAATATCGCCGACGTTCAAAGTTTGTCGAATATATTCAAAGAGAACATCAACTCTAGCAATGAATTTACGGCATGGAATTCGTTCTATAACATTATCAACCGTTGCAACACTGTACTAA
This sequence comes from Prevotella sp., assembly GCA_036752365.1. Taxonomy (GTDB): domain Bacteria; phylum Bacteroidota; class Bacteroidia; order Bacteroidales; family Bacteroidaceae; genus Prevotella. Next base: position 18,841 of record DAIOSW010000014.1, read on the forward strand.
AATATGCGCCATCAGTTGCAGAGAAAGATCCTAACTATACACATAGCGACCTTCTTGCTACTGAAGCTGAGGTCTCGGCTTTACGTGACTTGTGTTATTTCTATCTGATACGCACATTCCGCGACGTACCTTACTACACGTACGCATATACAGACGACAGCCAGAATCTAGCAATTCCGGCAACTAAGTTTGACAATGTGCTCGACAGTCTTATAACTGACCTTGAAAAGGTACAGGACAACGCACTTAAGGTTTATCCTGAAACACAGTCCATTTACAACACAGGACGTGTGACACAAGATGCTATCCATGCTATGCTTGCTGACATGTACCTTTGGAAAGGAGACTACAACAACACCGTCAAATATGCAGATATGGTTATCAAGTCAAAAATGGATAAGTACAAAGAAGATTTATCTTCAGGAACTAGCGGTGGGGTTATCTATGTTGTCAATGGAAGCATTGTTTCTGGTGGAGGCACAAATAAACTCATCAACGGTTTCCCTCTTATCAGTGATAACAGTGTAACAGGTAACAACTACGGAAATGCTTTTGGAACCATCTTTGGAACCGGGAACAGTAATGAAAGTATACTTGAACTGACATACGAAAGTGACAACACGATGTTGTCTAATGCGGCAATAAGTTATAGATATGGTAATGCAACATCAAATCCAGGACATATCAAACCTGCCGACTTCATTAGTACAGATATCAGTGATAATAGTTTCACTGTCTTTCATAGTATGTTTGACACCCGCTCTTATGAAAATATTCGTAATATTTCGGGCACACTCTACGGCATCAACAAGTACACTACTAGCTATGGCCAAGTTAACTTTTCAACAAAAACACCAAAAACGACTTATGGATCACCATACGCTGAGAAATACTGTCATACTAACTGGATTCTTTATCGTTTGTCTGACGTGATGCTGATGAAAGCTGAAGCGTTGTCACAAATGGTAAACATCACAGATACTACAGGTGCATACCACAATTATAATGATAGCATTCTTAGAGTGGCATTCAACTTGGTTAATGCAATTAACAAACGTTCATACGGCTCTACTTCTTCTACAGACACACTGAAGTACACAAACTTCAATACAAAACAGTCTATGGAAAATTTAGTGTTTGACGAACGTCAACGCGAACTTATGTTCGAAGGTAAACGCTGGTATGATCTTGTTCGCCGTTCACGCCGTGATGGAAACACAACATACCTCATCAGAGCTGTCATTCGTAAATTTACAGAAGGTAGCTCTGCAGCCCAGAGTAAACTATCAAAGATGGACGGTATATACTGGCCATATAATGAAAACGAGTTGAAAGTCAATTCTTACTTAGTTCAGAATCCTGCCTTTGGTAGCGGTGAGAACAGTTCTTATGAAATTTCTAAATAATAAATGCCATGATAAATATAATTAATAAAGGTGTTATAAGAATGAATGGCCTCAAAATAGCAATTCTCTGTATTGTTGCTCTTACGATGACAACGATAACGAGTTGCTCTGATGACCCTGATACCTCAAATTACTATACTTTCAAAGGTGAAATGATGAGCGAATTCCTGCAGAAAAACGCCGAATTCAGTGAATTTGCAGAGATTGTGACTCGAGCAGGACTGATGGACCAGCTTTCTGCTTACGGTGCATACACTTGTTTTGCTCCTACGAATACAGCGATCGATAATTTTTTGAAAGCAAAAGGTAAAAAATCTTTAAGTGACCTAAGCGACGCAGAGTGCGATACTCTCGCTCGCACACACCTCGTTGCAAATATGTATTCCACATCAGAGATGGAGGATGGTGTTCTCACAACAGCAAATATGAACAAACGTTACTTGGAAATAAGCCATGGTCTTGATAAAGACAGTAACGCTGTTGTTATTCTCAATAAAAGTGCGAATGTTATCTTCTCACAACAAGACGACTCAGTAGAAAACGGTATCATGCAACCTATAAATATTGTACTTGAGAGTTCAAGTAGAATGTTGCCAGACCTTATGAAAGTGAATACACGTATCAAACTGTTTAATCAGGCATTGACAGCTACAGGCTTAAGAGATTCTCTATACCTGTATAAAGATAACAACTACAATGCAGATAATTACGAAAGATACAGTTACACATCCCATGTCAATAAAGAGACGGCTACGGCTCCTGACCAACATCTGTACGGATTTACGGCTTTTGTTGAGACAGACTCCATACTAGCAACTAAATATGGTATTACTACATTGAAACAACTTTACGACAAAGCTTGTGAACTGTATGATCCGGTTTATCCGGAAGATGCAACAGCACCATACCATAGCATGGACTCGCTGACAAACCGTAAAAACCCATTAAACAGATTTATCGCTTATCACCTACTTGATCGTACAGGTTATTGGAACTACCTGACTTGTCGTGCAAACATTTCTATCGAAACAACTCTTATTAATCCATGCGAATGGTACGAGACATTGAGCCCACACGAAATGATTAAAGTTGAGAAACTGACAGTCAACAAGTATATTGGCGCTGGCACAAAAGGTCAACTTTATATCAATCGCCGTTATGATGCCAACTATCAGATAGAAGGTAGTATGATAGAAAGAAGTATAGAAAATAATTATGAGCAGCAGGCAGCCAACGGTATTTACTACTATATCGACGATATCATGGCTTTTAGTACTGCGACACGCGACCAAGTATGCAACTGCCGTATGCGTTTTGATATTTCTACATTGTTCCCTGAATTGATGACAAACTCAATAAGAGGTAACGGTGACTACACAAAACAGGATCCAGACTTCGATGAGACTGCAAAATATGGACGTAACTATTACTTCCCTGACGGCTATCTTAAGAATGTAAAAGTAAACGGTTACTTCATTTACCGTCGTCCTCACGACTATTACGACTGCTACGAAGGTGACGAGATGAATATGTTCGGTAACTATGATATCACATTCCGTCTTCCATCTGTTCCTGTCGAAGGAGATTACCAGATACGTATGGGATATGCTCAGGAACCCACTCGTGGTATAGGTCAAGTATACTTCGACAACAAACCACAAGGAATTCCTCTCGACATGAGAGTGTCTTCAAACAGCTCAACTATTGGTGCTGATTACACAACGAAATGGGGATTAATGACAAGTGACGAAAAAGTTGCCGAGCGTAAGGCTCTGAAAAACAAAGGTTACTACCGCGGCCCTGCTGGCGTATACCGACTGAGTGGAAGTACACACAATCTGTTCGTTGATCAGCCAGAAACATTCCGTATAGTATTCTGCACTGTACACATTACTCCTGGTGAATACCATACATTACGTGTGAGAAATGTATCAACGAATGGTAGTACGGAGTTCATGCTTGACTATCTCGAGATGGTGCCAAAGAGTGTCTTCGGTATTACTGATGAGGGTCAGACCGAGGATGATCTCTAAGTCATGAGAGCACTAATAGAAAAAGTAACAAAAACGAGTTAACAATGAAAACAAAATATATGCATAAGATACAGATTGGGGCGGTAACCTTTATAGCCGCCCTCACCTGCATGGCTTGCTCGGATACATGGGATGACCACTATAGCAACCAAGCCTCAAATAATGGGACACTCTGGTCTGCAATTTCATCAAATGAAGATTTGAGCAACTTTGTCAAAGTGGCTGAAGCATGTGGCTACAACAAGAAACTTAACAGTGATCAGGTTTTTACTGTATTTGCTCCTGTTAACAGTGCTCTGACATCAACGATGTCAGACAGCCTGATAGCTGAATACAAAGCTGAAAAGCAATCAGGTATCAAGGATGAATTCAACGAAGTAATAACACAGTTCCTTGATAACCATATCTCACTTTACAACACGTCCGTATCTAGTCTGACAAACGATACCGTTGTCATGATGAATGGGAAATATCAACTTCTGACTCAAAATACATTTGGCAACACCAATTTGCTGAGTAAGAATTCTCTTTATAATAATGGTATTCTATATACCATAGATAAAAAAGAGAGCTACTTCCCTAATGTATGGGAATATATGAAGAAAAATCATGATCTTGACAGTCTGAGAAACTTCCTTTATAGCTTTAATGAATATCAGTTTAATGCTAACAAAAGTGTCCCTGGAGGTATCGTTAACGGAAAAACAGTCTATCTTGATTCTGTAACAGAATTCAACAACAAGATGCTCGATATGTATGGATATGTCAACAGAGAAGACAGTAACTACCTGATGATTATGCCAACAAACACTGTTTGGAAGTCACTGTACAACGAATACATTCAATACTTTAATTACGACAATAAGACAACGAAACGAGATTCAATGGTCTACGACAAAACAAGATTTGCGATCATTGGAGATCTTTTCTACAACTTGAATCAGCAAGCTAAAGGCTTTAATCTAGCCAATCAAACTGCTGACTCCATCGTGTCTACTCAATACTCCAAGTACCAATATGAATATCATAAGTTCCTCCAACCATTTGATGAGTCTACAGGTATTCTGAAAGGACTTACAAATCTTGTAGAATGTAGTAACGGCTGGGCTGCTGTCACAGACAACTGGAGAATTGACAAGAAGCTAACATTCTTTAAGCCGATAAAAGTTGAAGGAGAGCGTTCTGCAGCTCAAGACACTGTTCTTAATGCAAACCTTCCTCTTCCTGTCAGAACCCTTGATGCTACAAGCCCATATTATAGTAAGCTATCTAACCATGAATATGTAGAGGTTGCTCCTATGAACTCTTCTGTTATTCCATATATCACCTATAACATTCCGGATCTACTGTCAAAAATCGGATATGATATTTACTGTGTATTTGTACCGGCCATCGTTTACAACGAAAACGCCACAACTACGGATAGATTACCTTGTAAGGTGAAATTTACACTTGGATATACAAAACAAAATGGTACAGCAAGTACGACTACCTTTAAAAACGGTAGTTCGTCAGACTTCACAACGAGACCAGATGTTATTGATACGATATTGATTGGAAGCAACGTTACAGTACCAACTTGTTCATACGATCTCGATGAACCAACTGTGACATTGAAGATACAAAGTACTGTAACATCAACTCAGACGAGCAAATACACTCGTACCATGCGACTTGACTGTATTATACTAAAGCCTCATGAGGACACAGTTTCAAGCGCTAAGAGTATAAGAATTACAAAGTAACCCTTTAGAACACAAGCGGAATGAAAAAATACAGATTATATTGTCTTTCTCTTCTACTGATGGGCACTCTAACAGTGGCCGCACAAGAAGATGTAACCACAGAAGATAACGAGCCAACAGAACAGCCTGTCAAAAAACCAAAAGTAGAGGCTCCCAAGAAGCATGTGGCTACACGGGTCGTAACTGGATGCGTGATAAATGCTGCAACGAAATCTCCGATGCCTGGTGCCCTTGTACGCACGCAGGAGATTGACGGATACAGTGCTCTTACCGAAGATGACGGAACCTATGAAATAAGAGTCCCTTATTTTGCAACATCTCTTGAAATAAGTGCACCAGACTTCAACCTTACTAAGGTAGGAATCAACAAGAGCAGGAAAATAGAAAAAGCTCTGATGTACCCAACGTCACTTCGTGCCGATTATTCGAATGGTAATAATATCAATGCCAATAAATATGCTGATAATTTCACTTATAGCACTGCAATAACAGTGGAAGATGAAATCCAGAAGCAATTAGGCTCTGATGTTCGTACTATCACACGTAGCGGTACCCCAGGTATCGGTAGCGTAATGTTCATGAACGGTATCAACTCTCTAAATGTCAATGCCCAACCGCTGATTGTAATCGACGGCGTCATTATCGACCAACAGTATGGAAGACTGATGCTCCACGACGGCTTCTATAACGATATCCTCTCAAATATTAATATTAACGATATTGAAAAGGTTAGCGTTATGAAAAACGGAACAGCTATCTATGGAGCAAAAGGTGCGAATGGTGTTATACAGATACAGACCAGAAGAAACAAGAGTATGGCTACCCGTATCAATGCAACATTATCCGGTGGTGTCGTACTGCAACCAAAGCTTGTCGACGTAATGAACGGAAATCAATTCCGTAGCTACGCATCAGAAATGCTTAAG
>DAIOSW010000015.1:0-24914 GCA_036752365.1 Prevotella sp.
AGAGAAGTGATAAAAAATATTAGTCATGGCTGAAGAGGGTATAACATTTGAAAACAATATTAATCACAGTGACTATAAAATACTCATTGTAGATGACGTGATGAGTAATGTCTTATTGTTGAAGATTTTGCTTACTAATGAAAAATTTCAGGTGTGCACTGCCAGTAATGGAACCCAGTGTATTGAGATGGCAAACTCAGAAAATCCGGATTTGATATTACTTGATGTTATGATGCCTGATATCAGTGGCTTTGAAACTGCAAAGATTTTAAAGAGCAAAGCTGAGACAGCCGATATTCCAATCATCTTTCTAACCGCACTTAACAGTCCTTCCGATTTGGTTAAGGGTTTTCAAGTCGGTGCCAGCGATTTTATTACCAAACCGTTTAATAAGGAAGAACTTGTCATTCGTGTAATGCATCAGATATCACTTGTTGCAGCCAAACGACTCATATCCCAGCAAAACCAAGAACTAAAGAATACCATTCAAGGGCGTGATAAACTCTATTCCGTTATTGCTCATGACTTACGATCTCCAATGAGTAGTGTGAAGATTGTGCTTAACATGCTTACTATGACAATGCCGAAAGATGTTATCGGGGAGGAAATTTTTGAGCTGATAAGTCAGGCTAATCAACAGACCGAGGAGGTGTTCTCTCTACTTGATAATCTATTGAAATGGACTAAGAGCCAGATTGGTAAACTAAATGTTGTCTTTCAGGATTTCAGTGTCGATGAACTCATACCCGGTGTCATTGAGATATTTAATATGGTGGCAGGGATGAAAGAGATAGAACTAAAATACGAAAAGGATGAAGGAGCAGAAGCACTGTCTGTTCATGCTGATGTCGATATGATCAAGACTATCCTTCGTAATTTTATGAGTAATGCCATCAAGTTTAGTGAAAGAGGCAGCTCGATAGAGATTCTTGTTTCTAAAAAAGATAAGTTTGCCAAAATCAGCGTACGTGACCATGGGCGTGGTATCAGTATTGAGGATCAGGAGAAACTATTTCATTCAGACACTCATTATACTACTTACGGAACGAATAATGAGGAAGGAAGCGGTTTAGGACTCTTGCTTTGCAAAGACTTTGCAATTAAGAGTGGAGGATCTCTAGAACTGGAATCTCACGTTGGGGTGGGAAGTACATTCAGTGTGCTTGTCCCCTTAAGCAATCAATAATAACGATATTATTTGGTCTTGTAAAAGAAAAGTTGTAATTTTGCAGGCCAAATACTATTAATAAATAATTATCGCAAATGAAAGCATTTGTTTTTCCCGGACAGGGAGCACAGTTTGTCGGTATGGGTAAAGACCTGTATGACAATAATCCATTAGCAAAGAAGTTATTTGAACAGGCAAACGAGATCCTAGGATATCGTATTACCGATATTATGTTCAACGGAACAGACGACGAGTTAAAACAGACCAAGGTTACGCAACCTGCAGTCTTCCTCCACAGCGTTATCAGCGCATTATGCATGGGTGAGGCTTTTGATCCTAAAATGGTAGCAGGTCATTCTCTTGGTGAGTTTTCCGCACTAGTTGCAGCTGGAGCTTTGACTTTTGAAGATGGTCTTCGTTTGGTATATGCTCGTGCTATGGCAATGCAGAAAGCTTGTGAAGTTGCTCCTTCAACAATGGCAGCAATCATCGCTCTTTCTGATGAGGCTGTTGAGTCTATATGTGCAGAGGTAAGCAAACCCGGAAATGTTTGCGTTCCTGCAAACTATAACTGCCCAGGCCAGTTAGTCATCAGTGGTAATATTGATGCTATTAATGAAGCTTGTGAAAAGATGAAAGCAGCAGGTGCAAAACGTGCGTTACCTCTGAAGGTTGGAGGCGCATTCCATTCACCACTGATGCAACCAGCTAAAGATGAATTGCAGGCAGCTATTGAGAAAACCAATATCAATGCTCCAAAATGTCCTGTTTATCAGAATGTTGATGGTATGCCTCATACAGACCCAACAGAGATCAAACAGAATCTTATTGCTCAATTAACAAGCAGTGTTCGTTGGACGATGTGTGTTCAGAACATGATTGCTGATGGTGCTGACGACTTCACAGAATGTGGACCAGGCAAAGCTCTGCAGGGAATGATTGCAAAGATCAATCGTGAAGTCTCTGTCCACGGCATCGAAGCGTAGTCTTTATCTTGATGAATCATAGAATCATCATTTATCAGGTCTTTACACGCCTTTTCGGAAATCGTGTCACGACATGCAAAGAGTGGGGCTCGATTTCTGAAAATGGTTGTGGAAAGATGAATGACTTTACCACTGATGTATTAGACAGTATACGGGATAATGGTATTTCCCATATATGGTATACAGGTCTCATACGTCACGCTACCCAGACTGATTATTCTGAATTCGGAATACCTCAATGCCACAAGGCTGTTGTCAAGGGCATTGCCGGATCTCCTTATGCAATAACTGATTATTATGATATCGACCCCGATTTGGCTGTCGATGTCAATAATCGAATGGGGGAATTTGAAGATCTCGTAAAACGTACTCATCAGGCAAAACTTAGCGTGATTATTGATTTCGTACCCAACCATGTGGCGCGTCAGTATCATTCTATTATGAAACCTGTAAGTGAACGCGATTTAGGTGAGGATGATGATGCTACGATGAATTTCTCTCCCGGCAATAATTTTTATTATTGTCCAGGGTCACCTTTACAACTCCAATTTGACAACTGTCGAGGAGAAGTTGAACCCTATTTCGAAATGCCTGCTAAGGCTACAGGGAATGACCGTTTCGATAATCGTCCGGAAGTGAATGACTGGTATGAAACTGTCAAACTCAATTATGGAATAGATTATTGCGATGGCCGTTCGTGTCATTTTGATCCAATACCCGATACCTGGATTAAAATGCTTAATATTCTTCTCTTTTGGGCTTCCAAAGGGATTGATGGATTTCGTTGTGACATGGCCGAGATGGTACCTGCTGAATTTTGGCAATGGGCAATCTCAAAGGTTAAAGAGCAATATCCTGCCGTCTTATTCATAGGTGAGGTTTATAACCCGTCTGAATATCGTAATTATATCCATAAGGGTGGGTTTGATTTTCTCTATGATAAGGTAGGGATGTATGATACCTTACGTTCAGTCATATCTGGCAGTGCTTCGGCATCTGCTATTACAAGTGCATGGCAAAGTTTAGACGATATTCATGATCATACCTTATTCTTTCTTGAGAATCATGATGAACAACGTATTGCATCTGACTTCTTCGCTGGTAATGCTCTGAAGGCGTTACCTGCTTTGATCGTAAGTTTACTACTTCGTCAGAATCCGTTTATGCTTTACTTCGGACAAGAGTTTGGCGAACGTGGAATGGATCAGGAAGGATTCAGCGGCCTTGATGGCCGTACTACCATTTTCGATTATTGGACGGTTCCTTCAGTCAACCGCTGGCTTGCAGGAAATCTTACTCCCACAGAGAAATCCTTATGGAGTGTGTATCACCGTCTATTACATATTGCTTCCAAGGAGAAAGCAGTTGCTGACGGTGAGTTCTTTGATTTAATGTATGTAAATCCGTTGAGTTGGTGTTTCAATCCGGAATGTCAATATGCATTTCTGCGTAAGTCCGATTCTGAAGTCCTTATAGTCGTTGTAAACTTTGACAGCAAGGATGTAAGCGTTGAGGTTAAAATACCACAGCATGCTTTTGATTATCTGCAGATACCACCGTCAAATGTTCATGCAACTGATTTGTTAAGTGGTGAATCGCAGAAGTTTAATCTTTCTTACGATGGTAATATCTCAATGGATATAAAGGCATATAATGGCAAAATCTACAAATTCTCAGTAAAAGATGGAAGCAGAATACGAATTAAATGAACATCATAAGGAGGAATTTCCACCAGCTCACACAGCCGAGCATTTATTGAATCAAACGATGGTCCGATTCTTCGGGTGTGAGCGTTCACGTAATGCCCATATAGAGAGGCGAAAAAGTAAAATAAACTACTTTATAGACCATAAGCCCAACAAGAATGAGATTAAGAATATCGAGAATAAGATGAATGAACTTATCAATGATGATTTGGCTGTTACCTACGAATTTGTCACCCGTGATTCAATTCCTGCCGGAGTGAAACTCGATAAGTTACCTGATGATGCTTCTGAAACTATTCGGCTTGTTAGAATAGGCGATTATGATATCTGTCCGTGTATAGGAAAACATGTCAGGTCCACCGGGCAGATAGGTAAGTTTGTGCTTCTTGGAACAAACTGGGATGAAATGGAACATTCTTTACGTATACGTTATAAGGTCATCCAGTAGATCTTACAATTGAACTTTCATGAACACAGGAACGTGATCGCTGTACGTGAGATCGCGTTTATAATATGTTATACCTTTCATTGATTTATCATGGAAAATATAGTCTATACGCACACTTTTCTTTCCACCACGGAATGTTGTCATGAATCCACTTCCACATTCTGTGAATCCGTCCTCTAGTTCTCCCTTAAGTGTGTTATAAACGAAAGAATAAGGAACATCGTTAAAGTCACCACATAAGATGATAGGAAGCTGTGATAACCTTTTCTCATTTGATATTTCAATAGCCTGTCCGGCACGTACCATCATACCAAACATATAATTACCGTAGATAGCCTCGATGATGGCATTATTGTTGACATCATCCCCTTTCATCATAGCTTTTGCCACATGGCGCATCGTGGAATTCACTCCCGTTGTCTCCATGTGAACATTAAATACTCTAATCATCTTTCCTTTTACATTCACATCAGCCCATAATGCACTGTTGTTTGTCTGCTCAAACAGAATAATTTTGCTTGATTTGATTGGATATTTACTGAAGATAATCATATCGCCTTTCCCAATGGCTTTATATGGGAAATATTTCAGATAGTTGTCAGTGTTCTTTTGAACCCCATTGTTGTCAGAGTACTCTTGCATGCATAAGATATCCACCTTTTGGTTCTTCATCTCAGTTAAGATATCTTGTGCTATAAATCCCGAAGCTTCTCGCCCAAATGAAGAAACGTTATATGTGGCAATCTTGATACCTGGTTGCTCGTCAGCATCTTTAGGGAGTGCTCCAAACTGATATAATGTCCCAACATATTTAATGCAACACAAGAGCGTGATAAAAGGCATGATAGCCCATATCCATCTGCGTCTTATTAACCAGAATATCAACATGATGACATTACCCATAATAAGTAACGGTAACGCGAAACAGAGCATTGCCCTTGCGGTATTGCCTACAGGGGTGACATTGCCTCCATAAAGTCCCACAAAAGTAAGAATCATCACAAGGGCTGTGATGATGAGAAACATGAATGAAAAGTATTTCTTTACGGCAAGTTTGCTCATTTGTTGTGTTTCATATATTTTGCTATTGTGTTAAGCAATTCTTCTATATGGAATGGCTTTGGTATGAAGTCATCACAACCTGCAATTTTTGTTTTCTTGATGTCTTCTTCGAATGCGTATGCACTAAGAGCTATCACTGGTGTTTCACTGCTTACCTCCTTGATAATTCTTGTAGCATCCAATCCATCCATATTCGGCATCTTGATATCCATTAGTATGAGGTCTGGATGTTCTTCTTCGTTTAATGTGACAGCTTCAATACCATCTTTAGCATGGATGAGGTTATATTGTTTATTTAAAACGACCTTAATGAGTTCATAGTTATTGTCAGAATCTTCTGCTACAAGTATGAGTTTTTTGTGCTTTTTGTCAGCACGGTCTATCCTCAGCGATCTCGTCGTGCGTTCTGATCTTGTTGACGTTGCTTCTTGATAAGGCAGAATAAATGAGAATTCTGACCCTTGGCCTAATTCTGACTTAACGAATATTTTTCCACCGAGACGTTCTACAATGATTTTGCTCAGAGGAAGTCCTAGACCAAACCCTCCATTATTTTCGTTGTTTGTTACGTAGGTGATAAAGATCTTATCCAGATCTTCCTTTTTGATGCCAACTCCGGTATCTTTAACATAAAAGAGGATGCTATTCCCATCCTGTATTCTGTAACCGTAGTGAATACTTCCTTTATGGGTGCTTTTTATTGCGTTGCTTATAAGATTAGATAAAACCTGCATTACACGGTTTTTGTCAGTCATAATATAAGTACTCTTTTCATTTTTATCCCAAATAAGTTGGACCTCATTTGTACAACGGAATTTGAATACATCCGTTATTTCGTTACATAGAGAATTAAGATCTGTAGGACTGATACGTATTGTAAATTCCCCTGACTCTACTCTTGATAGGTCAAGGATTTCATTAACAAGGTCAATAAGTCTGTTATTATTGCTTTCGATGATATTTAAGTATTTAGCTCTATCTTCTGCAGATTCTGTTTCTGCAATAATTCTCGAAAAACCTTCAATAGCATTAAGGGGTGTTCGTATCTCATGACTCATATTAGCCAGAAAAAGGGACTTCATTTTACTCGCTTTCTCCGCTTTTATAACCTGTTCTTCATAAACCTTTAGTTTCTTGTTAACTTCTGCAAGTTCATCTAAAAGTTTCTTTCGCTCATCATCACTCATCTTACAGTAATTCTATTATTGTGCAAATATAAATAATCTTTTTCTATTAGGACTGCTTTTTTTGTTTTTTTTACTCTCTTTTTACTTTTTCCCATGCTCCAGAGCCTTTTTTGTCTTTTAAGTACCTAATTCCTCTAAAAACATTGATATTCATAAACATAAAATAAAATGGAACATATAATATCTTATTCCTGATTCCCCGCTCATTTAACCTAAATCCCCAAAAGGCGGCAGCATAAAAGATAATCTGAAGGATCCATATTGTCGTAAAAAATACACTATTACTAAGAAATAATAATAACACATTGACTGGTATAAGAATGAACATGGCAAATGGTGTTATGCTCCATCTCAACACTCGGTGTGAAATGTACTGGAATGTTACAATGAAATGATTGAACGGATTGAGTAGGGGTCTTAGCCTGTTGATACTTTGCAGACCACCTGCTGCAATTCTGCATTTCCGTTTTGACTCCTCTTGCATGTTGATTGAACCGTACTCAATAGCGTAAGCCTTGTCGGTATAGTCAATCCTCATACCCTCTTCGACTATTTCCATAGAGATGATGAAGTCGTCAAGCAATGTGTCGTTAGGCATTTTTTTGTATAGCTCTGTGCGTATAGCAAACAATTCACCTGCGGCACCCATTGTTGAGTATAATTCATTGTCCCATTTTTTTAGTTTACTTTCGTATTTCCAGTATAGTCCTTCACCTTCACCGGCTGTGTCGTTATTATCACGGGCGTTCACTCTTTTCTCACCCGATACACAGCCTACCGTTGGATCTTGGAAATGTTTAGCCAGCTCTCGAATAGCCTCGTGATTAAGCATGGTATTTGCGTCAGTAAATACAGTGATGGGTGTCTCAACATAATCCATACCGTGATTGAGGGCTGCTGTCTTTCCCTGACGTTCGGGTCTGAAAATAACCTTTACCTGTGGGTACTTCTTTAGAAGTTCATTTGTATGGTCGTCGCTTCCATCTGTCACCCATATCTGTTGAAGCTTTTCTGCAGGATAGTCGAGTGACATTGTATTCTTCATCTTTTCATCGACGACATTCTCTTCATTATATGCGCATATCATCAGTGTTACGTCTGGCAAATTATCATTTGTCAAATCCTTCAGTACCGATTTCTTCTTTGAGAATAACTGTTTCAATTTTACTAGAATTAAAAGCAGGATACCATACCCTATATAGGTATAGAAGACAATGATGAGGCATATCCAAAATGTTATTTCCAGTGTTTTGATCATAAATAAGAGTGTTTCTTGATGCAAATAAAATAAAAAAAATCGACATAAGCTAAAAAACGGGGATAATTTTATATTATCCCCGTTTTTTTTATTTTGTCTCAATCTCTTCTTTCATGTCGATATAGTTCCCTTGATTGTCGTAGAACTCATACTGAAGAAAAGCCAATTTCTGTGAAGAAATGATTTTTAATCCGAATCCGTATTTGATTTGCCATTTACGTTTCAATGAAATGAAACCTTTATCGATAAAGGCTGCTACATACGGATGGACATGAAGTGCAAACTTTTTGACACCAATCTTGTTGACGAGATTGTCAATTTTGCTCTCTAGTTGGTCTGTGAATAATATGCTTGATTTGATAACACCTTTTCCGAAACATGTAGGACATGTCTCTTCCACATTGACATCCATGACAGGACGTACCCTCTGACGTGTAATCTGCATCAGTCCGAATTTGCTCAATGGCAGTATGTTGTGACGTGCACGGTCCTTCTCCATGTTCTTGTTCATCCGTTCATACAATTGTTGACGGTCTTCTGCAAGATTCATGTCAATAAAGTCTACCACGATGATTCCTCCCATATCGCGTAGTCTTAATTGTCGTGCTAATTCGTCGGCTGCACCTAGGTTTACATCCAGTGCATTTGCTTCCTGTCCATTGACTGATCGTGAGCGGTTGCCACTGTTGACGTCTACTACATGCAATGCTTCTGTATGCTCAATAATAAGATAAGCACCATGCTTGTAGTTGACTGTCTTGCCGAAAGAAGCTTTAATCTGTTTTGTGACGTTGAAATTATCGAAGATAGGTGTCGTCCCGGTATAGTGTTTTACTATACTGACTTTGTCCGGGGCTATCAGCCCGACATAATCCTTTACTTCGTTATAAATATATTCATCGTTCACGAAGATGCTTTCGTAGGTGGGATTGAACAAGTCTCTGAGCAGAGCTACAGTACGGCTTGTCTCCTCAAACACGAGTTGGGGACGCTTTGTGGTTTTCTGAACCTTTGAGATTGCGTCTTCCCATCGTTTGAGAAGAATTTTCAGTTCCGTATCAAGTTCAACAACCCTTTTTCCCTCAGCTACTGTTCTTACGATAACTCCGAAGTTTTTGGGTTTGATGCTCTGGATAAGTTGTTTCAGTCTTGCGCGTTCTTCTCCGCTTTTGATTTTTGACGATACGGAAACTTTATCATTAAATGGGATAAGTACCAAATAGCGTCCCGCAAAGCTCAACTCGCATGTGAGTCGCGGTCCTTTGGTTGAAATGGGTTCTTTGACAATCTGCACCAATACTTCCTCGCCTACAGTCAGTGTGTTCTGTACACTGCCGTCTTTCTTAAGGTCGGGCTGGTGAGTTGCCTTGCTGATAGGATAAAGTTTCTTTCTGTCGCTGATTACCTGTTTCAGGTATTTTTGATAAGAGCTCAATTGAGAACCTAAGTCAAGATAATGAAGAAAGGCGTCGCGTTCAAAGCCCACATCCACAAAACATGCATTAAGTCCGGGCATAAGCTTCTTGACTTTAGCAATATAGATGTTGCCAACAGAGAAAGATGCTGATCTTGCTTCGTTCTGATATTCCACAAGACTTTTATCCTCTAGAAGTGCAATGGAAATCTCTTTTGGCTGGGCATCAATAATTACTTCGCTGGTCATTCGTTTCTCGATACATTTTTAAGTTCCTTTGATAATAAAAGGGTGTGTCAAAAGTATGATAGCTCTTTGACACACCCCTCAGTCCGAAAAGACTGATAAGGCAAATAATAAATTATTTGTTCTTATGTCTATTCTTTCTTAATCTTTTTTTACGTTTGTGAGTAGCCATCTTGTGGCCCTTTTTCTTTTTTCCGCTTGGCATAGCTTGAAAATTTAATTTGTTATTATAATAATTTGATTTATATCACCTTTGAAATGAAGCTCTTCGAAGGCTTGAATGACGGATAATCATGTGCATCTATGATGATTGTCGTATTCTTCGATATGTTTCGTGCTGTCTTTTTAGCTCTATGCTTGACAATAAAGCTTCCGAAGCCACGAAGATAGACGTTGTCTTTCTTTTCAGCTAGACTAATCTTTATTTCCTCCATGAAAGCCTCAACAGTTGCTGCTACATCTTTCTTTTCCATCCCCGTTTTCTCGGCGATATTGCTGATAATCTCTGCTTTGGTCATTTTTTATAATTACTAATATTGTTGTACTTTTTTCTTTGCTTACCGGAAATCGGCTTGCAAATATAAGGCTTTTCTTTCGGATATGAAAATTTCTCGCCCCTTTTTTGATGAAAATCAGTTTATTTATTTAAAAACGGTTTGGATAACAATTGGATTTGAACAGATTAACAAGATGACCGCTTTCGCCATGTTCTAAATATTTGTGTTAAAATATAAAAAAATCGGATGTTATTTTGCATTTTAAATGATTATATCTATTGGTTTAAATGCGTTTCAAAATTATGACGTTGTTAGGTTTTCTAATATCTAAATGTAATTGTAATCATTGTTATTTTGAAAGAATTAGTCTTGATTCTTTTTCTGTTTGTGATTTTATATTGGTTCCACAAATTTGTTTAAGTACATGATTGACAGTTGCTTTAGCGTGGAATCAAAATGATGAAGTGATAATCTTGATTTTATAGTTTTTCCAAATGCATTTGCAACACTCTTTTTGTGCTTTTTTATATCATCTTAATCTCTACCTGATCATGTTCTGTAGCTGTTTATTGGGGGATAAGAAGCTGCCTGAAAGCATACTTCTTGGTGTTTTTCTCTATAGAGGAAAAGATCTACCCCTGTAGGGGAACATATCTTCCCCTGTAGGGGAAAATTAGATGAGATATATTTTTGGAGGTCGAAAGCTGTCTGTTTAGTCGGATTTGACTATATGAAAGAAGGATATTTTATAATATAATACTTAGCAAATAGATGTAAGTGATATCGTATTGACACCTTCGCCTCGACATGAGGAAGTGCCTTAAAGTTGCTTCCACGGATGATCTCCTGACTATAAGTCGGTTGTAGCTTTTTGTGGAAACAAATAAAGGCTCTCGACATTTGTCAAGAGCCTTTAAAATTAGTGGTCGTATTCTTATTTGACAGGAATCTTATCGATTCTTCTCTGATGGCGTCCGCCTTCGAAGTCTGTATCGAAGTATTCATCCATTATTTTCTGAGCCATCTCTTCATCAATAAATCTTCCCGGCATTACCAGAACGTTGGCATTGTTATGCTGACGTGCGAGGTGGGCTATTTCGGGAATCCAGCATAGAGCTGCGCGTATGCCTTGATGCTTGTTAAGCGTCATGTTGATTCCTTCACCACTGCCACAGATACCGATACCTGGATAACATTCTCCATTTTCAACGGCTTCTGCCAGCGCGTGTCCAAAATCTGAATAGTCACAACTCTCTGAACTATATGTACCGAAATCTTTATATTGATATCCTTTAGACTCTAGATACTTCTTAACATATTGTTTTAGTTCGTATCCTGCATGATCGGATGCAATTCCTATCGTTTTGACTTCCATGATTTACAACATTTCTTTTACTTGTTTGTAAACATTCTCGGCAGTAAATCCGAGTTTTTCGTCGAGCACTTTATATGGAGCTGAGAATCCAAAACTCTCAAGGCCAAATACCTTTCCATTTGCGCCAACAAGTCCTTCAAGGTTTACTGGAAGACCTGCTGTCAGACCGAATATCTTACTGCCCTTAGGAAGAATGCTCTCTTGATATTCCTTGCTCTGGCTGCGGAACAGACCTTCACTTGGTACGCTAACGATGCGTAGTTTAATGCCATCTTCACGAAGAAGAGCTGCACCTGCTTCGAGGGTAGATACCTCGGAACCACTGGCTAGGAGAATAACGTCGAATTTATCGTCGCTTCCTGCAACAATGTATGCACCTTTAGCACTCTCTGAGTAATCGTTACCTACAGGCAGTTTTGTGATACCTTGACGGGAAAGAATGAGTCCTGTTGGAGTTGTGGTATTCTCCATTGCAAGCTTCCAACATGCTGTGGTCTCGTCTGCATCAGCAGGACGAACTACAAGCATGGAATTCTTACCATGGTGATTCTTCAATTTCTCCATCAGACGTATCTGTGCTTCCTGTTCAACAGGCTCGTGGGTTGGTCCATCTTCACCTACACGGAAAGCATCATGAGTCCAAATAAACTTAACCGGGACTTCCATAAGTGCAGCCATACGCACTGCTGGTTTCATGTAATCGCTGAATACGAAGAATGTACCGCAAGCTGTGATTACACCTCCGTGAAGAGCCATACCGATGCACATGCAGGCCATTGTAAGCTCGCTGACACCTGCCTGGAAGAATGCTCCGCTGAAATCGCCTTTCTCAAAGCTATGAGTCTTTTTGAGGAATCCGTCCGTTTGGTCACTGTTTGACAAGTCGGCAGATGCACAAATCATATTCGGAATGTTTTCTGCAAGAACGCCAAGCACTGTTGCTGATGCTGCACGTGTGGCAGCCCCTTCTTTTTGAGCGATTGAAGCCCAGTCTATAGTTGGAACCTTGCCACTGAACCAATCTTCCATCTGTTGTGCTTTCTCTGGATTTGCTTTTGCCCACGCTGCTTTCTGTGCATAACGTTCTGCAACAATCTCTTTAAGTTCTGCAGCACGTTTCGCATAGAGTTCTTTAACCTCAGGGAAAATCTGGAATGGTTTCTCTGCATCACCACCAAGGTTGTTGATGGTATTTGTATATGCGTCTCCTCCGAGAGGTGCACCGTGAGTCTTGCAATTAGCTTCATAGCTACTTCCATCTCCTTTGCGGGCACCTTTACCCATGATTGTCTTACCGATAATCAGTGTAGGACGTTCTTTCTCCTGCTGCGCAGCTTTCAGCGCTTCACGTATCTCGTCAGCATCATTACCGTTGATCTTCAATACGTTCCATCCCCAAGACTTGTATTTTGCTTCTGTGTCCTCATTCATAACCACCTTGCACTCAGTAGAGAGCTGGATGTCGTTAGAATCGTAGAACATAATCAGATTATTGAGACCTAATACACCGGCAATACGACCTGTGCCTTGAGAGATCTCTTCCTGAACACCACCATCGGAAATATAGGCGTAAATTTTTTGCTGCATAATTTCTTCTCCGAGACGTGCTCCGAGAAATTTTGCAGCAACAGCTGCTCCGGCTGCGAAGGTGTGACCTTGTCCTAGTGGACCAGATGTATTCTCAATGCCACGCATGATATCACGTTCAGGATGTCCGGGAGTAGGAGAGTCCCACTGACGGAATTGTGCTATCTCATCAAGAGTGAACTTTCCTGCAAGGCATAGTTGAGAATAAAGCATTGGTGACATGTGACCTGGATCAAGGAAGAAACGGTCGCGTCCTTCCCATGATGGGTTTTCAGGATCATAAACAAGAAACTCTGAGAAGAGTACATTGATAAAATCAGCACCGCCCATGGCACCTCCTGGATGACCAGATTTTGCTTTTTCTACCATTGATGCAGCTAGGATACGGATATTGTCCGCTGCTCTGTTCATTAATTTTTTGTCGTTCATTTCATTATTTTGTTAATGTTCTTAATTTTCATAGATGCAAAAGTCTTTATTTTACTTCCAGAACTACAATTGATTTGGATGGTATATTAACTTTTACTTTATTATTCTTCAGCTTCATATCTTTGAAGATAATTGGCTTAACTGTTTCCGGATGATCGAAATCATTATAGTCAGTCACTGCTTTTGCTGACAGAATTCTTCCACTGACACTTTTTGCTGACATACCTTCAATATCAAACTCAACTGCTTGAGCTTTGTTGATACTGACATTGGCTAGTGAGATGATCATAGCACCGTCTTTTTTCTTTGCTGCTGAGGTACTTATCATGGGTATCGTACGGTTGTCTCCTACTTTCATACTGTCGCATTTTACGTCAATGGGCAGGTATGTAGCATCTTGAAAACCTTTATACATTTCGAATACATGATAGGTTGGTGTCAATACCATTCCGCCTTTATCATTGGTTAGGATCATCGACTGTAGTACATTCACCACTTGTGCAATATTGGCCATTCTTATGCGGTCGGTATGGCGGTGGAACACGTTGAGACTAAGTGCTGCGACAAAAGCATCACGCATAGAGTTCTGCTGATAGAGATGGCCTTTCATCGTTCCAGGCTCTTCATCCCACCAGGTGCCCCATTCGTCAACAAGCAGACCAACGTTCTTTTTCGGATCGTTTTCATCCATGATGGCTTTGTGTTTCTTGATGACATTTTCTATCTCAAGGCATTTGCCCATTGTCCAATAGAAACTGTCATTATTAAACTTTGTTGCTGAACCTTTACTACCATTCCATCCTGTTACAGTGTAGTAATGTAATGATAGGCCGCTCATATTGCCACCTCCATTTTTCATCAGGACTTTTGTCCAGTTATAGTCGTAGTCGCTTGCTCCGCTCGCGATCTTGTATAGATTATTTCCGTCATAGTTACGGCAGTATGTAGAATAACGGCGGAAAAGATCTGAATAATACTCAGGACGCATGTTGCCACCGCATCCCCAGCTTTCATTTCCTACACCGAGAAATTTCACATGCCATGCTTTTTCGCGACCGTTTTGTCTGCGCAGTTTCGCCATTGGAGTGTCGCCGTCGCTAGTCATGTATTCTACCCATTTAGCTAGTTCTTCAACAGTTCCGCTACCCACATTTCCACTTATATATGGTTCACAACCTAGCATCTCGCATAGATTTAGAAATTCATGTGTACCGAAACTGTTGTCTTCGATTGTTCCTCCCCAGTTGTTATTCTGCATTTTTGGACGTTGGTCTCGGGGACCTATTCCGTCGACCCAGTGATATTCGTCAGCAAAGCATCCACCTGGCCACCTTAAAACAGGTACTTGAAGGTTCTTCAGTGCTTCAAATACATCTTTTCTGTAACCTTTGATATTTGGTATACTTGACTTTTCACCAACCCACAGACCACCATAGATGCATGATCCTAAGTGCTCTGCAAACTGACCGTAAATTTCTTTGTAAATAATTTGTTTGCCTTGGTCGGCATGGATGTCAACTGTAGCATCCTGGGCAGCGGAAGATAGTGATAAAATAGCTAAAATAGAAGTCGTGAGAATCTTATTCATGTTCTTTTCTTTATATATATTACGAATCTGTCGTCGTTTTCCCTAATATGGATTTTTAATAAAAGAGAGTGTGTCAAAAGTGCAAGATCTTATGTTATTGCGGTGTCGCTAGTAATTACTGTATGCTTGCACCTTGGGCACACTCTCTTGATATTTAAAATTTATATAGTTCTTTTTCAGTGAACTTACCAAGTTTCAGATAGTCTTCGTATATCTTCTGATATGCTTTAGATATCTCTGCATTTGGTTTGTATTCTCTTGAGAAACCACTGTTCATAGCAGCAATAGCATCTTCTACCTTAGTATATACACCTGCTGCTGTAGCAGCAAACATTGCTGCGCCTAATGCACATGCCTGGTCGGTATTACAAACCTTGATTGGTTTGTTGATGACATCACACATTGTCTGCATGATAAATGGAGATTTGAGTGCAATACCTCCAATACCGATAACATTGTCAATGCGAACTCCTTCTTTCTCAAAGCGGTCAACGATAGCTTTTGTTCCGAAGGCTGTTGCCTCAACAAGTGCGCGGAAGATCTGAGGTGCAGTAGTTCCGAGTGTGAATCCGGCAATAGTACCTTTCAACAGCTGGTTTGCATCTGGAGAACGGCGCCCGTTGATCCAGTCTGTTGCTATCATCGTACTCTCACTTACCGGAATCTTTTCAGCTTCCTTCGTCAAAGTAACGATTATCTTATCGCAAGCGTCTTCAACAATCTTGTCTACTTCTTCTTTGCTCAGTTTGTCGCCAATTGTTGATGGGATGATATTACGGATAGGGAATTCAAGTACGCGACGGAACATTGCATAGACATCACCGAAACTGGATTGACCTGCCTCGAGACCAACCATTCCCGGGATGACGCTACCGTCAACTTGTCCACAGATTCCTTTAATACAGTTACTGCCTATCTCATCATAAGATGCAACCATTACATCACAAGTGGATGTTCCGATGACACGAACCAATGTATGAGGAGTAACACCTGCACCTACGGCTCCCATGTGGCAGTCGTATGCACCACCGGCAACAATAACACTCTCTTTCAATCCTAAACGCTCTGCCCATTCCTTGGAAAGATGACCAACTGATTTGTCAGCAGTTTCTGTGTCATCGAATAGACGGGCTCTCATGCCTTTGAACATTGGATCGAGAGTCTCGAGGAATTCTTCTGATGGCAGACCGTTCCATTCTTTGTTCCACATTGCCTTGTGACCACAAGCGCAACGGCTACGAACAATATCTTTTGATGCAGTGACACCTGTGAGTACAGCCGGAAGCCACTCGCAGTATTCTACGATAGAATAAGCTTTTGCTGCAACTTCTGGTGCTTCACGAAGTACGTGCATCGCTTTAGCCCAAAACCATTCTGCTGAATAGATTCCACCTTCGTATTTGATATAGTTGATATCTGATTTTGCACATTTTTCGTTTACTTCTTCGGCTTCCTTGATTGCAGTGTGGTCTTTCCATAATACGAACATTGCGTTCGGGTTTTCTGCAAATTCGGGTAACATTGCCAATGGAGTGCCTGATTCGTCTGTAAATGCAGGTGTAGATCCTGTTGTGTCGAATGCTAGTCCTACAACATTTGCAGCAACCTCAGGAGCACACTGTGAAAGAGCTTCAGTTACTGATGCTTCAAGAACCTCAAGATAATCTTTTGGGTGCTGACGCCACTGATTGATTTTTGGGTTACAATAAAGACCCTTTTTCCAACGTGGATAGTATTTTACGCTGGTTGCGAGGGTCTCTCCGGTTTCGGCATTGACAATAAGTGCACGAGCTGAGTCGCTTCCGTAGTCAAGTCCAATTACATATTTTGCCATAATGATTTAAATCTATTATAAAGAATTATGTTGTTTGGGTAAAATAAAAGAAGGGGAGGGCGCAGATATCTCCTTGATGGATCTGACGTACTCCCCTTCGTAATAAGTTTAGCAAAGAGCTTTATTAAGCATATAATAAATCTCGTTCATGCGGAGCTCTTTCTTGAAATCGCTGATGGTAGTATTCTTGTCGATTTTTACCATTTCGATTCCTGCAATCTCTGCATAATCTTCCCAATAATCTGCTGTCAGGTCGAATGAGAAGCTAGAGTGGTGTGTTCCACCTGCAAGAATCCATGCGCCTGCACCTACTTCGAAGTTTGGCTGTGGTATCCATAATGCAGAAGCTACAGGGAGTTTTGGCAAGGGTTTGCTCTTGATGCACTCTACATCGTTTACGATCATACGGAAACGGTTGCCAAGATCAATGATTGTTGCAGCTACACCTGAGCCTTCTTTTGTAGTGAATACCAGACGTGCTGTCTCGCTATCGATACCGATGCTCAGACGATGAACTTCAAGTTTTGGTTTGTTCTCTGAGATAAGTGGGCAAATCTCAAGCATGTGGGCTTGAAGGATAGCGCTGCGCTCACCATCAAAGTTCAATGTATAGTCTTCAAGGAATGAACAACCTTTACCCATACCCTGGCTCATAAACCATGTGGTACGATAGAGGGCTGCTGTCTTCCAGTCTCCTTCTGCACCAAAGCCATAACCTTCCTGCATCAGGCGCTGTGAAGCCAATCCTGGTATCTGGTCGAAGTCACCAAGGTCGTCAAAGTTGGTTGTGAAACCTTTTGCACCTTTGTCAACCAAGATACGACGAATTGCAATTTCTGCTTTTGCAGAGTTGAATACTTTAGTATATGCAATAGAATCTTTATCTTCGAGAGACGCATCATGATCGTATTCTGCGAAATACTGAGCAACGAGATGCTTAACATCCTTAATGTCTACCGCATTGTAATATTCCATGAGGTCGTTAACCGGGCAGTAGTCTACATGGTAGCCCATAACCTGCTCTGCTGCAACCTTATCACCGTCAGTAACGGCAACATTGTTCATCTGGTCGCCAAAACGGATAATCAACATATCCTGTGCATCAGCCCAAGCTGCGCAGACACGCATCCAGATTGCAATCTTATTCTGTGCTTCAGCATCCTGCCAGTGGCCTACAACCACTTTGCGGCGAATACGCAGGCGTGTGCAGATATGTCCGAACTCGCGGTCACCATGAGCACTCTGGTTCAGGTTCATGAAGTCCATATCCATTGTATCCCATGGAATCTCACGGTTAAACTGTGTATGGAAATGGAGTAACGGTTTCTTCAATGTCTGGAGACCGTGAATCCACATCTTTGCAGGTGAGAATGTATGCATCCATGTGATAACACCGATACATTTCTTATCATTATTAGCTGCTGCGAAGATATTAGAAACCTCTTTGCTGCTGTTTGCTGTACCTTTGTATACAACTTTAACTGGAAGATTTCCGGAATTGTTTAATCCGTCAACCATCTTCTTTGAATGACCGTCAACCTGTACGACGGCATCACCTCCGTAAAGGAGCTGTGCTCCTGTTACGAACCATACTTCAAAATCTTCAAATCCGTTCATTTTTGTTATCTTTTTAGTTAATAGTAATTCTATTTTATTATTTCTTTTTTTGTCCGTAATATGCGTTTGGACCATGCTTACGACTAAAATGCTTTTCTACAAGCAGTGGGTTCATTGTCGTTTCTGGATTAACTGAGTGTGAAATGAATGCCATCTTTGCAACCTGTTCCATAACAACTGCATTATGGACTGCTTCATTGGCATCTTTACCCCACGAGAATGGACCATGATTCTTTACAAGAACACCTGGAGTGTGTACTGGATTAATGTTCTCAAACCGTTTAACTATTACATTACCTGTTTCGAGTTCGTAATCTCCTTTTACTTCTTTTTCAGTCATATCTGCTGTGCATGGCAACGCGTCATGAAAATAATCAGCGTGAGTCGTTCCTATATTTGGAATATCTTTGCCAGCTTGAGCCCATGCTGTTGCATAGGTAGAGTGGGTATGAACCACACCGCCAATTTCAGGGAAAGCACGATAAAGTACAAGATGAGTAGGGGTATCGGAAGACGGATTTAGCTCGCCTTCTATTACCTTTCCCGTATTGAGGTCTACAACTACCATATCTGAAGCTTTCATTATGTCATAACTAACCCCTGATGGTTTGATTACGACAAGACCTTTTTCACGGTCAATGCCAGATACGTTTCCCCATGTGAAGATTACCAGTCCGTGCTTTACCAAATCGAGGTTGGCACGAAACACTTTTTCTTTTAATTCTTCTAACATAATGTTTCTTTATAGTTTAAAATTTGGATCTTCCTTGTATGCCCTGTTGTTGAATCTATATAAAAAGGCTCCACGTTTCGATCCAGTTTTATCAATTAATTCAGTCTTTTCGATAAAATCCATGTCATTTACACGTTTACGAAAGTTCCGCTTGTCCACAGTTTCTCCATAAATTGATTCATAAAGTTTCTGCAACTGTGTTAGAGTGAACAGGTTGGGAAGAAGTTTAAAACCAATCGGTTCTGTTGAAATCTTTGATTTCATCATTTCACGAGCTTTCTCTATCATGATATTATGGTCAGAGTAAAGCTTTGGCAGTTCTTCTATATTTACCCAAGAGGTGTGGTATTGTTCTTGCAATGCTAGATCATAATCTTTCACATTTATTAAAGCATAATAAACGATTGAGATGACCCGCTCTCCAGGATCGCGGTCGACGTTACCAAACGCTCCTACTTGTCGCATATACATATTCCGAAGACCTGTAAGCTCAAAGAGTACGCGTTTGGCAGCATCGTCCACACTTTCGTTGTTACGAACAAAACCACCGTATAAAGACCATTCTCCACGACCTGGATCCAATTTACGCTTGGCAATCAGAATCCGTAACTCATCCTCGTCAAATCCGAAGATGATACAGTCTACAGATACTAAGACTTTCGAGTATTCGTTATAATAGGTGGTCATTTGTTTTGTTATTTTAGTATATAAGTATGTATGGTTTAACTAACTACCTTACCAGAAGTAGATATAGAATGCTGCACAGAGTGCTACAACACCGAGAGTAGCAACAACATCCCAGATATTCCAACTTTCACGAATCATTTGTTTGTAATTACCTGAGAAGGAGATCGCTGAAATTTGTTCTTTGGTTGGTGCTTTTGTAAATGCTGAAACAACATACATCATTACAACGAGGAATAAGAGTAACCAGCACTCGAAGATGAGCCAGTTTGTCTGCCAGAACCAAGCTGTATTCTCCCAGATAGCACCTGACATTGGTAGTTTACCTGTATTCGTAATAATATTGGTAACTAAGCGTGCCATACCGATGAGGAAGCCTACAATCATACCCCATTGACCTGCCATTGGCGTGATTCTCTTAGAGAAGATACCTAAAGCAAATACTGCTACCATAGCTGGTGCTAGTAGAGACTGAATGCCTTGTAGATAATCATAAAGACTACCAAGACTCATCATGACTGGTATCCATGCCATACCAAGGAATACAACAACAACTGTTGCTATACGACCTACGGCTACGTATGTTGTCTCACTCTTTCCTGGGCGCAATGGTTTGTAAAAGTCCTCAGTAAACAGGGTCGCACATGAATTAAAGAATGCGGCTAGTGATGTAACTAGGGCGCAAATGAAACCGATTGTTACGATACCTTTGACACCTGCAGGAAGAACGCCTTTTACCATGTATGCAAAAGCACCATCGGTGTTTGTTAAGTCAAATTTACCTTGATCAGCCAAAGCTGCTGCAATCATACCGGGAATAAGGAACATGAATACCGGAAGTATCTTAAAGTAACCTGCAGCGATAGTTCCGCGACGAGCACGTTTCATTACTACATCGGCTGATTCTTCCTTAGTCTGGCCCAGTACACGTTGTACGATATGCTGGTCAGTACACCAGTACCAGAAACCGATAATTGATGCACCGATGAATACAACGAATCCTGGATATTCTTGATACATAGGATCACCTGGATTCCAGTGGAACATGTGAGTAGTACCATAACCATTATGCAGGCTACTGCAGTGATTCATCATCATCGTCCAACCGTTTGAAATATTTCCGCCACCGAGGGTGTAGAGTCCTAAAAATAGAACAAGGAATGAACCAATAATAAGAATAGGTGTCTGGATCGCAGATAGGGTCATGACACCTTTCATACCTCCGAATATGGTAAATAGACCTGTCAGTACAATGAGTCCAATGGCTCCGTACCAGAAAGGAATTCCAAGTAAAAATTCAAAGAAGATACCACCAGTATATGCTGTAACGCTTACTTTGGTGAGAATATAAGCTACGAGTGTAATAATGGAAAGCCATGAACCTGT
This sequence comes from Prevotella sp., assembly GCA_036752365.1. Classification (GTDB taxonomy): domain Bacteria; phylum Bacteroidota; class Bacteroidia; order Bacteroidales; family Bacteroidaceae; genus Prevotella. The sequence continues at coordinate 21,206 of DAIOSW010000015.1, forward strand.
AGCCTTGGTGTAGCGGAATTTAAGAAAATCAGGCATTGTGATGATCTTTCCTAATTTCTTGCTTAGTAATTCATAGAAAGGAACAAATATCCAGCCCAACAAGAGGATCATCCATCCTTGCATTTCCCAGTGTGCCATTCCAACACCACTCTTAGCTCCAGTTCCTGCGAGACCTACTAGGTGTTCTGAACCAATGTTCGCTGCAAAAATAGCTGCACCGATGATGTACCATGGTTCGCCTTTTCCGAAGAGATAATCTTCGCTGTTGGCACCTTTCATTTTCTTTTTGTCTTTCTGAATTGCATGGTAAACAGCCCATACGACACTAATGACTCCTATCGCTAGTACGATCCAATCAAGCCAAATAAATTGTTGTGTATTCCACTCCATTTTTTAGTTAGTTTTAAATTAGAGATTTTGTTTTTATTAGTTATGTTATTTTACGATGCTAAACTTATATATGCAGTGTGAGTAGTATTTTTCACCTGGGTTTAAGAATGCAGAAGGCCAATTTGCCTTGTTTGGTGAGTCTGGATACTTTTGGGTTTCCAAACAGAAACCTGCATGCTGATTATATACGATACCCTTTTTACCTTTTTCTTTTCCATCTAGGAAATTTCCACTGTAGCATTGGATTCCTGGTTCATTAGTATAAACTTCAACTTTTATACCTGTTAGTGGACTGTATAAGCTTGCTGCCACTTTCGTGTCGTCGCCTTTGCCGTCTTTATAGGTGTTCAGACACCAGTTGTGGTCAAATCCATTACCGTTTTTAATTTGGTTGAATGTGAAGTTCTTCACGTTTTTACCTACTTCTGTAGGAGTGCGGAAATCCATTGGAGTCCCCTGTACTGTAGCAATCTCTCCTGTCGTCATGAATGTAGCATCCACTGGAGTGTAATTGTCTGCATTGATGTAAAGTTGACAGTTGGTTACAGGCTTTGTTGGGTCGCCGTTTAGATTGAAATAGGAGTGATTGGTCATATTGATAACTGTCTTTTTATCAGTTGTGGCATCATAAGATATTTCAATACTATTGTTATTATGCAGAACATACGTTACTATGGCCTTTACATTTCCAGGAAAGTTAGCATCACCATCTTTTGAATTCATGGTCATGGTAACGGTTGAATCATTAACCTTTGCACCATCGTACACCTGATATTGCCATCCTTGAGGTCCTCCATGCAGGCAGTGGCCAAAATTGTTCTTAGGCAATTGGATCATCTTGCCATCAATAGTAATTTGTCCCTTATTGATGCGATTTGCGTAGCGGCCGATTGCTGCACCGAAGTCGCTTGGATTATGAGCTATGTCAGCGTACTGTGCAACAGAATCAAAACCTAAAACAACGTCTTTCATATCCCCATTCTTATCTGGTACGCAGATGGATACGATGCGTCCTCCGAAGTTTGTTATGCATACTTCCATTCCGTTTGCGTTTTTCATTGAATACAGAGAGGTTTGTTTGCCGTTAATGGTGGCAGAAAACTTCTCAGGATTAAGGCCGGAAGCTGTTTGGCTAACCTTCTTGTCCATTGCACAGGATGTAAGAGCCAATGCTATCGCACTAGCGCTTAAAATGATGCTTTTAAAGTTTCTCATTTGTTGTTTTGTTATGTTATTAAGATCGTAATTATTTTGGGTGTAAAATTACAATTTAATTTGTAAATATCATCAAAAAGTGATATGTTTTTTTACGATAAAGTGTAAAATACACACTTTTAAAAGCTACTTTAATATCTTTTAACGGAAAAAGGGATTACAACAGTAGTTGCAATCCCTTATATCATAGGTGAATAGTATTTTATGACACTTTTCTTGAACCATCACTAATGACAACATCATATACCTTCGGTTCATGACCGAATTTTTTTGTATATTTGTCAGTTACATCTTCAATAAATTTGTCATAAAGTTCTTCTTTTACAAGATTGATTGTGCAGCCACCAAATCCGCCGCCCATAATTCTGCTACCTGTAACGCCATTTTCTTTAGCTACGTCATTGAGGAAGTCTAATTCTGTGCAACTAACTTCGTATTCTTTGCTAAGACCAAAGTGAGTCTCATACATCTTCTTGCCAACAGTTTCATAGTCTCCCGCGTTCAGTGCGTCGCAGACAGCAAGAACACGATCTTTCTCACCTAACACAAACTTAGCTCTCAATGCATCCTCTTCGCTAACATCACCTTTTACAGCCTCCAGCATATCCCAATCTGCATCGCGAAGTGTATCGATAGTCTTTTCTGGATATTTCTTCTGCATAGCAGCAACAACATTCTCGCAACTCTGACGACGTTGGTTGTATGCTGACGATGCTAATTCATGTTTTACGACAGAATCAACAAGTACGAGCTTGTATCCAACTGGTTTGAATGGGAAGTATTCAAATTCGCGTGAACGGCAATCCAGACGCATCAGGCATCCCTCTTTTCCAAATACACTTGCAAATTGGTCCATAATACCACAATTCACACCACAATAGTTGTGCTCTGTAGCTTGACCTGCAAGTACCATGTCCCATTTTGAAACTTTGTTATCTCCGAACAGGTCATTGATAGCAAAAGCGTAGCAGCTCTCAAGGGCTGCAGAAGAACTCATACCAGCACCAAGTGGAACATCGCCCGAGAAAGCTGTGTTGAAACCTTTAACCTCAACTCCAAGCTTCTTCATCTCACGGCAAATTCCATAGATATAGCGAGCCCAACTGGCTTTAGGACCATTCTCATCGTCTAAGTCAAATTCAACACGATCTTTGAGATCTATAGAATAGGCCATTACTTTATTTGAACCGTTAGGTCTAACTTCAGCCATGATACCTTTGTCTACTGCTCCCGGAAATACGAAACCTCCGTTATAATCGGTATGCTCACCAATAAGATTGATTCGACCAGGTGAAGCATATACATTTCCTGTCATGCCATCAAAGTGTTTGATGAAGCGACTTCTTACATAATCTATTTCCATAATAATATAATATTGAATTAATAATTTATTGAATTACTCTACTGGTATATCTTTGTTGACATTTTTACTGCCAATTACTGCATAGAACAGCAGATATGCTAAACTTAATACTGGTACTATGTATGAAACCATGTAACCTGTAGAATCTGCAATTTGATTTTGCAATAATGGCATAATGCCACCACCTACAACCATCATCATAAATAAACCAGAAGCTGCTTCTGTGTATTTGCCAAGACCTTCAACAGAGATGTTGAAAATACTAGACCACATTACAGAAGTACAGAGTCCGCAAAGAACGAGAAGAAGAGCACTCAATGGAACTACAACCATAGAGAATGATGTTCCTGTAAATATGGGCATAGAAGTAGTAACTGTTTTCGGGATGAACATTGCAAATAAAATGAGTATGATACCGACAGCAGATACACATGTCATCATCATCTTGCTAGATACTTTGTCAGCTATGAAGCCTGCAAGGAAACGTCCTACAAGCATCAGGAACCAATAGGTTCCGGCAACAAATCCTCCGATCGTAGCAGCATTCTCTAGTAAACCAGCACCTTTGTCCGTTGTATCAGAAAGATAGAAATTTAAGGTTGCTGGGATACCAATCTCAATACCTACATAGAGAAAAATACCAATAATGCCAAGCACACAGTGACGGAAAGCCCATGGGCTGCGTTCGTATACAACGTCAGCTTTCTTTTGAGTAGGATTGCTAATTGGAATAAATATAAG
>DAIOSW010000016.1:0-24547 GCA_036752365.1 Prevotella sp.
GGCAAAAGACTGTGCTACAGCAGATGGTTATGCAACATCATTCATGGTGCTGGGACTTGACAAAGCAAAAAAGATTCTGGAGAAACATCCTGAACTGATGGTCTATTTCATCTATTCAGACGAAAAAGGACATTATCAGGTATGGTACTCTCCATCAATGAAAGATAAAATAGAACAATAAATACTACGGCTATGGCAGTACTACAGCTATACAACTCTTTGCAACACTTACCCCTATTCCAGGGAATGAGCAATTCTGACTTGACAAACGTCATAGCCCATACAAAATTCGGGTTTATCAAAGTATCAAAAGACAAAATAGCTATCAGAGAAGGGGACAGTTGCAGCAACTTTGTTTTTATACTTAACGGCACATTGAAAGTAGAATCTGTATCTGATGATCACAGTTATAAAATCACCGAGACTATCGGTGCCCCGTCAATACTTCAACCGGAACATTTATTCGGACTCAGCCAGAGGTACACGCGGACATTTATCGCTGAGACTGACGTAAACTTTATGACACTTGACAAACGTGAGGCTATGAAACTGAGCAATAATTATATGATATTCAAGCTCAACTTACTGAACATCCTGTCAACACAGATTCAGAAGATATCACACATGTCATTCAGAAAACGTCCTGATGACATCAGACAGCGTATTATCAGGTTTATCGGGGACAGATGTATGAGACCGGCAGGCGAAAAAGAGATACAGATTCACATGGAATCGCTGGCTGAAGAAATTAATGAAAGTAGGCTGAATGTGTCGAAGGCTCTTAACTCACTTAACGACGAAAAACTGATTGAACTCCATCGAGGCGGTATCTTTATACCGGCTCTTGAGAAGCTACTGATGTAAGATTAGTTAAAAATACATCTAAAGACCTTATCATAAGCTTTTTTTTTACTAATTTTGTGCGATAAAAGCTGAACATTAGTATGAGTGAAAATAATTTAGACAAAGCGACACATAAAAACCCTTTCTTGCAACCTTATGGGACGGTACATAATACAGCTCCGTTTGATAAGATTCAACTTTCTGATTATGAGGAAGCTATCCTGGAAGGAATCAAAAGAGAGGACGAAGGAATTGAAAAGATTCTAAACAATCCAGACAAACCAACATTTGATAATACGGTAATAGCCATTGACGATGATAAGGACAATGAGCATTACTATGATCTATTATCTAGAACTACCAGTGTATTCTTCAACCTCCTGAGTGCAGAGACAAATGATGAGATGGATGAACTGGCTCAGAAGATGAGTCCGATTCTTACCAAACATTCAAATGACATCAGACTGAACAAACGTCTTTTTGAGCGGATCAAGGCTGTACACCTACATCACCGTGAATTAACCCCTGAAGAGGAAATGCTTCTCGACAAATGTTACGATGGTTTTGTGCGCAGTGGTGCTCTCCTGAATGACGAAGACAAAGAGAAACTGAGAAACCTCACCATGGAGGCAAGTCAGCTGTCATTACAATTCTCCCAGAATCTTCTGAAAGAGAGCCATTCATATACACTCCATTTAACTGAGAAGGAGAAGCTTGACGGTCTGCCAGAGACTGCTATTGAAGCTGCTGCACAAACGGCAAAAGAACAAAATCTGGAAGGATGGGTGTTCACTCTGGATGCACCTAGCTTTAGCCCGTTTATGACCTACTCTACTCAACGGGAACTGCGGAAGCAGATGTATATGGCTTACAATACGAAGTGTATTCACGATAACGAAGAGAATAACCTCGAGATCGTGAAACGACTGGTCAACCTGCGTCGGGAGATTGCCCAACTACTCGGTTATAAGACTTATGCCGATTATGTTCTGGTACATCGCATGGCGGGAGACATAAAGAATGTATACCACCTGCTTGATCAGCTTATTGATGCATATAAGCCAACTGCCGAAGAAGAGGTGAAGGCGATCGAACAGAAAGCAAAGGAGATGGAGGGAGACGAGTTCAAACTGGAGCCTTGGGATTTCAGTTTCTATTCCCACAAACTGCAACTGGCAAAATATAATATAGACTCTGAAATGCTCCGCCCTTATTTCGAACTTTCGAATGTGATCAAGGGAGTGTTCGGACTTGCCAATAAACTATATGGCATCACGTTCAAGGAGAACAAAGAGATACCTGTATACCATCCTGACGTAATCGCCTATGAGGTGTTTGATAAAGATGGCAGCTATCTGGCTGTTTTCTATGCAGACTTCCATCCTCGCAAAGGGAAACAGGGTGGTGCCTGGATGACTGAATATCAAGGTCAATGGATTGACAATAAAGGTGAGAACATTCGTCCACACGTGAGTGTGACGATGAATCTGACAAAACCTACCGATAATAAACCGGCTTTACTGACCCTCGGAGAGGTAGAGACATTCCTTCACGAATTCGGCCATTCTCTCCATGGTATGTTTGCAAATACACGCTTTGAAAGCCTCAGCGGCACAAACGTATGGTGGGACTTTGTGGAGTTGCCGTCTCAGTTTATGGAGAATTTCGCCATTGAGAAAGATTTCCTACGTACTTTCGCCTTCCATTATGAGACAGGCGAACCCCTTCCGGATGAACTTATCGACCGCATTGTGAAGAGCCGTAACTTTAATGTGGCTTATGCCTGCTTGCGTCAAGTCAGTTTCGGACTGCTGGACATGGCCTATTATACTCGGAAGGAGAGTTTCGATGAAGAGATCATTCCATTTGAGAAAAAAGCATGGGAAAAGGCAATGGTCATGAAACAGCTCCCTGATACATGTATGACCGTTCAATTCAGCCATATCATGGCCGGAGGCTACTCTGCGGGATATTACAGTTACAAATGGGCAGAAGTTCTGGATGCCGACGCTTTCAGTGTCTTCAAACAGAATGGTATCTTTGATCAAAAGACTGCACAGAGTTTTCGTGACAATATCCTGTCAAAAGGTGGTACAGAACATCCGATGGAGCTCTACAGACGCTTCCGAGGTGGTGAACCCACCATTGACGCCCTGTTACAACGCAACGGCATTAAAACTCAACCAAAGAAAAAAGCATAAAAACAGCAATGGCAACAAAAGATAAACAACACCAACTGGATCTTCGGTATCTGAGAATGGCACGTATCTGGGCAGAAAACAGCTATTGCAAAAGACGACAGGTGGGAGCACTTGTTGTCAAAGGCAAGATGATTATCAGTGACGGATACAACGGAACACCGAGCGGATTTGAGAATGTGTGTGAAGACGACAACAACATCACAAAACCGTACGTGCTACATGCCGAAGCAAATGCGATCACCAAACTGGCATGCAGCAATAACAATAGCGAAGGAGCAACATTGTATGTCACGGCCTCACCTTGTATCGAATGCTCCAAACTGATCATTCAGGCCGGCATCAAACGTGTGGTCTACGGTGAACATTACCGTTTGGAAGACGGAATACAATTATTAAGAAAAGCAAATATTGAAGTCATATATCTAAATCCCGACGAAAATGAGTCAGAATAAATCATCACGCTTCGTTCCGTTATTAATGGCACTCTGTATCGTTATCGGTATTGTCATAGGAACATTCTACGCAAATCATTTTTCAGGTAACCGACTGAGTATCATTAATTCGAGCAGTAATAAACTGAACAATCTACTACATATCATTGATGACCAGTATGTAGATACAGTCAATATGAATGAACTGGTGGAAAAGGCCATGCCTCAAATATTGGCAGAACTTGACCCACACTCTACTTACATCAGCGCAAAAGACGTACAGACTGCAAATGACGATCTGAAGGGTTCTTTCTCGGGCGTGGGTATCGAGTTTACGATCAGAGAAGATACGCTGCATGTTCAAAACGTGATCAACAACGGCCCTGCTGAAAAGGCAGGCATCGTTGCCGGAGATAAACTTGTAAGTATTGATAACAAGCCCTTCGTCGGTAAGATCTGTACCAATGAAGAGGCTATGCACCGTCTGAAAGGTTCTAAAGATACAAAGGTAAAACTGGGTATCATCAGATACGGAGAAACAAAGGTACGCTATTTCGACATTACCCGCGGTGATATTCCTCAGAAGAGTATCTCGGCCACCTATATGCTTGATGATAACACCGGTTATATCAAGGTGAAGAGCTTCGGAGAAACCACTTATCCGGAATTGTTGATTGCACTGGCAAAACTGTCTCAAGAACAGGTTAGTAACTTGGTGATCGACCTTCGCGACAACACTGGCGGCTATCTCGCTTCTGCTGTACAGATGGCCAATGAATTCCTCTCTAAGGGACGACTGATTGTCTACACCCAGGGACGCAAGTCACCACGTCAGGATTATCGTAGTGACGGCCGCGGAAGTTATCAGAACATACCGCTGGTTGTCCTGATCAACGAAGGTTCTGCTTCTGCATCTGAGATTTTTGCAGGTGCCATACAGGATAACGATCGTGGTACCATCATCGGACGACGTTCTTTCGGCAAAGGCCTCGTGCAACAACCGATAGAATTCCCTGACGGGTCGATGATACGCCTTACTGTTGCCCGTTATTACACCCCATCAGGACGTTGTATCCAGAAGCCTTATACAACAGGTGACGACAAGAATTATGAACAAGACCTGTTATCAAGATACCAGCATGGTGAATACTTCTCTAAGGACAGTATCAAACACACAGGACCAGCCTATCACACAAATATCGGAAGATTGGTTTATGGCGGTGGCGGTATCACACCGGACATCTTCGTTCCTGAGGATACACTTGGAATCACATCCTATTACAAAGAAGCCGGAATGTCGGGTCTAATCCTTATGTTCGCCTTCTCATACACTGATGATAACAGAATAAAACTGAATAACTTCAAAGAGATGACCGAAATGGCAGATTATCTGAGAAAAGAGAATACCGTGGAGAAATTTGCCAACTATGCTGATAAGCACGGGCTGCAACGCCGTAATCTCATGATCAAGAAATCTCATAAACTGCTCGAGACTTTCATCAATAGCAGAATCATTTATAACATGATGAATGAGGAAGCATGGAATGAATACCTGAATTCTGATGACCCGACTATTGACGCAGCTTTGAATGTATTCAAGAGTAACTCTGCTTTTCCAAAGTTACCACCAGCAAAACCTGTTAATAAAGGAAAAACCAGTATGGTTAAATCTCAAGGATTTGACAATAGTCTCTACAGAATCTACACAGGAAATGCATGAGAAGGGAAAATTGAGAAAAGAGATCCGGCTGTTGAAAGACCAATTCAGCAGAGAAGAACTGACAGCGATGTCTGAGACTACAATTCAGAAATTGAAATGTAGTCTCAGATTTCAATCTGCAAAAACGGTTATGATGTATTACTCATTGCCAGACGAGGTTAATACACATGACTTTATCCATGAAATTACGGCAGATAAAAATGTGGTTTTACCCGTTGTAATCGATCATGAGAATATCGAATTACGCATATTTCACAACTCAGACGAAATGAAATATGGAGCATATGATATCATGGAACCTACCGGCGAAGTTTTTGACAGATACGAAGAAATAGATGTCGCCGTCATTCCTGGGATGGCCTTCGATAGAAACGGCCATAGATTAGGTCGTGGAAAAGGCTACTACGACCGGTTCCTAAAGAAGATACCAAATGCTTATAAGATTGGTATCTGTTTCAATTTTCAAAAAGTTGAGAATGTTCCATCATCTGAATATGACGTCAACATGAATGAGGTTATCAGTTAACGTAACTGAATATCCGTAATCATTGTCGTCCTCACCACATGATTGAGTTCCTTTACTAGACGGGTGCGTTGCATCATCAAGTCGGCACGCAATGCCGGATTGTTAAGATGAACCACCAATGTCTGATTGCGTATATAGATTTCAGTCGTATAACGGGACACTATCTCGCCGGCCACTACAGGCCAAGAATCAATCAGACGTTTCTGGAGCAGTGGAGTTTCCAAACCCAATTGTCTGAGTGAACGCAACAAGACGTCATTCAATGATTCTGTGTTTCTTCTGAACATAGTTATTCCTCCCTTTCTTTTACGTCGCCGTTGACAACTGAAAATATTTTATAGTTCATGTGACCATTGTGCAATATCCGATCAAGATGCTCACGATTGGTATCTGTGATGAATATCTGTCCAAAACGATCACTTGATACGATATTAACAATCTGTTCGACACGTGAAGCATCGAGTTTATCGAAAATATCATCAAGTAAAAGTATGGGGACACTACCGTTACCTGTCCGACGAAGAAAGTCGAACTGAGCCAATTTCATTGCGATAACAAATGTTTTACTTTGCCCCTGAGAACCTTCACGTTTCATCGGATAGCCATTAATAGTCATCTCAAGATCGTCACGATGAACCCCATGAAGAGAGTATCCTATAGTCCTGTCCTTGAATCTGTCACGTTGGATGACATCAAGCAGAGAACCCCTCTGGCAATGTGAAACATAATTTAAGGAGACACACTCTTTGCTATCTGAGATTTTCTTGTAAAATTCCTGAAAAATAGGAATAAGATCTTGAATAAACATAGCACGTTTTTTGTAGATCTTCTCACCCAGTTCCGCCATCTGTTCTTCCCAAAGCTTCATTAGTTCCAGATCAGGTTCATCGTCCATCTTAAGCAAAGAGTTTCGCTGAACAAGTGCCTTGTTGTAATTCAAAAGAGCCTCTATATATTCGTGGTCATACTGTGAGATAACGACATCCATCAGACGTCGTCTTTCTTCACTTCCCCCTTCTATCAAAATGGTATCTGAAGGAGAGACCATCACCAAGGGTATTAACCCGATATGTTCGGATAAACGGCGATAATCTTTTTTATTACGTTTAAAATGCTTTTTACTACCCCGCTTCATTCCACAATAGATATTCTCTATCTCACCAAAATCACTTAAATACTGACCTTGTAATACAAAAAAATCCTGTTCATGACGCAAAACCTGAGAATCTATCGGGTTAGAAGAACTACGACAAAAAGAGAGATAATAAACTGCATCCAGCATATTTGTCTTTCCCTCCCCATTGTGACCAATGAAACAATTCACTTTTGGAGACAAATCCAGATTTGCCGTAACTATATTTTTATAATTAATGATAGATATATTCTGTAGTACCATTCAAAATCTATGAAATTTGGGCAAAGTTACTTCTTTTATCATTGAAAAACGAAAAAAGTCAGTGCAAAATTTCCATAAATGCAATAATTTCTGTAATTTTGTCCCGCTAAAAAAACGCAAATATAAAAACAAAAAAATAAATGGCAACATCTAAAAACAACCAGAGTGGTCTCAATATTGAAGAGGCTCTCAACAATTCTGAAGCTTTCTTCGTGAAAAACAAGAAAGCTGTTCTGTATGTAGTGGCAGCAATCATTATTGTCATTGCAGGAACTATCCTATACAAAAATTATGTATCTGGTCCTCGAGGAGAAAAGGCTAGCACATCACTTGCTAAGGGTCAGGAATACTTCAACACAGAGAGCTATGACAAAGCATTGAACGGTGACGGTATGGGCTATCCTGGTTTTGTTAAGATTGCAGACGATTATAGCAATACAGATGCAGGTAATCTGGCAAACCTATATGCTGGATTGAGCTATGCGCAGATGGGAAAATTTAGTGATGCAGTTAAATATCTTGAGAAATTTGATACAAAGAGCGATCTGATGATCAGCCCTGCTGCCGTAGGAGCTTTAGGTAATTGCTATGCACACTTGAACCAGCTTGACAAAGCAGTAGAGACACTCAAGAAAGCAGCAAAGATGGCCGACAACAAGAGCTTATCTCCAACGTTCCTCATCCAGGCCGGCGAGATTCTTGAAAGCCAAGGCAAAAAAGAAGATGCTATTGCACTCTATCAAGAAGTGAAGTCAAAATACAACGACAAAGCTTCTGAGAACTACATGCAGATTGACAAATACATCGAACGCGCATCTCAAGAATAATGGCAACATCATTTCACAATTTATCTGATTACGACATCAACGAAGTGCCAAATGCAAGTAAAATGTGCTTTGGTATCGTTGTTAGCGAATGGAATAGTGAAGTCACTGGTGCACTGTTAGAAGGTGCGGTGAACACACTCAAGAAGAATGGTGCTCTGGAAGAAAATATCCATATCAAAAGAGTTCCCGGGAGCTTTGAATTGATTTATGGAGCTCATCAAGCTATTCTTAGCGGAGGTATTGATGCTGTAATTATACTTGGAAGCGTCATACGTGGTGAAACTCCACATTTCGACTATATCTGTCAAGGTGTATCCTATGGTATTGCAAGACTTAATGCGACAAGTGATATCCCCGTTATTTTTGGTCTGTTAACGACGAATGACCTCCAACAGGCAAAAGACCGATGCGGCGGACGATTAGGAAATAAAGGCGATGAAGCCGCTATCACAGCTATCAAGATGGTAAAATTCTAAAATAACAATATTATGAAAAGGCCCCATACTATATTAGTATGGGGCCTTTTATTTTTGAGTAGACATCATCTTCATGCATCTATTTTATAAAACCATCTTGTTTTAAACTTTTTTAAGGGCACAAGCTTTGTATTTTCAAATAATATTAGTAACTTTGCATTAATAATTAAATAGAGTTTTCTAATGTGTAAGAAACAAGAAGGACTAGACTAAATCTTAATTAAGACTGAGAAATGCGGTGAACGTGAGTTTACCGTATTTCGCTTTTTATAGGAACCAACATCAAAATACATATAATAAAAGAGGTTGCTTTGTATCAAAGCAACCTCTTTTATTATATATATCATTTGAATATATTAAGCCATCTTATACACGATATCCATGATTTGTTTACCCAGTTCATTGGCAAGCTCCAGAGATGAAGCCTCAGAATAAACCCGAATGATTGGTTCTGTATTACTCTTACGCAAGTGTACCCACTTGTCTGAGAAGTCGATCTTTACACCATCTATATCGGTTATCTGCTCATTCTTATATAACTCTTTCACCTTTTCCAAGATCTTATCAACATCTGTATCAGGTGTAAGATCTATTCGATTCTTAGCAATAAAGTAATTAGGAAAAGAACTACGTAGCTCACTAACCTTTACACCCTTTTGTGCCAATGACGAGAGGAATAGAGCGATGCCGACAAGGGCATCACGACCATAATGAGACTCAGGATAAATAACTCCACCATTGCCTTCGCCGCCAATGACAGCGTGTACCTCTTTCATCTTGGTTGTCACGTTAACTTCTCCAACAGCTGCTGCAGTGTACGTTCCACCATATTTATTGGTAACATCTCTTAGGGCACGGGTAGAACTCAGATTGGATACGGTGTTTCCGGGATTATGCTGCAATACATAATCGGCAATAGAAACGAGGGTATACTCTTCACCGAACATTTCACCATTCTCACAGATAAATGCAAGTCTATCAACATCCGGATCTACTACGATTCCCATATCATATTTGCCTTCCTTCATTTTATCCATGATACCACTTAGATTCTTCTCAAGAGGCTCCGGATTATGGTTAAAACAGCCATTGGGTTCTAAATTCAATCCGCAAACATGGTTAACACCAAGAGCCTTGAATAACTTAGGAAGGATAATACCGCCAACGGAATTGATAGTATCCATACATACATGGAAATCAGCTTTACGGATAGCTTCAACATCAACAAGTTTTAATGCAAGAACAGAATCGATGTGCTTTTGATCATACGTATCATCATCGCGATATTTACCGATATGTTCAACATCTGCATAATCAAAATCCTCTTTTTCTGCGATGTCCAAAACTATATTACCGTCATCCTTTGAGAGGAACTCCCCTTCGCTGTTAAGCAACTTTAGGGCATTCCAATGACTGGGATTATGACTGGCAGTGATAATAATACCTCCATCAGCACCTTCCATTCGTACGGCAAGCTCTGTTGTAGGAGTTGTGGCTAGGCCGATGTTTACCACATCATAACCCATGCCCATCAGGGTACCGCAAACTACATTCTTGACCATCTCACCAGAGATGCGCGCATCACGACCTACAACAATTTTATTACTTTGCGTTGTGTTGTGGTTACGAATAAACACAGCATAGGCTGTTGTGAACTTAACAATATCCAACGGGTTCAATGTGTCACCCGTTTTTCCGCCTATAGTTCCGCGGATTCCTGAAATAGACTTGATTAATGTCATCTTCCTCTTTCGTAAGTTATTGTATAAAAACAAGGATAAACGTTAGATGAGGCAGAACTCTGACCCTCACCATGAGGGACAATCAGCCTCACCTTCGCAATCTCTCCACCTTCGGTAGACTGTCTACCTAAATTAATATATGAAAATGGTATCAACCATCCGGCTGGTACTGAAGTACTTCCATAAATAGAATACATTACACTGGAACCACTGACAAATGAGCCAGTAAAGGTACCACTTGTATTCTTAACAGACATTTTATCTACAACAGAAGAATAGTAGAGGATATCATTACGCAACTGCATCGAGTCGCCTAGGATATTCCACTCTGTGAAGCGGCATAAAGCAGTAGCGGTTTCACCGTCTTTCAACTTCTCCCCTACACCTTTGCGGACAATCTGCATGTAAACACCTGTATTTGAAAAGAGTACGAACTCATTCTTACTTACATCAGTGGTAGAATCATTCTGGTTAAATTCAGTTTCTGAAATCACATTTATTGCCGAGTCCTTCAAGAACTGATTAATGGCCGCACGTTCTTTATCCTTTTTTTCTGCGTATGTCTCATAGTTGTTACAACTAGCGATAAGCATCATTGTAAAGATTGACAATAGCATCCAAGCTGTTTTCCTCATATTTATATTTGTCTTAATTCTGATTTTGGTACAAAAATACAAAATAAGCTCCAATAATCAGTCATTCTGGATATGTTATTATGCTACTTTAACTCCTTTTCAAAGTGGATGATAGCCTTCTTCACAATTTCTTCGGCATGCTTCATATCGCAATTCAGTTCTCCACCACTAGCATTAAGATGACCACCACCATTAAAGAAGAGTTCGCTCATCTTATTACAAGGAAAACTATCTACAGAACGAAGACTGACACGTATCAGATTTTCTTTCTCTGTATCTTCTCGCAATGATATGGACAATTTCACTCCTTTTATCTGAAGTGGAATATTAACCAAACCTTCTGCATCACCTTTGATAAAATTGAACTTTAGCATCTCCTTCTTCGTTAATGTAAAGTAGGTTGCATTAAATTCTGGAATATAAACAAGATTGTTTAAAAGAATATGCCCCATAAGACGAAAACGGTCATAACTGTAATTATTATAAACGTTTCTATATATCTTATCTTTATCAACACCTTTCATCAGGATCTGACTGATGATGAAATAAATATCAGGAGACGTTGAATTATAGGTAAATCCACCGGTGTCTGTCATCATGCCACAATAGATAGCCTCCGCACCATGTCTGGACATGGTCTCAAAACCATCTAACTCACTAATTACCCGGAACACGATTTCACAGGTGGAACTCATCTCCGGGTGAGATATTGACAGAACAGTTTCCATGGAAGGATCTGGGTGATGATCCATCATGACCTTCTGGGCTTTTGATGACTCTAAAGGCTTTGCCATCTCATCAGTACGACTATTTGCATTAAAATCCAAACAGAAGATCAAGTCAGCAATACCAAAAAGGAGATCGGCCTCAGAGGCTTTTTTATCATATCTTTTTATGGTTTCATTACCGGACATCCATCTCAGGAAATCCGGATATTTATTGGGGACAATGATGACAGGGGTCTTGCCTACATTTTTAAGGTAATCAGCAAGTCCTAAGCAGGAACCAATCGCATCGCCATCAGGTGAAGTATGACAACATATCACTATATTATTTGCCTCATTGATAAGAGACTTAAGCCTGTTACGCTCTGCATCAGACAAGATATTTTTAAGCATAAAATGTACTAGATAAGATTAGAGGCGGCTCGAAGGCCGCCTCTGGAAATTATTATTAGAATAATTTATTCGGATAAACGCCTTCGTTGATCAAGGACTGTATCTTTTCGACAACAGAGTCTCGGTCAGCAGCATAAGTGACACCGAACCACTTACTGGTGGTATCGAGAACCTCAACGGATGCTGTATTCTCATTGATAAGCTTATTGACCATCAACGGAATAAAGAATTCTGCCTTGAGATTTGACATATTCTTCGGATCAGCTAAGAATTCCTTGAAATAAGCCTCACTATACTCTAAATAATCTGGAGTGAATCCCCACATATTCATTGAAACAGGAACATTATCCTCGATAGAGATCCACTTTCCATCTTCATCCTTATAACAGATAGAACCATCAATACGCATTATCTCTGTGCGCTCTACAACAGTTGTAAGATGTTCTTCTGCATCTTTTGAACAGACACCACGGGCAACAGAACCATTATCGGATAGTGTATTTCCACAGCGGAAACCTACCATTGCATACTTATTTTTGCTTTCTTCCGGAAGATTTGCAAGGAACTTACCTATCACCATGAATGCATCACGGTTATAGAAGTCATCACAATTGATTACACAGAAAGGTTCTTTGATAACATCTTTTGCCATCAGCACTGCATGATTTGTACCCCATGGCTTTACACGTCCTTCCGGACATTTAAAAGGTTCAGGTAAGTCATCGATACTCTGAAAAACAAGTTCTGCAGGAACATGTCCTTCATATTTGCTTAATATCTTCTCACGGAAATCATTCTCAAAGTCTTTACGGATGACAAAAACAATCTTGCCGAATCCTGCCTGAATGGCATCGTAGATTGAATAATCCATGATCGTTTCACCGTTGGGGCCTAAACCGTCCAACTGTTTTAAACCGCCATAGCGACTACCCATTCCGGCTGCCAAGAGTAATAAAGTTGGTTTCATAATTTTATTTATTTTATTTAGTCAAAAAATGATATGCAAAAGTACAATTTTTATTTGAGATAGCACCATACACATTGATGTTTTTTCTAAAAAGGATAACCGATGGCAAAATGCAATCCTTGACCATCCTTGAAACTCGGTATATTATAATAACCGCTCTTCGTCGTTTCATAAGGAACATGAATGGCAATCCCCCAGTCTAACCGGAGTACGAGGAATTCCATATCATATCTGATACCGACACCTGTACCTGTGGCCAACTCCTGAAAGAAATTCTTTGGTTGAAATGTTGCACCTTCCTTGTTGCTGTCATCTTTTATCAACCATATATTACCAGAATCAAGGAATGCCGCACCATACAAATTGCCGAAAATATTAAAACGGTATTCAAGGTTAGCCTCAAACTTTAAATCACCGGTCTGGTCAAGATACGAATAATTAGATAGCGGTGCCAGATATTTACCAGGTCCGACACTTCTCACAGTAAAGGCCCTAATGCTATTAGCGCCACCAATATAGAACTGTTCACTGTATGGAGCGACAGATGAATTTCCATAAGTAAAAATGATTCCGGCTGAGACTCGACCCACCAATTGGGACTTGTCTGTTATCTTCCAAGTCTTACGCAAGTCGCTCGTAATCTTAAGAAACTGGGCATAAGGGTTACCAAAAAGATCTTTTCCCTTCTCGTTAAACTTTTGACCTACCGCCTTATACAACAATGACAAGATATTACCAGACTCTGTAACAGAAGATTCCCAGACAATTGGGTTCTTATATTTCAACGGACTCGTATACGTATAGGTGTACTTCATCTTCGGGATAAACTGGTTGCGCATTGACACATACAGAGCCGGATTAGCATTAATAATAGAATCAAAACGTGCTGTCTTGTTTTGAAGAATCTCAAAATCAAGAAGGAATGGGCTGATTTCGTGCTTAGAAGTAGCAGATGTCTGGAATTTATAAGTTACTCCGGCAGAAACAGTTGTCATCTTAAAATAATCTGCACGATTCATACAGTCGGCAGCTATCGAAAATGAGGTTGACGGTATAGAATATAAACGATAACGTTTATTCCAAGGCAATTCCAAACGAGGATAATCAATCGATATTGAACCACCATAATCATAAGAGTTGATTAAGGAACTATTTCCCTGAACCGACTTGCCTGTCTGCCATTCATAAGAGCCGTTAAGTTTAAGGTTCAACTTTTCACCTCCTTTGAAAGCATTTCTCTTTGTCAGATCAATAACCAATCCCGGTCCCATTCGATCATTGCTTTTACTTGTAAAGTTCCCCTCTATTGAACCATCAAGAGCTTTGTCAAATACTGTATTAATAGTAAGATCGAGGGTATCACAATTAGCAGTAGTGTCACGCGGAGTAAACACATAATCGGTAAGACTATAAAGCCCGGAAGCACTGATGTTCATCATCGACTCATTATATTTGTCCTGATTGAACAAGTCACCACGGCGAAATGTGAGACTACGGAGAATTACGCCAGGTCGCAGTGGCATTCTCTTTCCACGGTAGAATGCAGTAAATTGGCGACGTACAGAAGAATCGGTAAGCTGGTCCATCACATTATCACGCATCTCAATTCTCAGTTTACCGATATACCATTGTTTCTTTGCCTGTGAGGGAATGTCAGCAATGGGTTGGGCATTGATCAATGCACTACCTGATTTTGTTACAGTATCTGCAGTATAAGTAATGTAATAAGGACGATAATAGTAATAACCGTTATTCCTAAAGATATTATAAAGTCGTATTCGTTCACCTTCAAGATTTGAAACAGAAAAAGGACTGCCCTTCTTAAGCAGACTCTCTTGTCTTGTTGCCTTTATCATACTGTCGGCTTTTGCTGAGAAGTTGACATATTTTATTGTATCAAAGGTGTATAAATGATTCATTGTCACCTTATAGCTCAACTTTACTTCTTTAGAATTATGTTTTTTTACTTCATCATAATCCACAGAACCGTTAAAATAACCATGATAATGCAAAATGTTTTCTGCAATAGAAGCTCTCACTGCAGGATTGACAGAACTCATAAGTATCGGTTCACTACCAAATGAATTAAGTATCCATCTTCCCACTTTTGTATGTGATTTAGCAAATGTGTTATAAATCCACAATCTCACAGGAAATGGAGTCCGGTAATAAGAACTGCCAAGCAAAGCTCCATTTGGCTTACATGCCAAGGCTGCCTCCACCTCGACCTGGGTGGCAGCAAATGCATCACTCTTATTTTTGTCTGTATATGTTATTTTTTTCATACCAGTATACAACACCTCATCTTCAGGCAGATTACTTGTCGAAGAACATGAACAGAGAGTTATTACTAATAATAAATATAAAAATAAACGTTTCATCATTTTTTAATTGAATCTGGTAATAATGGACTCATCACATTTTTTTTCTTTCTGAAGTCAAACAGCTCACCTATATTAGACATCTTCTTCCTCAAAACCACACCACCACCATATTCGGTGATACGGCCTTCCAACAAATCGTTGCTATTCTTATCATAGAAAAGTTTAACATACCTCATTGCGGTCTGATCGAGTCTATATTGAAAGGATACATTATCTATAAGTGATTGGTTTTCATTATTTGTCTGGGCATCACTACTAACCTTTCCACCGATGACAATACTAAGACGATTGTCCCAGAACCGCTTGGCAAACTTAAAGGAATAGTCTGTATGTAAAGTACCATTTGAGCTAGTATTATTATCCATTCCAAATGTCAAATCCATCGACTTAAGAGCCGTTCCTGTGATATTAGATATCTCACTCTGGATAAAGGAGTTGAGAGCACTATTCATAGAAAAGGAACTTGTATTCCCATCAGACAGATACATGCCCGTGGTCAACATTGTAACAGCAATCTTACTCTGTTGTTCGGCACTCATGGCTGCCAACTGATTTTTTACCGACATATCTTCGGGTGCATCAAGAGTAAACTCCAGCCCCATATGCTGTAATGTCTGAGTTATCTTCACTCCCACATCAAAGGCTACACTACGACTTACTTCCGATTGCGAAGCGACAAGGGTATTCATCCTCTCGGTAGCACTGAGATTAAGTTTAGGATTCATAGGATCGCCCGTGAACTCGATATAACTGCCACTCTGTATCGTGAAGACCTTAAGTGGGATGATTGGTAATGCATATTTCATATCTCCGTTATTCAAGGTATACCTACCTATCAATCGGACGTTGTCTGTCGTATTATATAACAGTCTAAGGTTTCCTCCACCCTCTAGATTAACATAGTTAGAATGGTCGGCATTCAAATCACACATGATATGTGCTCCCTCCTCCACATCTACAGACAGATCCATATTTAAACCATTAATTGGCGGTTTGGCAAGATTTGTCCTTGTCGTATCTTTAAAGTCAGTAAAGGTTACTAACTCTTTAAGCTGATCATCCGTAGTCAGAGGGGAGTCTTTCAGAAGGTATTTAATATCGGTGTTTCCCAGAACCTTTAGCTGTCCTCTCATCTGTAAGTTGTCAAGATCCCCACGTATATATCCCATATAATCGGCATACATCTTACCATAGATTAGAGAGTGACGGGTACGCTTGGCATCGATAAGTTGATAATCACTAGCACGCATACGCAAGTCCATTGATACTTTATCAAGATTGGAGAAATCAACATTACCATATATGTTCAGCGGATTGTTATTATGTGCATACATTCCAAAATTCTCTAGTAACAGATTGCTTCCCACAATTCTTACGGGGTCGTTGTCGAATCGTAGATTAACACCATAGGGCTCACTCGTCAAGTAAGCAGAATCAAGATATACCTCTCCGTTTACCTGTGGCGTCTTAGGAGAGCCTTTGATTTCCACAGAACCTTCACCATAACCATTAAAACCTAGCAGATGATCTGGGATAAAACCATTGACCATCTGTAATGGGAATCGATCCATTCCCAACCTTGCATCAATATATCCGTCTCCGGCTGATTTATAACTACCCACCATTGTCATTACCTCTTTGCTGTTAAGCATCAACCGGCCATCAACATAATGAGAGCCATCGTTCTTAGGCAGGTACACGAATTCACTGCTTATATTACCTATTTTAGAATGATTATAGGTCATATTATTAACAGCAAGGTCGGACATGACAGACAATTGATCTTTGGTCTGAATAAAATGGAAATCTCCATTGAGAGAACCTGTCATACGGGGCATGTAAGGAAGTACAGACATAATCTTTTCGAGATCAAACTTATTGATAGAGAAGGTCATATCCTGTAAAGCTTCTTCATTCGGAGTTGAAAATAACTTCACGCCTGTACCGTCATCGGCAATAAGATCAACATTCGCCTCTACCTTCATATCGTTTCCAAGATAGACATAGTTGTCCTTATTTAAATTGAACTCCTTGTAACCAAGCAACGGGCGCGCAGGTGTAAGACGAAACCTCACACCTTTATCTTCCAAGGTTGCTTCAAGCCCCAACATCACACCCATTTTCCCTTCACTGTCGAAATATTTGAAACTGAGACCTGCATCCTTTTCAAGAACATAACCATTAAAACGAGCATCAAAGACAAACTGTGGATTGTTCTTTCCGTTCTTTACCTGACCATCAAATTTTATCTGAGCAGTATCTTGATAAACAGAGACGTTAATGGTGTCAATCTGATTCTTATTTATATTTAAGGAATAGACATGTGCCTTTCCATTAAGTCCTTTAACTGTAGATGAGGTCATGTCAATGAGTAGATCATTAAATTTAATTCCATACATAGACATGATATTAGAGAAGGGATTCTCATTTCCACTCATCAGATATAAATTGACATCGGGGAGCTGATTACGTAATGCCACCTGATCCAGTCGCTTATTTTTTAACTGAGTCATCAGAACCTTGGAAAAGCGAAGACCTTTGTCTAGAATCATCTGATAACCATCACTTGAATTTAAATTTAGCTCGAGATTACCACTTAACAATTGAGCGGATGTCGTATCCCGACTGGCCAACATGTTGATCACCACATCAGAAGGACGAAATGTTGTTGTGTCAGTAATGATGGTCATATCACTTATCATTCCAGAAAGGTGATGCTTGTCCTTGAGGTTTGTACTAAAGTCCAAATGAGCACACATTGACGTGTTAAATGGTCTATCCAGAAGACGCAAACGATACAGATCGGCCTTCCTTAAGTCTGTACTGAATGTCAATTCCACATCTTTCCTATCCAGTAAGGCATCTAGAGTTATGAGACCGTCGAGTACAGGATTCTTACTGTCTATATCAGCATGGGCCACACCTTTTTTAAGTGTTGCTGTCGCATTTACTTTATCAAGATTCCAATGTCCATATTGAAACTTCTTAATATCTGCACTAGCATTAAGCCAACTATTTCTTGACATGAAATCTGTACCTTTACCCTTCACATTCACCTCTCCTGTGAATGCATATAAAGAATCATGAGGCATGAAGTGATGTAACTGTAATTCAGTTATCTTCAATGATGTCGCATAGGTCATATCATTACGATCAAATCTTCCATAGCCCTTAACAACACCTTTTCCTTCACGGGCTGTAAAATATGCGGAATATTTGCTTCCGTCGATATCAAAATCGCCATCAATCTTTATGCCACGAGGCACTCTATATTGATTCATAATCGATTTATCTACCATAGATGTGACAAAACCCAAATCATAAGATTCAGCCTGCATACTAATGTGTGCTTTCATGTGTTTGATGTCTGTCATATTTTTAACAACTCCCTTTGCTTTTGCATGGAAAGCTGTTGGAAGATTAATGTCCAAGCCTGTGAAATTTATAGTTTTCATATTGCCTGTTATAGAGCCACGTATTGTCAAAGGACAATTTGGATAGCGTTTGACGAATTGTTGCGGCATAACTCCACAGAATCGCATGACATCTTGTTTTCCAATAGTCGCCATCAATCGAACAATCATTCTACCAGCATTCTTTTTATCAAAAGTATTCTTGTCAAATACCACTTCTGTCAAAATATCAGAATCAGGCGTACGCAGTTCCATCGATGGCAGGTGCACACTCATAGAATCAAGCCCGACTTTACCTTTCAATTCTCGAACCCGGATTCCACTTTTGTCGACAAACGAACATGCTCGTAGATCCATATTAAGATTTGAATGATAATAAGAGAGACTGTCTATACAGATGTTAACCCCAGAAAGTGCGATATGATTATAATCAAATCCTTTTATACGGGGCTGGAATCTATTATCATAATTAACGGCTCCTGATTTTAAGTCAAACAACCTAACGGAATACAAATCCTTACCCAAGTCAAAGGCACCATCAAGCAGAGTCAACGCACCGATGCAAGCTTGCACTTGCAAAGTATCTCCAGGCATATGAATGAGAATATCAGCATTATTAATATTTGCCTTCTCTGTAATTATCCGCCATTGATTCTCATTTTTTGAAGTATCTTTAGGTACTGTATCACTAAGTTCCACTGTTAGCTTTGCTCCATTTAAGTCGAATGAATTTATGTTCATCAACTTGTCGTCTAATTTAATACCATGACTATTAACCGAGAAATAATCAATAAAACCTTTGATTCGTGCCTGATGTACAAAATTCGCGGTATTTATTTTTGCTTTGGATATTTCAAACTTATTAATCTCGATGTTCTTATGAAACAGGGGTATCAACTGGACATTGAGCTTGATACTCTTAATATCGGCAACGGTGTCCTTTACCTGAGGCAAAGAGTCATTCTGCTGAATTACTTTTACTCCGTTAACGCCTAAATCGAGAGGAAAAAGCAAAGATATATGATCAATACGAATATCAAGTTTCGTTCTATCAGATGCATATAAAGCTGCTTTCCTCACTGCAAAATTCTGAACAGGAGGAATATACAACAAGATTGTTATTATGATAAAAAGTATAATAGGACTTAATAATATAATCCCAATCCACCAAAAAGCTTTCTTCATCATCTTTTATTTGCAATATATCTACTGCAAAGTAAATGTTTTTTTTGGAAAAAAAAGGAAATTGAAAAGAAAAACAATATTTATTGAAACAATTATATTGATTTTGTTATTTCCTTCCACAAATTTTCTTCGGTAATAGGGGCTTCTACAACAATCTCTTTCTTTGATACAGGGTGTATGAACTCTACTTGATGTGCCTGTAGCGATATACTTCCGTCAGGATTGCTTCTCTGAGCTCCATATTTCAGATCACCTTTGATTGGACAGCCCATCTTTGCCAACTGACAACGAATCTGATGATGACGTCCTGTCATCAAATGAACCTCTATTAAAGCATAATTATCAGAACGTCCGATCACTTTATATCTAAGAACAGCCTTCTTGGAGTTTGGAACTTCCTTATCATAAGCATAACTCTTATTCTGTTTCTCATTACGGACAAGCCAGTTGGTCAATTCACCTTCTAATTGTTGAGGACAGTTCTTGGTTATTGCCCAATATGTTTTGTGAACCTCCCCTACACGGAACATTTCATTCAATCTGGCAAGAGCCTTTGATGTCTTGGCAAAAATAACAAGTCCCGAAACGGGACGATCAAGACGGTGTACTACACCGAGGAAAACATTCCCCGGTTTGCAGTACTCCTTCTTGATATAATCCTTTATTATCTCGGAAAGTGGACGATCCCCAGTCTTATCTCCCTGAACAATCTCTCCACTCTTCTTATTGACAATGATGAGATGGTTGTCTTCGTATACAACTTCCATTGTCCGTATTACATATTCATACCACCGTCTACCTGGATAACCTGACCAGACACATAAGATGACATGTCTGATGCTAAGAATGTTGCAACATTAGCAATATCTTCTACGTTACCACCACGACGAAGAGGTATCTTCTGTATCCACTCTTTACGAATATCTTCAGATAAAGTCTCTGTCATTGCTGTATCTATAAATCCAGGTGCAATGGCATTAGCACGAATACCGCGAGAACCAATCTCTTGAGCAATACTCTTTGCCAAAGCTATAAGACCAGCCTTTGATGCTGCATAGTTGCTTTGACCTGCATTACCGTGAACACCTACAACAGATGCCATGTTAATAATGCTTCCACTTTTCTGACGCATCATAATCGGTGTACAAGCATGGATGAAGTTAAAGGCAGATTTCAAGTTAACAGCAATAACTGCATCCCACTGAGACTCTGTCATACGCATCATCAATCCATCTTTTGTTATTCCGGCATTGTTAACCAAAATATCTATAGATCCGAAATCAGCATTAACTTGCTTAACGACCTCTTCTGTCTGTGCGAAATCAGCGGCATTACTTGCATATCCCTTAACTTTCACACCCAAAGCTTCAATCTCTTTTTCTGTAGCCTTGCCATTCTCATCAATAACCAAATCAGTGAATGCAACATTCGCACCTTCAGATGCAAACTTTAATGCGATAGCTTTACCGATACCGCGTGCAGCACCTGTAATAAGGGCTGTCTTTCCATTTAATAATCCCATTTTTTGTTTTATATTAAAAAATTAATCTAACATATCATCACTTTTGCCTAAAGCTCCGTAAACAAACTTTGCAACAAGCGGCTTACTAGTCTCTTCGGTAAGTCCTTTACCCAAACGACCATAGATATAAGGAACTTCAAGTCCTTTTACACAATAGTGAGTTATATCGGCAACCAGTTCTACATTATCGATATCAAATTCCCCATCTACTTTACCTTCAGCAAATACTTTTCTAAAGAGTTCTATCTCATCTTCATCAAAGTTCTTTCTGACTTTCTCAACCATCCATATATTACGGAAAAACTCAGCTCTAAGATTACCGTTTCTCACAACCGTCTCCTTAATCATACTAAGATGTGTATAAATAAGTTCTATGACTTTATCCTGAGGACGTATTTTCTTCGCCGCAACCTCATCCATTTTATCAGACAGCCTTTCCAGTTCCGACTCGATTACAGCAAAATAGACATCCTCTTTACTTTTAAAATAAGTATAAAGAGTACGACGACCTTTATCGGAAGCTAACGCGATATCATTCATAGTCGTATTCTCAAGACCATTCTTTGCAAACAGCTGACGGGCTACATCTACAAGTTTTTGACGAGTTTTAGATATTGACATGATTGCTCACCTTTCTTTATTTATATGATTGCACATTGCAAAATATGTGTGCAAAAATAGACATTATATTTGATTTATGCAAGTAAAAAACAGATAAATCTTGATTATTTTAAAAAAAGACGGATAATATTTGGTGGTGTCAATTAAAAGCTATACCTTTGCACTCGCAAGTTAGAAATGACATTGAATATCGCGGAGTGGAGCAGTTGGTAGCTCGCCAGGCTCATAACCTGGAGGTCACACGTTCGAGTCGTGTCTCCGCAACAAAGAAAGCGGATAATATACTGGGAATCAGTTTATTATCCGCTTTTATTTTATAATGATTTCATATACCTGCGCAACTCGTACGCCCATATCTTATAACCAAAAGGAGAAAGATGCAAACCATCTAAGGTGAGTTCTTTGCGCATTACATTTGTTCCATGTCTGACGAAATTGGGATATAGATCAATAAATTCTACTTTATGATGAATAGAGTATTTTCTGAGGAGCTTGTTTACAGCAGAAATTTCATCAGCTTTATTTCCTTGTATTTTCCAGACTCCAAAGGATTCATTTATTGGCAGAATGCTTTGAACGTATAATTTGGTTCTAGGCGACTCACGACGCATTCTCATGATCAGTTTCTCAATACCTTGCGCCACATTCTCTGAACTAAGATTTTGAGTAAGATCATCAATCCCTATCAATAGGAAAATTGCTTTCGGATGTCCTGACAATATCTGATTCAAACGATTATAAACACCATCCGCATCATCACCGGCAATACCGCGGTTAATTACATTTCTAATTCCTAGAAGTTTACTCCAGTTACCTGCATATTCTATTAGGCTATTGCCAAGCATCACAATATCGGTACTGTCAACCCGTCTTTCCTTACTGAAAGTTTCCACTTTGTCATTATAATGGTCAAATGAGTGATGTGTAACCTTCGTAACCTGTCCATAAGTCGAAACAACTATCAATAGGAACAGTGTTGACAATATAATATTAACCTTCTTCATTTTGTTTTAATAAAAAAGAGCAGTTATCAAAACTGCTCTAATATTTGAATTCGTTTTTCTGTACTTGGATGAGTGCTAAATAACATATTAACGACTCCCATTACTCCTTCATACATATCACTTGGATGAATAATAAATAGCTGAGCCACATCATCTCTTTTAACACCCTGCAATCCTGGATCTGAAGAGATCTTACGAAGGGCAGAAGCCAAAGCCAAAGGATTTCCACACATTTCAGCTCCTCCTGCATCCGCCATATACTCACGCTTTCTGGATATAGCAAAACGCGTTATAGCAGTAAACAAATATCCAATGGCACAACATACTAATGCTACAAGTAAAATAGCAATTACAGACAATCCATTCCCTTCTTTTTTATCACGGTTATTTCCGCCTCCGAATAAAAACATGTTATAAATCAGACGAACAGCAATGCTTGTAAGTGTTGCTATAATTCCCACAAAAATGATACTTGTTATTAACAATCTCGTGTCATGATTACGAATATGCGTGAGTTCATGTCCGATAACACCTGACAACTCATCATCATTAAGACGATCAATGATACCTGTTGTCAAAGTGACAGTATAACTTTTCTCATCTATACCACTTGCAAAAGCATTTAACTGCAGATCATCCACTATATTAATTTTCGGAGTATTCATTCCGCACGACATACATAGATTCTCGACAATATTGTATATTCGTGGGTTATCTTTGCGCTCCAGTGGACGTGCGCCAGTTGCCATACGAATCATAGATGTATTAGAAAAATACGCAATAATGAACCATATGACTACTAGACCTATCACCAAAGGCATAGAGCTGACAAAATATTGATTTACGGTAAACCAATCTGCATGATAGATAGTACGACCATAGTCATCAATAGTTCTGTTACCAAAATAAGTTATTAGGAAAAAGAACAACCAAACAATTCCCAACAATATAACAGGGAACAACACAAGAAGCATGATGCTGAGTATATTGTTCCGTCTTTGTTGAGTTTCTATTCCGACGTATTCCATGCCTGATTAAAATTGAATATCAGGTGCTTTATCCATCTCTGCTCTTTGTTCCTGTGGTACTTCAAACATTGGTTCTTTGTGAAATCCAAACATATTTGCAAATATATTGGAAGGGAATGTCTGAACTGCGTTATTTAATTCTTTTGTTGCAGAATTAAAGAAACGACGTACAGCAGCAAGTTTGTTTTCCAAATCAGCCACTTCACTTTGAAGTTGAAGAAAATTTTGATTAGCTTTCAACTCAGGATAAGCCTCTAGAGACACTTTCAATCCAGAAAGGGCACTGGTAAGCATGTTTTCTGCCTGAATTTTATCATTAATACTTGTTGCACCCATTGCAGCAGCACGAGCTTCTGTTACCTTCTGAAAGACGTCTTTCTCGTGAGCAGCATAACCTTTTACGGTAGCGACAAGCTGAGGAACGAGATCATGACGTTGCTTAAGCTGTACGTCAATATTTGCAAAAGCGTTCTCACGGTTATTCCTTAACTTCACCAAGTTATTATAT
>DAIOSW010000017.1:0-23625 GCA_036752365.1 Prevotella sp.
GTTATTGACTTGCAGAGATATGCTCCGCCAAGATAAGAGCTATGCGCACGGAAATAAAAGAGCCCTTTTAGTACAGCTACTACGTATTACCAGTCCACTACCTGCATAAGATACGGAACCGGGGACAGACCCAGTCTGGTTTTTCCACAGAAGGTTTTTAAAAAACAACCGTCACTTTATCATAGAGCGTATAAACAACAGATATTCAGCATGATTATAGGCCACAATAACGATGACAACCATCATATACCGTCATGGTGCCATCATCGAAAAGCTAGCTTTTCGACTTACGGAGCAATGCAGAGCACCCTCGTTCACATAGCTGAGCAGGTGAAAAAGCTAGCTTTCTACAACCTACCTACACTCTTTCGGTTCGACAGTACACCTCGATCAAGTCCGGCAACGCCTCTTTACCCGGAACGAAGATGACGGCTACATGACTGTTGATGACGGATCGAATGAGATTAAAAACCCATAACTACCTGAAAACCAACAACAATGACAAAGTGACGCTAAAAAATAAAAACATAAATGGAAAGAATAAAACACAAAACTCAGCTGTGACGACACCATGATATAAAGTGACAGTAAAACCCAAGTGAAAAAATCCGTAAGATGCTTACCATAAGTGACTTATCACCTTAACGGTGACAACAAGGCCTAAGAATCAAAAAGCCTTAGGGAGAGCTGAAAAGCCTACTGGTTATTGAGAATTTCTCAACTCTTCAAAAAGCTGTTTCTGACGAGGGGTCAAGTTGGTAGGGAGTTTGACATTATAAGTTATGATCATGTCCCCAAAGGTGCCATCACCTCTGTCATACCCCTTGTTTCTCAGACGCACTTTTGTGCCCGATTGGGTCTCTGGCTTTACACTAAGTTTCAGTTTTGAACCATTTTGCATCTGAATGATAATACTTCCTCCGAGCATCGCTGTATAAAGGTCGATGTCAACGTTCGCATTCATCTCGCCTGTGCTGTGTCGACCGGAGCCCGAAGAGCCAAATCCATTTGTTGTGCGGCTTGCCCTGCGACGCCCACCACCAAACAATTCCTCGAAGAAGCTGCTGAATCCGCCTCCACTCTTTCCGAAATTGCCGAAGTCGAAGCCTTCAAATGGAGAGCCACCGCCTCCACCCCACTGATAAGTACCGCCACCGGAAGGTCCTCCACCTGCGGCATTGAAGGCATCAGCATGCCTCCACTGTTCTCCGTACTGGTCATACTTCTTTCGTTTTTCAGGATCACCAATAACATCCCAGGCTTCACTCAAAGCCTGAAATTTCGCCTTGGCCTTCGGATCGTCAGGATGGAGGTCGGGGTGAAACTGTTTGGCCCGTTTAATGTAAGCTTTACGAACATCCTTCTGAGGAATGTTCTTGTCAACTCCAAGAATTTTATAATAGTCTATAAATGCCATGATAATATTTCTTTTTATAAATATGCAAACAAAATATGTGCCGAACCCTTGTTCTGACACTTTTTTTTCGTAATTTTGCGCAATAAAATATATAAAATGATGAAAAAACTGCTCGCAGCTTGCTTGGCATCGCTGTTGGTGAACACAGCTACTATGGCAGAAATTAAAACTATTGATTTAAGAGTTATCGAAACCAGTGACGTTCATGGATGCTTCTTTCCTTATGACTTCATTAACAGAAAGCCCAAAGAAGGATCTCTGGCACGTGTTTATACATACGTAGAGAATTTAAGGAAAGATTATGGGAAAAACCTTATCCTTCTGGATAACGGTGATATCCTGCAAGGTCAACCTACATGTTACTACAATAACTTCATCAAAACTGATGAACGGAATATTGTATCGGATATCTACAAATATATGGGATATGATGCCTATACGATAGGAAATCACGATATCGAGACAGGGCCTGCCGTCTATAACAAATGGGCACAGGAACTTGACCACCCGATCATGTGTGCTAATGCCATTGATAATAAAACGGGACAACCCCGTTTCAGTCCCTACACCATTATCAATCGGGACGGTATTAAAATTGCCATCATTGGCATGATCACCCCTGCTATCCCAAACTGGCTTAACGAAAGTCTCTGGAAGGGAATGCATTTTGATGGTATGGTGAAATCCGCACGCTATTGGATGGAGGTTGTGAAAAAGAAAGAACATCCTCAGGTGATTATCGGATTGTTTCATTCCGGTCGTAATAAGGGCATATTAACAAAAGAATATCAGGAGAATGCTTCTCTTGAAGTGGCAGAGAAAGTTCCGGGATTCGATCTGGTACTATATGGACATGATCATACCCGTCATATCGACCGGATTACCAATGTGAAAGGTGACAATGTGTTGTGCCTCGACCCTTCATGCGACGCTTATCTGGTGGGTGATGCACAAATTCACCTACAGATGGATGGTGACAAGATCCTGTCAAAACAGGTGACAGGTCAGCTGAAAGATGTTTCAAACGAGAAAGTCTCGGAGGAGTACATGGCTAACTTCAAAGCACATTACGACAGTGTTGATAAGTTTGTGAACAGAAAAATCGGAACGTTCGAGAATACGATAAGCACCAGAGACTCTTATTTTGGTAATTCTGCCTTCATGGATTTCATCCATTACCTGCAACTACAGATATCGGGAGCACAGATCTCTTTTGCAGCCCCACTGACATTTGACACTCAAATTAATAAAGGGGATGTATACATCAGTGATATGTTCAACCTGTACAAATATGAGAACCAGATTTATGTTGTTAAAATGAGCGGAAAGGAAATAAAAGGTTTTCTGGAGATGAGTTATGACTTATGGACGAACACGATGACCAGTCCTAATGATCATATCATGCTACTAAGTTCTACAAAAAATGACAAACAACGTAATGGATTCAAGAACCTCGCATTCAACTTTGACAGTGCTTCGGGTATCAATTACACAGTGGATGTGACAAAGCCGAACGGTAAAAAGATTAATATTACGACGTTGGCAGACGGTTCACCGTTTGATGAGAATAAGATATATAAGGTGGTCATGAACAGTTATCGTGGCAATGGAGGTGGTGAACTTCTGACCAAGGGGGCCGGCATCCCTCATGATTCGATACCTTCACGTATCATCTATGCATCGGAACGTGACCAACGATACTATCTGATGAAATATATCGAGGAAAAGAAAAAGCTCAATCCTTTACCCGGCAACAACTGGAGATTCGTTCCTGATGAATGGGCAAAGCCTGCTATTGAGCGTGACCGTAAAATTATATTTGGAGAATGAAAAAATATTGGTTTGTTTTCTGTAAGTCAGACCTGCTGCTAGAGAAGCAGAAAGACGGAACGTTTACTATCCCTTTTCAAGAGAAAGCCCCAACAGAGGTTAAGCCGTGGACTACAATCCACAAAATTACTCCTCTGGGAAATATCGAGGTTAAGACTTACAATATTGATTCGCCTATCATAGAAGACGATGAGTATGTGATGAAAGGACTGCGTATGTCATTTGACTTACTTCCCAAAGATCTGTATTTGAAAGGTGGAAAATGCGCAGAGATTCTATATTGGGACTCCAATACAAAATTCTGTGGGGTCTGCGGAGGGCCTATGAAACTGCATACCGAGATTTCCAAACGCTGTGAGAACTGCGGTAAAGAAGTCTGGCCGCAACTTGCCACAGCCATTATCGTACTGATCAGCCGTGGTGATGAACTACTGCTGGTACATGCCAATAACTTCAAGGGTAACTTCTATGGATTGGTGGCAGGATTTGTTGAGACTGGCGAAGATCTCGAGCAGGCTGTCAACCGTGAAGTGATGGAAGAGACCGGAATAAAAATTAAGAATATCCGCTATTTCAAAAGCCAGCCATGGCCTTATCCCTGCGGACTCATGGTTGGATTCTTTGCTGAATACGAAAGTGGTGAGATCCAACTGCAACGTTCTGAATTAAGTTCCGGAGGATGGTTCCATAAGGATAACCTGCCCGTTATTCCTGGAAAGGTATCGCTGGCACGTATGTTAATTGACAAATGGCTAAAAGGGTAACGTCAGAACATCTGACGTGCCTTCATTTCGAGATACTTATTGATTACATCTACTGAGAGATGCTGAGGGGTGGTAAGTAGAGAATAGATACCGTGCCTGAGAAGTGTTGATACGATCAGACGTTTCTCATAAATGGTCTTCTCCGCAATCACATGCTTGTAATAGTCTTCCATACTCTGAGATCGTTCTGTGACATATTCGTTGACTTCGGAATCTTCAAAAAAGACGACTAGTACACGATGACTGTGACTTAACTGGATGAGATAATCCAACTGTCGGTTCATGGAGCTGAGGCTGGTGAAGTTCGTGTATATAATCATCAGACTACGACGCACAGCATGTTGTGACAAGAGAACACAGAGTGATGAAAAATCTGTCTCACCAAAAGTAGTCTGTTGACTATAAAGACTCTCCAAAAGCAGTTGTATCTGATTGGTACGCCTTGATGCCTTGATATAGGTATCAGGTTTCTCGGCAAAAGTAATCATACCGGCACGATCCTCCTTATGGATAGCTATGTATGAGAGGACGAGTGAAGCGTTGATAGAATAATCAAGTAATGTCATATCACAAAATTTCTGTTGCATTACCCTGCCTTTATCGATGACATTGAATATCTGTTGGGAACGTTCATCCTCATACACATTGACCATCAGGTTATTCATTCGGGATGTAGCTTTCCAGTTGATGAGACGGAAATCATCATCTTTCACATAATCGCGTATCTGCTCAAATTCCGTCTGCTGACCTACCCGTCTAAGTCTCTTGATACCCATCTCTGTCAGGTTATTGCTGATTGCCAACAACTCATACTTCCGAAGCATCAGAAAGGAGGGATAAACCTTAACGTCAATCTGTTTTCCACAGAGAAACTGTCGGACGACGAGACCCACCGATGACGTACGTGCAAAAACCCGTATTCGACCAAAATGATAGATACCGCGTTTCACCGGAGTAAGCTGATATTTTATAATCTTTGACGTATTGGAACTAAGTGTAAGTGGAAATAGAAGATCACGTCTGGCGAATATAACAGGAACTTCGTCGACAACCTCCAATTTGAGTGACATAGCATAACCGTTTTCAATATTTAAACTCACATCATTGGCATCACCGTTTGAAAATCTGTCGGCACACTTTCTTTCAGCCTTAATACCACGATGACGATAAAGTCTGAAGGTATCCAGGATGGTAAAGAAACTGAGGACAAAAAGGAGTCCTATACCAATAGGATATAATGGTGACACAAAATAACCCATTACCAATACAAAGATGATAATGGTCATCGCTATATAAAAACGTCGTGATAAATACATTTATTTTGGAACTTCCACCTTATCAATTAACTTTATTGCCACTTTCTCGGCCGTATAACCTTCCATCTCAGCCTCAGCAGTGAGCAACAGACGGTGCTGTAGTACGTAAGGCGCAACAGTTTTGATGTCATCCGGTGTGACATAGTCACGACCATCAAGCAGGGCAATGCCTTTAGATGCCTGAAGTATTGCCACAGAAGCACGTGGTGAGGCACCCAGATATATAGCACGGCTGTTACGGGTCTGCTGCACAATATCGGAGATATATCTCAATAGTGACTCATCAACAATGATGGAATCAATAAGTGCTCTGTATTTTATGATATCTTCACTCGACAGAACAGGTTCGACATGATCAAGATTGACAAATGAAGAATGACCGTTATGGCGTTTCAGTATTTCCACCTCCTGATCTGCATCAGGATAGTCAATGGTAATCTTCATGAGAAAACGGTCTAGCTGAGCCTCAGGAAGTTTGTATGTACCTTCCTGTTCTATGGGGTTCTGAGTGGCAATGATTGTGTATAACGGAGACATTTTATAGGTGATACCATCGACAGTGACCTGCCGCTCCTCCATCACCTCAAACAGCGCCGACTGGGTTTTGGCCGGGGCACGGTTGATCTCGTCCGCAAGTACGATATTTGAGAACACCGGACCTTTATGGAAATCAAATTCAGAAGTTTTCATATTGAAAACAGTAGTACCTATCACATCACTCGGCATCAAGTCTGGAGTAAACTGCACACGACTGAACTGTGCATGAATAAGCCGGGAGATAAGTCTGGCAAGAAGCGTCTTAGCAACTCCCGGTACCCCTTCTATCAGCACGTGACCATCGGCAAGGATAGATGTGAGCAACAGGTCTACGGCTGTATTCTGCCCTACAATCACCTTATAAATCTCAGTTTTCACCTTTTCTATCTTTGCAGAGAATTCTGACAGATCTATTCTTTGTCTTTCGGTTTCTGCCTCTTCAGCAAGAACACGTTCTTCAACATTCTGTTCCATAATTATTTATTTTTTATATTCTTCCTTTCTTGATAATATCATCCATGGTATCAATAAGATCCTTGGCATCTTCATCGTCAACATCACTGATTTCTGAATGTATCTGACGGAGCAGCGATTTCACTGTCCCCTCAGCGACTCCGGTCTGTTGAGAGATCTTCTTGGCAGCAATATCATTATTATCAGGGTCGCTGATTTCTATGTGGTAATCATGACGTATCTCATCTGTGAAATAAAGCATCCGCTTCCTAACCAGATCGGCATTATCGTGATGCAGGTAATAAAGCATTCCTATATGATCAACAAAACTCAATGTCTGGCTCCTCACTTTTTTCTCTACCGGTATGGCCCATTGTCTTCTACGGGCTGACGTGAGAAAGAATAGTAACACGGTAATCATGGCAAGACTCACTGCCACTCTTAAAGGTGGCTGTGTGGTAATGTAACTGAAAGGTGATGCTGTGGAACCGGCATTTAAATTGTCTCTTGTCTCCAGTCTCGTAATAGGCAGAGGCCCCATCACTGATATTAATCTGAACGGTAATGACGGACCATTATAGATCATATTGTAATTTGTGAAAAGCAGAGGGTTAGCAGAAACGATAATCATTCCCATTCCGTAATGCAAAACAACTGCCACTGGGATTTTTTCCACTTCTTTGGAGGTTTCTACATAGTATTGGGATAACAACACCTCGCAATAAACGGAATCAACCTCACGGAAATAAGCTCGAGCAAGATAACGTTGTACCTGATATTGATGAGAGTGATAACGCATGGTATCACCATCCCACATCAATGTTCGTTTATCAACACTCGCATCTGCATCAAAGATAGACTGATAATAAGTATAGTCTATCTGATTATAGCTGAGATGGAGAGCCTTCGCCAGATAATCACTGTCCTCTTTTATTGATTCTCCAGCTAATAGTATATAGTTACCCCGGTTTGCCAAACTAAGCATTGCGTCCACATCCACCTTACTCATATTCAGTTGGTCACTTAACATAATGTATCCGTGACGTTCTTTGCGATGTTCATTAAGTATCTGAGGAAATGTCTTTCGTACCACATCATATTTATATTGACCCTGCATTGACGTTGACAAGAGACTGTCAAAGATTGCACATCCAAAGGGATTATAGTCCGTATGACTGTAACTGTGTACCCAAGAGTACTTCTTAGAAACATGTAATTCGATGAAAAGGGTGAATCCTAGAATGATGATGATAAAAACAATGAACCGGCGGGATCCTTTCATACAGAACCTCCTTTCGCTAAGGGATGGCATACCTCACGCTGCCAGCATCGCATATTGTCAACAGACATCATTGACGCAGTAAAGTTTCCATATCGGATCTTCACATATTCACGGGTTAACTTATTAAATGAATCATGATGAAATTCCATCATATATTGTCGTGGGGTCTTGTATGATTCCCATAAAATAACATCAGCATCACTCAAGGTTCTAAGAGTCTGCATATAAATCAGTCTGACAGCCTCACGAAAATCATGTGCTAAAAGTGCCTTCTCTATATCCTGGTCAAAGTTTATGCCGTAAATTGTCTCATCCTCGATGGTATATACATCAGTATTCACTTTCTGAGACCGTTTAAACAGACCATGATGACGATAGATAAAAAAACTCACGACAGCGATAATGACAAGAAAAAAAATCACAACCAGCCAAACAAATATCTGATGCACGTCGGCACCTGTTCCGAATATCTCGTGCAGTCTGTCATATATCCACATCTGTATAATCTGCCATATAGACCTCTGATCATGAATAAATTCACTGTTATAGTCATAACGCGAGTCAGATTGCCATTTGGCAATTTCACTCGCATTATAGGCTAACGTGTCTAATTCAGATGCAAATAAAACGATCATGCAGGTGATTTAGATAAAGGAGTCTTCTTTTGTCTGGTCGAAATTCTCTATTTCTTCATCAACAGACAAATTCTCAAACTTATCCTTAAGATGTCCATACTGAAAAACTAACGCAATCGTTAAAAGACAAGATGCCAGATGACTGCCATAAGTCATGATAATGCCCGTAACATACCTGACAATATTCATGCTCACTGATGATGTTTCAAGAGCAGCACTATGGTTGATCATGGGAATCATCTTCTGAAACATGTACAGCATATACCAGGGAGTACTCGTAATTCCGGAAGCAAGGTTTGCAATAAAACCCATCAAAAAGATAAATCCGAAAGTACCTCCCCAGGTTTTGATGCTATAGACGAAAGTGCGTGAAATGATATGCTCAAAACTATCATTGTCGAATGCAAAGAAAACTGGCAATAATATCAATGGAACAAAAATAACAAAGCACAAAGGTATTGTGAGTATTAATGTAAGTAAGCTCAAGAATCCAAGTCCCACAAGAATTAACAGAACTACTGCAAAAATAAGTATGGCAACAATAGATGCCAGAAAGATGCGGCCCATATTGGGAACCATCTGCTGCCATAATTCAGAGAACTCGAGATTTTTAAGCCGTTCTTCACGTTTTTGATAAAGTTGAATCATTGAGAAAATCATCGATCCGACTAACAAGGACGTAATCATACTTATAATAGCATAACTGGAATATTCAAAGATTGTGGAAGCAGGTAGTTTTGGAAAACCTTGCAAACCGGCACCTGACGATATGGATGTTACTGAATCTACAAACATACCCTGAATAATAGATAACGGGAGCATAAAATAGGTGAAGAACTTTAAAATCACCTTCCAGTTTTCACGGATAAAATCCATGACTGTACTAAATCTTTCACTAAAAATACGAACTTTGTAAAGTTTAATTATTGGTTTTTCTTCCATGATTTTTGATATATGGTAATACAATATAATAAGAAACAACAAACACTGCTGATATACTAATCCACGTAATACGCAAAGAGTCAGGCTGCTCGGTATGACGGGTAAGGAAACTCTCAATAAATCCGGCCAGTATAAATATGGGCACTGTACCAATAATAATCCTTATTCCACTTCGGGCACTACGTCTGAAAGCCTCCATGCGACTGTAACTTCCGGGAATAAGCCATCCCGATCCGATGGATAATCCCGCTGCTCCGGCAACGACGATAGCTGACAGTTCGAGTGTGCCATGCAAAAACACGGCAAGCATAGATTCACCCCATACCCCATACTGATGTAACATGGCCTGAAACGCTCCTATGATAACCCCATTATAAATAAGTATGTAGGCGGTGCCAAAGAAGGTAAGTAACCCTGATATAAATATCTGAAATGACACCATTACATTATTAAATGTGATCTGCAAAAACATCGGGTTTTCGCTAGAAGATCCATAGACTCCAACAGGGTCTCCATTTTGAATGTTATGAATCGTCATGTCTACATATCCGTCACCCATGATCTGCCTTACATATTCTGGATCTTTCATTCCCGAAAGATACCCGATGACAGAAGCTAAAACAAACACAATAAAAGAAACAAGGAGAGCGCGGCGAGACTCATACATAGCATCCGGTACTTCTCTTGTCCAGAATGTATACAGACGACTCCATTTCTCCTTTTTATTCCGGTATATATGATTATGAAGTGTAGATGTGAGGTTATTGAGGTAAATCGTTATACGGGAGTCGGGATAATTAGTTTGAGCAAAAGACAGATCAGCGGTCAACTCCGTATAGGTATCTGCCAACTTATCAGGACTGACAAAGTCGGCATCCTTAACAACAGTCTCCATCCGTTCCCATTTATCCAAGTTATGTCGTATAAACTTTATTTCCTTCATGGTATGAGTTTTTTAGAGAAATCATACAAATTCATGTGCAAATTTAAACCTTTTTATTAACTTTGCAACGAAAAGGAGTAATTAAATTTCATTTTTGTAGAAAAAAATTAAGATTTACCATGTCTGACACCTCTATTATTACCGAACAATACGTCAAAATACGACAGACACCTGCAAGTGTTGGTGATCGTGTATTATCTGCTATGTGGGATATTTTGTTTATCACGATCTATGTCATTTGCTCTGCTATCGTAGCAAACTTTATAGAATATTTTACGTTTTTCTATCCGGACATCAAAATATTCTTTATTTTTATATTTATAATTCTACCCCCATTCTTATATCCAGTATTATTCGAAGTTTTCAACCATGGTCGTACCCCCGGAAAGAAAATACGTGAAATTAGAGTTGTCATGGTTGATGGTACGCCACCCACCCTCGGTTCTACTTTATTAAGATGGCTATTTCTAATTATTGATGCCACGAGTGGAATAGGTCTGTTTGTGATGCTTTTAAATAAGAACAACCGTCGCCTTGGCGATATGGCAGCAGGAACAATGGTTATCGAAGACAACAGTTATAAAAAGGTACGTGTAAGTCTGGATGAATACGATTATCTAAACAAAAATTACAAGCCTGTCTATCCGGAAGCTGCAAATCTAAGCATCAATCAGGCTGACATCATCAAACATACCCTCAACTTGCCGGAAGAAAAATGCGCTGAACGAGTAAAACCACTGGCAAAGAAAGTAATGAGTACACTGGCTGTCACTCCACGTAACAACAATGCGGAGCAGTTTCTCACCACAATCCTTCATGACTACCAATATTACTTACTGGAGGATATCT
This sequence comes from Prevotella sp., assembly GCA_036752365.1. Lineage (GTDB taxonomy): Bacteria > Bacteroidota > Bacteroidia > Bacteroidales > Bacteroidaceae > Prevotella. The sequence goes on from DAIOSW010000017.1 coordinate 10,969, forward strand.
AAGACATGGATACCACAAAGATAAAAATCCGACAAGACGAGTGTCTGCCGGATTTTTCTTTGTATAGAATTTTAGACTATCTAAAGATTCATGAGTAATGTTTCATTATTCTTTTACTAATTTCTTTGCAAAACTACCACTTTCAGTTTGAATCTTTACAATATAAATTCCTTTCTTAAAGCTGCTTATACTGATGAACTCTTTATCAAATACTTGCTTTGTAAACATCATTCTTCCATTGAGATCGTATATAGATAAGGGAGTCAAAGTTATTGAACCTGTTTTGATATAAAAACCATTAGAAGCAGGATTTGGATATAATGCAAATAAATCATCACCACTCTTTATGTTCTTTATAACCGTAGTAGTATCAGCCAGATAATTGGTGATATAATTTGTATGAATATCTTTCAACGGCAAAAGCCTATTTTGCATCACCAATCCTACCTGATAGGCATAATAGCTATCTTCCATGAAGGTTATCATTCCGCTCTTCGTACGTTGTATATTCCTTACCTGGAGACAGTTGGTATAATTTCCTGCTGTTGCATTCACACTGATAACTGAATCCATTTGCATCACTGTGTCCTCAATTGCAAAGGTAGTATATCCACCCACGTTCAGGAATGTATTTGGAAACCATAATACAGGTTGAGGTAACACGTAAGCCTTATTGATGTCATCTGTTAAGTTTCCATTATTATCGCTGACAGCAAAAGCTCCCACCAGTAGATTTCCCTCAGCGTCCTTTCTAAGCCATAGATAGCGGAATGGTCCCACAATACAATTATTACAGTCTGAGAAATTACCCTCCCAACCTTCTTCCAGATAATACGGGATTCCATTAATCATATCTGTTCGGTTAAAGATATACTTTGTTGTACGTGGACTCCAACCGTCAGTTTGGGTAGATGTAGTATACAATTCGGTATAATTTCCTATTTTGAGAGGGAGATAATAATCGGAAGCAGTTACTTTTGGAGGATTATAAACAGCCCTCCAGCTTGCGACAATATCATATGCCGAGTATCTTCTGTTTGAAATTTCGCTACCATCAGCGGCTTTTTCTACATAATCCCATGTTGGTCCGGAACAATACTTATATTCCTGATTAACATTTACATTCTGTAATGTAATCGTATAATGTGTATCGTCAATCTTAGTCATTAACTGTTGAGTCCAATTATTCATTTCACCGGCAATGTAACAGCTTTTTGTTCCGGAGGGAACAGTCACATTATAGGTGATTGAACTACCAAGATCAATGATATTAGTAAACTCTTTCCATTGATCAGCATTCTGATAGGCTGATTTTGAACCAGCAGGTACATAAAGTGAACAATAGTTTGTATTGACAAATTTGAAGACACTATCCGATGCAGTTAGATCAACAGGAGTACTTGAATGAACTGTTAATGATGTTAATCCACTGCAATTATAGAAAGCGTATGCACCTATTGATGTCACGGAAGCAGGAATATCAATTGCCATTAGGTTCTGACACCAATAAAAGGCTTCTAACGAGAGGGTTGTGACAGAAGGTGGAATTGTTACACTTTGAATCATATTTGTCCCTTCAAAAGCGGCAGTATCAATGACGGAAACGGTGGATGGTATTACAAAATCAGTGGCCTTTCCTCCGGGAAAGCATAACAATCTTTGTTGTGATTTGTCATAAAGCACGCCATCAACAGAACTGAAATTTGGATTCATGGATGAAACATTGATTGATCGCAATGCATTATCGAAGGTAAATGCACAATAACCACTATGAGTAACTGTTGAAGGGATAGTTACCGAACTTAGTGACGCACAATTCTGAAAAGCATAATCACCTATCGTTGTAACACCATTAGGTAACACAATCTCAGATAGACCACTGGAATAGAATGCCGCATAATCAATAGTTTGAACCGATGCGGGAATATTTATTCTTTTCAAAGCTGTACAAGCATTGAAAGCCATCGAATCTATTAAGACAACGGATGACGGAATTGCGATTGTTGTGAATGCCGTACAACTATTAAATGCAGACCGTCCTATTGATACGAGGTTTGTAGGTAACTTTATTGACTTCAAAGTTACTTTTTTGTAAAATGCATTTCTGGAAAGAGTATTGGCCGGATAACTGGAGCCTTTCGAATAAGTACCTCCAGTACCTGTATAAGCTAAAATGGTTGCTGCGCTCAAATCAAGATTGGTAAGCATTGGCATCTCATCACGTAGCGTTTTTAAATCACGGGCATCTATTGTGCCTGTAACTTTCAAATCAGTAAGCGTGTCCTTTTCTTTGGTGCTCAGAGCTAAAGACAATCCACCTGCCGTAATATCTATTGTTTTAGGAGTCGTGTAGGTATAATGGGCAATTTGTCCATAGTCACTGGTAAACCAACCATTAGTTGTACCCCAGAATGAAATACTAAAAATACTATTTGTGACCGGAGTATCTTGAGTTTCCCATGTTGCACCACCGTCTTGGGTGGCAAGTATAAATTGGGTATCGACTCCATCCGATTCATAACTACTTCCTATCCAACCATGGTTTGCATCTGAAAAGAAAACAGCCTTACTATTAGAATTGGAAGTCTGACCGGTAGTGGTTATAGCTGTCCATGTAGCTCCTCCATCAGTTGTTTTCAGCACCAATCCATCCTTGCCAACAACCCATCCGTTCAATAAATCTATAAAATGTAAAGCATTTGCATTCCCAATATTGCTTTTCTGTAAGATCCAACTTGCTCCTCCATTAGTAGTATGATAAATATTGTTTAGACCTCCGTCTCCAAGAATAGAGACTGAATTTCCTATCATCCAACCGTTGTTGGCATCAACAAAATAATAGATGCCTCCTACAGTATTTGAGGTCGCATTCCAGGTAAGCCCTCCATCGGTGGTTTTATAGATAATAAAATTCTCATAAACAGGATTATAATCGGACATCCAACCGGTATTATTATCTACAAATTGTGTCTGTAATCCAATGTCGCCACTAACCGCTAAATCTTTCTGAAGGATGCCTAATGTATAACCGCCACTCCCATCATCAGGCATTGTCATGATAGCAAGACTTTTATCGGCACTTAAAAATCCATGTGATTTGGAGACATCATCAAAAGTAAAAATTCCATTGGATGAAATTGACATACCGGTAGATATATCATCTCTGCTTTCTCCGTTAACGACCAAATTGCTGATATATACATTACCTTTTGAATTAATTGTCGAACGACTATGTGACCAACTTGCCCATTGGTCGATATTATTTGTATTATCGGATACTAAGGAGTGAGTTTGCCAGAAGCCTTGCAAATCGGATAAAGAATAGGTTGTCCCGGTCACTTGTTTTTGAAAAATAAGCAAATTATAATCACTGTCTTCGTTTCCCGTCATTGTTATATAAAATGTTTTCTTATCGGCACTCATAAAACCATGTACATTTGACGCAATGGAATTCAAACCGGTAATAAAACCATTCGAAGAAATAGAGATATTAGTATTGAGGCTTCCACCACCACCTACTGAAGTAAAATTACCTGTAAAATTGCCACCGTCATCTCCTGAAAATGTAGCATATACCCAGCCGGCATGATTGCCGGTGTCATTACCAGCTGAAAGTCCATGCATCTGCCAGACACCTTGCAAATCGGAAAGAGAATAAGAAGTCTCTGATAGCTCCTTTTGAAGAACATAAAGTGCATATCCACCACCATGTTCTTCGGTTGATGTCATAAAAATCGTGTTTTTATCCGCATTCATAAAACCATGTAAGTCAGATGAACTACCAACTGAGATTTCTCCCAAAGAAGAAATTTGCAGAGAAACACCGTTAACATCTGATTGGGAACCATTTTTTGTAACAATATTTGTCTCAGAACCACTGCCTGTGGCATTCAAAGTCACAGCACCATGCATCCAACCATTATATTTATTGCTACTTGAAGGATTGTTGACTGCAATTTCATGTATTTGCCACGTTCCTTGCAGATCGGAAGTATTGTAAGTAATTGTTGAAATTGCCTTTTTAAAATCTTTCTTCATCCATGAGCTACCAGCATCAGTGGTACTATAGAGTACTGCCCCATTTGCAATCGTAGTAATGTCACCAGTTCCGGCAACATAAGTTTTTAATACCATGCCATGTGTCGCGTTGGGCCAACTCATGCTGACTCCAGGATCTGACATGTTCCCTGTTGCGTCAGAGGGGAATGGATCTACGATATTCCAAGTATTACCAGCATTGGTAGTATGGAGTAATTTGCCACTATGGCCCGCGGCAATCCATCCTTCTGTAGCACTTACAAACTGTATTTTCCCAAGCATTGCAGCATCGTCCGAACCCAATGGATTGGTTTGAAGTGACCATTGGCCATAGGCAGTCATTGTCATCGCAATGATTGCCATTAAAATGAGTGTAATTTTTTTCATAATATTTTTGTCGGTGTTTATCGTGCAGACTTCGCACTTCTACGATAGTTAAATAATAAGGTTACTTTCCATACTTTGTTTGATTTTGTTAATCTTTTAAATCTATTGCAATAATGGTTGACGTTCTTAAATAATATACCGGTTATCTTTAGTATCAGATCATCTTTTTATTTCATAATATTTGATCATTTTCGCAAAGATAGTGCAATTCTAAAATAAAAACTCTCAAAGCGTAAAAAGATATGTTCAAATCGTAAAAAAAGCGCTCAAAATATAAAAGATGATAGCATTAACAATGCGAACGAAAATTTTTGGGAGAGTAGCCGTATCTCTTCTTAAATACACGTGCAAAAGTAGCAAAACTATTAAATCCAGATTCATTACAAATATCAATCACCTTTTTGTCGGTGTCGTGTAACAACTGTAAGGCATAATCTAACCTATAGTTATTGACAAAATCATAGAATGTAGTATCTTTAATACGATTGAGATAAGCTGACAGATAGCTACGGTTTGTACCAATACGTGTAGCTACATCTTTTAAAGAGAGACTTGATTGCAAGAACAACTTTTCATTTTCAAAAAGATTAATCAAGTCGGTTTCCCATTTCGGATGAAATGATGCATTAACCACCATCATAATTACCACATTGTTATTTTTCATAAGATTAAATTTTCAATTATTAAATTGAAACAGGTTTATTCTTGTTTGCAAAAATAATTAATTATTTTAAATAGAAGATTGTATTTCCAATTATTTCGCATTTGAATATAAAACATTACCTTTGCACTATTATTTTTATAAGGTAAGATGGGTAATATAAATGATATGACAGTGGGAGCACCGTCACGTAGTATTCTGAAATTTGCAATTCCATTGATATTCGGCTACATCTTACAACAGATGTATCTTATCATAGACGCAGCTATAGTAGGACGTACTATTGGAGTAAACGCATTGGCTGCTGTCGGTGCAAGCTCTTCGATCATGTTCTTGATTGTTGGATTCTGTAACGGTAGCTGTTCAGGATTCGCCATTCCAATAGCTCAGGCTTTCGGGGCAAAAGACTATACCAGCATGCGCTCTTATGTGAGCAATGCCATCAGACTTGCGGCCGTCATTGCTGTCATACTGACCGTTACAACATGCGCACTGTGTACTCCAATATTGCAGTTGGTGAATACGCCTAAAGAGGTATTTAGTGATGCATATATCTTTCTACTCCTCAACTTTATAGCAATACCGTTCACCATCATATATAATTGTCTGTCGGGGTTTATAAGAGCATTGGGCAATAGCAAACAACCTTTTTACTTCTTAATCATTTCGTCATTAGTAAACGTTGCTCTTGACGTGATTCTTATCATCATCTTACATTTAGGTGTCGAAGGAGCAGGCATTGCCACGCTTCTGTCACAGGCATTCTCGGGATATCTGTGTTACAACTATATAAAAAGGAAAATGCCCATATTAGTACCTCACAAAGAAGAATGTCTGCGCGATAAGAAGAAGAGTCTTACACTACTTAACAACGGTATTCCTATGGGCTTGCAATTCTCTATTACGGCAATAGGCATCATTATGCTACAAGGAGCAAATAATGCACTTGGCACCAGATATGTAGCAGCATTTACGGCATCTATGCGAGTGAAATATCTGTTTACATGTGTTTTTGAGAATATCGGTGTAGCAATGGCCACATACTGTGGACAGAATATCGGTGCAGGCGAGCTTCGCCGGATATCACTCGGTATCCGTTCTGCAATCAAGATTATGCTGGTTTATTTCCTCTTCACCTTATTGATAATTCTGCCTTTTGCCAATTATTTAATGCAGATCTTCGTAGATCCAAGCGAAACGGAGATCATTGCTGATGCTGCTTTATTTATGAGGATAGCGAATTACTTCTATCCGGTTCTCGGTGTACTGACAATCTTACGGTACAGCATACAGGGACTTGGTTATAGTAATCTGTCAATGCTTTCAGGAGTTGCAGAGATGATAGCACGGTGCGGTGTGAGTATCTGGCTGGTGCCAGCCCTTGGATTTCTTGGCGTATGCTACGGTGATCCTGTAGCATGGATCTGTGCGGATCTATTTCTGATACCTGCGATGATCATGCTGTATAAGCATCTGAAGAAAAGAAAAGCACGTATGATAAAGGAAAACCGCTGATAACAATAGTATTGATCATTCTATCTCTTGTTCGTCGTCTTCAGTTGAGGCAACAGAGAGTTTTTTCTTGGGGGTTATTCCAAACTTCATAAGTTTCTGTGTCGTTGTAAGCATGTTACCTTTACCTGTAGAGAACCTGCCGGAAGCCTCTTCATAAGCCCTACCCAAAGCAGATATGTTCGTCCCAATCTTATCCATACTATCCTGAAACAACACCACCTTGTCATAAAGTGTTGAGGCTGTCTGCACAATCTTATCAAGATTCTTAATCTGATCATCACGACGCCACAGATCAAGTGACAGGCGTAAGGCTGTGATAAGGTTAGTAGGATTCATCAGCACCACTTTGCGATCATAAGCATAGTTCCATATATTCGGATTTCCCTTGATTGCAAGGTAATAAGCGGGTTCGTTAGGAATAAACATCATCACGAAATCGGGAGCATCTGCAATATATTTTGAATAATCCACACGAGCAAGTTCATCGATATGATCTGTCACTGATTTAAGGTGTTCCTTAAGGTATCTGTCAGCCACATCTTTATCTTCGGCATTCATACAATTGGCGTATGCAGTAAGTGACACCTTAGAATCGATAATCATTTTGCGACCATCGGGGAAATCAACAATAACATCTGTACGCATCTTATTTCCTTCATCATTGTTGATCACCCGGCCAACCTCATCACGTGTATACTCCTGCTTATGATAATGAATACCATCTTTTAGACCCGATTTAAGTAGGATATCATCGAGAATCATCTCACCCCAGTCACCCTGCATCTTACTGTTGCCCTTAAGCGCTGTAGCTAGATTCGTAGCATCCTCTCCTATCTTCTGGTTGGCCTCTACCAGGCGTTTAATCTCCTCCTGGAGGGAAAAACGCTCCTTAGCCTCATCCACATAACATTGGTCAACTTTGTCCCTGAACTTATCTATCTGTTCCTTAAACGGGTCAATAATGTTCCGGATGGTCTCAGTATTCAATTTGCTGATATCTGAAGAGTTATCCTTGATGACAGATGTAGCAATATTACGAAATTGTTCCTTCATCTGTTGAAACTGTTTTTCAAGATTCACCGCCTGCTCATCCAATTTTTTCTCAAGTGAGGATTTTTCTGTTTCAGCCTGAACCTTTGCAGAAGTCAGTTGACGTATTTCCCCATTTAAAGCATCAATCTTGTTACCTAAGGCCTCAATCTGTTTATCCCTATCGGACAAGACTGAACTATGATTATCCTTTAACTGTGAAAGACTTAACTCATACTTTTCTTGTTCAGCAGCAAGTTGCGCTCCGAGTTTTGATGAAGAAGATTTTGCTACAAGAAAACCAATCAGGAAGCCGGCAATGATTCCGACAATTAAAAGTACTATTTCCATCTCTATATTTATTTTGCCACAAAATTAATATATATTTTGAGAATATGAACATGTAAATATGCTTTTATTTTGTTTTATACCCAACTTTCATTATCTTTGCAGACACTAACTAACATACTAAAAATGAAAAAAATTATTTTATCTTTGGCAGTATTTCTACTGTCATGCATTGGTACTTCTGCCAAATGGATTACCATTGAGAATGGAAAACCGTGGAATGACACGGATGGAAATGTCGTTCAGGCTCATGGAGGTAATTTTCTCCATCTGGGTGATACTTGGTATCTCATCGGTGAAGATCGCGGTCATACGTGGAATCCTGATGTCAATATGTATTCTTCGAAAGATTTTATTCATTGGAAATTCGAAGGAAAGATCATACAAAACGGCATAACAAGTCCGGAACTCGGCCATTCGAGAATGATAGAACGTCCGAAACTTATGTATTGCAAGAAGACCGGGAAGTTTGTCGTTTGGTGTCATTGGGAATCTCGCGACTACAGCGCTTCAGAAGCTGCAGCATTTGTGAGCGACAAAGTAAACGGACCCTACAAACTTTACTGGTCAGGAAGACCGATGGATATCAAGTCACGCGACTGCAACGTTTTTGTTGACGATGACGAAAAGGCTTATTTTATCTCTACGACAAATGAGAATCAGGATCTGGGATTATTCGAGCTGTCGGACGATTATCTACGTCCTGTCAGTCATACTTCTCTTTTTGAGCAACAACGCCGTGAGGCTCCGGCAATTGTCCGTATTGATACAAACTACTACATGATCTCTTCTGCATGCACCGGATGGGAACCCAACCAGGCTAAGATAGCTGACTCCCACTCTTTACAGAGCAATTGGAGTTCACTCACAAACGTAGGCGATCGTATTGCATACGACACTCAAGCCAGTGCAATCCTGAAAATCAAAGGAACAAAAGGGACGGCTTACATTTATGTAGGCGACCGATGGATGGATCCGGATCTCCCACAATCAAAAATCATTATGCTGCCTGTAGAGTTTAAAGATGGCAAAATGGAGTTTAAGTATTACAAACAATGGGAACTGGACATCGAAAAAGGTTTATGGCGTGAAAAGAAATAAAAGAATTCTTTCACATCTGCAAAGATAATATTTTTATGACTCGGTATTGTATAATAAGAAATAAAAATATTATCTTTGCACCCGCTAAGCGGTTTCAATTTAATTTGAATTAAAATGGGAATCGGGTGAAAATCCCGAACAGTCCCGCTGCTGTAAGTTCCTCTTAAGACATGAACAGAAGAGCCACTGGATTCATCAACATTCGGGAAGGCGTTCATCAGTCGGGGAATAAGTCAGAAGACCTGCCGCTGTTTAATAATGCCTCGGGGGTTAGGCGAATAATTCAAATGCAGATGAAACTTAGATTATTCTTTTTGTTTTTTGTGGTAACGTGTACAGTGCCTTCTCTGGCCGAAAGCAAACTCGATTCCATTCATCATATTCGCGAGATTGTGGTGACTTCAAAACCGACATTCCGTGAGGTCATCCCTACCCAGAAACTGAATGGAAAGGAGTTAGAACGACTTAACCGTTACTCCGTAGCAGATGCGATGCGGTATTTCTCGGGTATCCAGATCAAAGATTATGGTGGTGTTGGCGGCATCAAAACGGTAAATATACGCAGTATGGGGACAAACCATCTGGGCATATACTACGACGGTATCGAACTGGGTAACGCCCAAAACGGTCAGATAGATCTGGGACAGTTTTCACTTGATAATATTGAAGAGATCACTCTCTATAACGGTCAGAAGAGCCAGATATTCCAACCGGCTACCGATTTCGGAAATGCCGGCTCCGTCTATATCCGAACCAGAGTTCCACATTTTGAAGTCGGCAAATATTACAACATGAAAGCTGCCGTAAAATTTGCCTCAAGTGACGTCATCCGCACAAGCCTCCTTTACGAGACCCGGCTGTCTCCTGTACTCAGTTCATCATTCAGTGCCGAATGGCTCAATGCCAGCGGTAAATACAAGTTCCGTTATCGACGGGTTACTCAAACAGGCGAAGTAGCTTATGACACGACAGCAACACGTCAGAACGGGGATATCAATGCGACACGTATGGAGGCAAACCTGCATGGGGTCATCAATCGTGGCGCATGGTATCTGAAAGGATATACCTACAATTCGGAAAGAGGCATACCCGGTGCTATTGTCAATAATGTATGGCGACGTGGAGAGCGCCAATGGGATACCAATTCATTTCTTCAGGGACACTTACAGAAAGACTTCGGAGGACGGTTCAGTACACAATGGATGGCCAAATATGCATTCTATCGCACTCATTATGTCAACAATGACACCACTCAGGTATCAGTCGATAATCTCTATAAGCAACAGGAGTTTTATATCTCAACATCAAACGTTTATGAGATCATGACAAACTGGAGTGCCTCGGTAGCTTATGACTTCAGGTGGAATAGGATGAAGAGTGATATGACCAACTTCGTCTTCCCTACCCGATATTCCAACCTGGTGTCAGCTGCGACAGCAATCGACTATAAACATTTTAAGATGCAGGCTAGTATTTTGGCCACTTTTGTGAAAGACCATCTCGAAAAACAAGCAGACCCATCCTCACAACATGTTCTATCGCCTGCCATCTTTGCAAATTTATTTCCTTTTGGAAATAAGATATTCTCCCTAAGAGCATACGTCAAGAAGAGTTTCAGAATGCCGACATTCAACGATCTCTATTATGCAGACATGGGAAATTCCAAACTAAATCCGGAGACAGCACTTCAATATGACTTGGGGTTCACGTTCGACAAGCATTTTGATAACGGATTGATCAGAGAGATCAGCTTCCAATCAGATGGATATTATAATACAGTCCATAATAAGATCGTTGCTTACCCGAAAGGGCAGCAGTTTCGTTGGACGATGCTCAACTTAGGCCGTGTACATATCACTGGGCTTGACCTGACAGCAGCAGCGACCATCATGCCCGTAAAAGATCTGCTTATCACCACTCGACTCCAATATACATATCAGAAGGCTATAGACGTAACAGATCCTAATGATACCTACTATCGCGACCAGATACCCTATATCCCATGGAATAGCGGTTCTGCAATCGTCAATATCACTTATCGTTCATGGAACCTGAATTATAGCTTCATCTATGTCGGAAAAAGATATAACCAGCAGGAAAATATCGTTTACAACTACATGCAACCGTGGTACACGAGCGATCTCAGCATCATGAAAGAGTTTACCATCAATGGCATACCCTGTAAAGCTGCTCTTGAAGTAAATAATCTCTTCAGTCAGGATTATGACGTAATACTCAATTATCCCATGCCTAAAAGAAACTATGCACTTTCATTTTCAGTTGAGATATGAAACAGAATCTATTCAGCCTGATATTCATATTGGCAATGACTACAGTCTTATTTTCTTGTCGTAATGACGAGATGATCATCACTTCTGAGGAGAGTCACCTCCAAGGGATGACTTCGTCTGATGGTGGAAGCTACAGAGGCTTATATCTTTTAAATGAAGGGAATATGGGAAGTAATAAATGTACGCTCGACTATCTGGACTTTACCAATATGACCTACTCAAGAAATATCTACCCCGAACGAAATCCAAATGTCGTTAAGGAGTTGGGTGATGTAGGAAACGATATTCAGATCTATGGAGGAAAGATGTACATCGTGGTCAACTGTTCTAATAAAGTAGAGGTAATAAATGCTCAAACAGGTATACGGATCGGTCAGGTGGACATCGACAATTGTCGTTATATCACATTTGATGGCGGTTATGCTTATGTCAGCAGTTATGTTGCACCTGTTGGTGTTGATCCGGAATCTCCCCGGGGAGCAGTTTATCAAGTTGACACCACATCATTATCAATAGTCTCTAAAGTCACCGTAGGTTATCAACCTGAGGAGATGGCGGTGAAAGACGGTAAGCTATATGTTGCAAACAGTGGCGGCTACCGTGCACCTGATTACGATAATACAGTGAGCGTGATAGATCTTTCTTCCATGAAGCAGATTCGAAAAATTACCGTTGCAAAAAACATGCACCACATCAAGAAAGACCATTACGGACAGTTGTGGGTAACGAGTCGCGGTGATATGGATACTATCCCATCACGTCTCTTTGTTCTTACAGCAAACACGAGTGGAGATTTCTCTGTATCAGACACAATCAATACACCTTGCTCCGATCTCTCTATCGTAGGTGACTCTCTCTATTATTTTGCATACTCATCTAATAGCTCCACTGCCTCAAACAAGGTAAAATACGGTATCATCAACATAAAAACGCATCAGGAGGTTTCAGCAGACTTTATTACTGATGGCACAGAGTCATCCATCACAATACCATATAGCATAACCGTTCATCCTGACACCCACGATATCTATATCACAGATGCAAAGAACTATGTATCCAGTGGTATTCTAAACTGCTATACAGTAAAAGGGAATTTGAAATGGAAGACTATCACTGGTGACATACCGGCTCACATCACACTATTAAAGAAATGAAAAAGATCCTATTCTCATTTATCATTCTTGCGCTCCTGGCATCGTGCACAGCGGAAACACCCCTCGTTAGTTTGGGCATCGACAATAATTACAATATCACCCGAATGAAAAAACTCGCCTTCAAACCGGCATT
>DAIOSW010000018.1:0-23587 GCA_036752365.1 Prevotella sp.
TAAAAATTTGATTCTAACAAACAACAGGTACTTGTAATTCAGCAGACCCTAATTAGCTAAAGCGACATTATAATTATTCCGATTTATCTCAGAGACCCCTCTATTATAATATATATTTGGATCGACGCTAGCAGAATACGCTTTTGAGTGTAAACACATTATAATTATTATAAGTGTGTAACACCACTTTATACATACCTTTTTTATTACAAAACATCCCATCAAAAAATCTCTTAACTTGCTGATAATTAACGGACCAGAATTTTTAACCTTTAGATATTGATGAGTTCATCACTTTCAAAAATAAATGGAGTGAACAATTTAGTTCGTGAATATATCAGAAGCATTCGCTCAATTTTCCAGATACTTTATTGCGATACATACACTCATCGTTTGCAAAGTTACATAAAAGTTTTAATATATAGACCTATACTCGACCATATTTCAAAGAAGGTCAAGTTATTAAGCTTACAAAATTAGACAAAATAAATTACAACAATTGCATTTTTAATCCTAAGGAAAGACTTACAAAATCTTCAAATTTGATACTGCTATTTCTTAATCGCATCAGAAGATATGTATCTGTAGTGCTCATATTACAACAAAAAACGTCTCATAAAATTTAAAATCATATTCGCTGCAAAGTTAGCCAAAAAGCTCAGATATAAGGTGTTCCATTTTATGGAACGAATGGTCATTTTTCTATGTTTTCCTTTTATATATTATAATATTTATTTATATTTGCATAAATTTCCACGAAAAATGAACAATATGCCTATTCAAGATATCAATATTGCCGATGCAAAGGCCGTCATTCGAAGTTACTCTATAGAAGACGACCTCATACTCTTCGACAACATCAATGATATACCGATAACTAATAATCCATACCGTGCGAACTGCTACATATTAGGACTCTGCCTTCGCGGAAAGGCCCAATATTCAGTAGATACAGAAGAACGACTTATAAACATGTATGATACGATTGTCATCCACAACCGTCAAGTCATTGACAACTATATGGTAAGTCCCAACTTCAAAGGTTTATTTCTTTTTATCTCCACAAATTTTTTCAATGAGGTGGTGAAGGGTATTCATGATCTAGTATCATTGTTTCTTTTTACCCGTAATCATCCCATCATTAGTCTTAGTGCTGAAGAGACTGAATTGTTGGAGGAATATTACGCAATACTTAAGAAGAAGGTTGGAGACAATAAGAATTATTTCCGTAAAGATCTTGTCAGATCACTACTTCTGGCAATGATTTATGACATAACGAATATTATCTACCAACAACAAACAAACAATAAAAGTCAAACGCGTGCGGAAGCTATCTTTTCAAAGTTTCTGCCTCTGTTAGAGGAGAATTATAAAAGGGAACGTCGCGTAAGCTGGTATGCAGATCAGTTGTGTATCACATCTAAATATCTTTCTGAAACAATCAAGCAAGTGAGTAGACGCACACCAAATGAATGGATCAACAGTTATGTGGTATTAGAGGCTCGTGTTCTGTTAAAAAACTCAACCATGAGCATCAAAGAGATTGCAGAGGAACTTCATTTTCCCAACCAGTCCTTTCTAGGCAAATACTTTAAGGACCATGTAGGAATGTCACCATCAGAATATCGCAGATCATAATGGCAAAAGAACAGGAAATACTTGAAAAGATACGCAAGTTGGAGAATTTGCGACAGAGTGCAGAGGAAATTGGAAGTGAGGGTGAAGCATATAAGGCAGCACAGATCATTCACAAACTGTTAGTAGAGTATAATCTCTCCATGGAAGATGTACCTGAAGATGGGCCACTCAGTGAAGAAGACAAGATCGTCTACACTGAAGAAAATAAAACATATATGCACGGAACACGCATTCCGGCATGGGAAAAACAACTCTGGGCAGTACTTGCAGAACATTTCTTCTGTCTTGCCGTAAGGACAAAAGACGAACGATATGGTTATGGTAAAATGAGACTAGTGGGAACCAAAGTCAATACAGATTCTGCACGATATGTACATGACGTATTTTGCAACCGTCTCTTTCCACTTAGCAAAACACGTTATATGGAGTATACACGTTCGTTCCGCATATCAAGAGAGCATTATCGGCCTGAGCCATATACAAGATGGCTGGACAATTACCTCTTAGGATGCACATTTGGATTGGCTGAGACGCTGAAGAATGACAGTGAACAATCGGCTATAGGCATTCGTGACCTTACGCTGCGAACACAAAATAAACTGATGGATTGGTTTCGTGAAAATGAAGGTAGAATTCGTACAACTAGCACGCGGTATTCTTCAAGCAGTGAAGCCCTAAAGCGAGGAATGAATGACGGACGTAATCTCAATCTCACGAATGGAGTCGACAGCAAGCGTCATGAGTTCATCGACAAGAACGTACGGAAAAGATTAGAATAAATGTTCATAGAACAATAAAATGCGGAATATTATTAAGATACTGACAGTTACTATCGCGATCTGTTTTACTGTGTTTAATAAAGCAGGAGCAACAGACGTATTCCGTGTATTGGATGCGAATGACGGTCTGACTGATAATCAAGTGCAACATCTTCTTCAATTGTCAGACGGACGACTGATCGTAACAACACTAGGTAACATCAATATCTACGACGGTGCCCATTTCAATTATATCCATAAGAAAGAAAATAATTTCTTCAGTCTCGCAGATTACAAAGGTGCATACCATGTCTATGTAGGAAAAGACGATATGTTATGGGTTAAGAATACCCACTCACTTGCCTGTTTTGATCTGAAGAGAATGCAGTATATTAATGATATAAAAGGACTTTTTAAAAAGATAGGTATAAGAACTCAAGTTCGTGATATATTCCTGGATTCAGATAAGCATATATGGGTAGTCACTCCTGAAGGACTGCTAAGTGTGGAAAAGGGTAAACACTATATGATGCCGGCTGACGCAGGAAACCTACAAGATATGGAAGTGGAGAAAGACAGATTATATCTGTTTTTTGAGACCGGAGAAGTTGTCTGTTATGATTGTTTGTCAGCAAAGATGCTTTACCGTTTGGCGGCATATAACACCTCTGAACGATCTTTGTACAGTTCAACATCTTTAGTTGTAAAAGGGAATAACGGCATCTTCTACCAACTCCGTACAGGCAAACGTTCCATCTTTCTTATATTCGACACTCATAAAAAAAGATGGCATACCATTCTGAATACACCCTACCTTCTACATACCATAGTCACGACAAATGACGGTCAGGCCTATATCACTTGTGCGAAAGGCTACTGGAAGTTTAATATGAACACAGGAAAAGGGCAACTGACAACTCAACTTCTCACGGACCAAGGTGAGATTATCAGGGATGCAGGACTGAACACTGTTTTTTGCGATTCTCAAGGCGGAATATGGATAGGGACCTACAATCGGGGACTTCTTTATATGCATCCGTCTACTTACCGATTCTCCTCATTTTACACAGGGAAAGGTTACAATAAACACGACAACTCACATGTCACTTATCATGAAAGGAGCTACAACATGCTTATAAAAGATCGGCGTGGATGGATTTGGGGAGGTACGAACGATGGACTCAGATTGATAAAACAAAAAGAAAAAACGCAAAAATTAATATATACAGACGACGGACTTGTCAACAATTTCATCCATTCTATTGTTGAAGACCGCAAGGGTGATATCTGGGTGGCAACATCTTGTGGAATTTCAAGAATCAAAATCAATGAGAAGGACAAAAGTCTTTCGTTTACAAATTTTACAAAACAAGATGGAACCCTTGATGGGGAATATCGTAATGGGATGGGGAAACTATTGAAGGACGGTCGTATTTTTATGGGAGGCATTAACGGTTACACTCTGTTTTATCCGGATAGTGTGACATCCCCACATATCACGTTCAATCCAATTCTCACAAATATCTTAATCCAAGGAGAACCGATCAATACGTCCCCACCCTACGTTCATCATCTCAACCTGAATCACAAGCAGAATTCACTTTCTTTTGAGTTCTCTGCCCTTAATTTCGTTACGCCAAAACATACTATCTACCGCTACCGTTTATTGGGAGGAGACGACAAATGGCATACGACTGAAGCCGAGAAATCGAATGGTCTGGTAGACAATAAAGGTTTACTACACCTCTCTTTTGTCAATCTGCCTTATGGGAAATACAGTCTACAGGTGATGGCTACCACTGTTCCCGATGAATGGAGAGGCACTATTTGCAATGCAACATTCATCATCAACGCACCTTGGTGGCAATCATCCGTAGCCTACATGATTTACATAGGGATTATTATCTCACTAATTATATTAGGTATATTTATATACTTGCAAATGATGCGGCGACGTATCCAGCAGAAGCAAAAGGAAGAGGCTCTCTTACAAAGAATACAGGACCTTATAAAACAGGTGGATTATGAACAGAAAGAGTCTGACAGGACAAAAGAACCAAAATCAAATGAACAAGCCACTCCGAACGATACAGGAAACATTCGTGAAAGAATGAGAAATGAGGATGCTGAGTTTGTCAGGAAAGCAGCATTTTTGGTGGAATCACATATCAATGAACAAGGATACTCGGTATCCGAACTAAGCCGTGATCTCTGTATGGAACGAACGGGATTATACAAGAAACTCACCGCACTTATAGATGAGTCTCCTACACTCTTCATCCGGCACATACGACTTCAGAAAGCTGCCGAAATGCTCTCCGAAGGAAAACTCAGTATCAGTGACATTGCCTTCCGAACAGGTTTCAGCTCATCTAGTTATCTTAGTAAATGTTTTCAGGAAGAATTCGGTTGTAAACCGTCTGAATATCATAAATAAGTACTGATTTCAACGATTTTGTTATCGTTTTCAACATTTTTGTTGCAACAGAATAAACAGGCCATCATACCTTTGCAACAAAATAACGGATTAAAATCATAAAACTAAGATTAAGTACAACTATGAAGAAATCGATTGCATCAATAGCGGCATGTATGTTATTATCCATCACTGCCTATGCTCAGGATTTTCAGAAAAGCGAAAGCGGTATAAGTATTAAGACCGCCAACGGTATTCAAGAGAAAGTGGAGTTCTACTCCCCCACCATTGTGAGAGTAACAAAGTTTAAGTCAGAAATGATGCCCACGAAGAAAAGTTACTCAGTCATATTAAAAGGTAACAACACAAAAGTTATATGTTCGGAAAACGGAGATATCCTATCAATCTCTTCACCAAACATGATCGTTAACGTGAATAAGAAAACCGGAACAGTGGGATTTACGTCACCTCAAGGGGAAAGGCTGATGAAAGAGAAGGATAACACGACGGATTTTATACCATTCAATGATGCAGGACGCAAAACGTTCAGTGTCAATCAAACGTTTATTCTGGAAAGGAATGAAGCCATCTTCGGTCTGGGACAGCGTCAAAGTGGAGTTATGAATCATCGTGGACAGAGCATCCATCTCGAGAATGGCAATACAAATATCTGTATTCCCTACTTTACTTCATCAAAAGGATATGGTCTGTTTTGGGATAATCCATCAGCAACAGAATTTAATGATTCCGAAGAAGGACTGTCTTTCAAATCTATCACAGGAGATATGGTGGATTATTACTTCATGTATAAAGATGGAACACAGGATGGGGTAATGAACTGCCTGCGCACTCTTAGTGGAAAATCAACCATGTTCCCTCTTTGGTCAATGGGTTATTGGCAGTGTCGGGAACGCTATGCCAGCAGCGATGAGCTATGCGACGTGCTCGACAAATACCGTGAACAACAGGTTCCACTCGATGGAATCGTGCAGGACTGGCAATACTGGGGTTGCGATAGCAACTGGAACGCCATGCGTTTCATGAATCCTCATTATATTAATAAGATGGGTGATCCACAATGGATGAAATACCTGCCCAACGGTGAGGATAAAAACGCAAAGAATCAGGAAGCACGTATCAAGACTCCCCAAGAAATGGTTAAATATGTTCATGATCACAATGCACATATTATGATTAGTATATGGCCTGATTTCGGACCATGGACAGATCAATACAAAGAATTGAAAGCGATCAATGCCTTATATGGTTTTGAGACATGGCCTCAAAACAGTGGAGCCAGAGTATATGATGCTTTTAATCCAAAAGCTCGTGATATCTATTGGAAATATCTTACACCAATGTATAAAATGGACTTTGACGGATGGTGGACCGACTCTACTGAGCCGGACCATATCAACAACAAGCCTTCTGATTATGATACCCCAACTGCCGACGGCACATGGCGCAGCGTGCAGAATGCGTTTCCATTAGTCACCAACCGTGGTATTTATGAACATCAACGCGCAATGAAGGGTAACACCAAACGTTCCTTCCAGATGTCACGTTCCAGCTTTCTGGGCATTCAGCACTACGGTAGTTTCAGTTGGAGCGGTGATATCGTAAGCAACTGGGAAACATTCAAAAACCAGATTCCGGCCAGTCTCAATTATATGCTCTGCGGTATTCCCATGTGGAGTGATGACCTTGGGGGATTCTTTGGATGGGATTATAACAACGACCCTAAGAATGTAGCCATGCAGGAGCTGAAGGTACGCTGGATGCAATGGGGTTGTTTCATGCCGCTCATGCGCAACCATTGTAGCGGTCCTATGAAAAACGAAATCTACCGTTGGGGGAAACCCGGAGAATGGGCTTATGACTGCCAAAAGAAATATATAGAATTACGTTATCGCCTCTTGCCATATCTATATAGTCAGCAGGGTAGCTGTTACTTGAATGATGAGACGATGATGCGTCCACTCATCATGGATTTTACAGCAGACAAACGTGCAATCAATCTCGGTGATGAATATCTTCTAGGGCACTCACTGCTTGTAAAACCTGTTACCGACAATCTTTACACATGGAAAGATGACAGCAAACAGGGGCATGCCTACTATACAGATATAACAAAAGCATCCAACGGTGTAAAAGTCTATCTGCCTAAAGGTACAAAATGGTATGATTTCTGGACTAATGAATTATTCGAAGGAGGAACAGAACAGATGAAGGCTTGTCCCATCAACATCATACCGGTATATGTCAAAGCAGGCAGTATCGTTCCTTTCGGTCCAGCTGTACAATATTCTTCTGAAAAGAAATGGGACAATCTTGAGATCAGAGTTTATCCGGGTGCTGATGGCAGCTACACACTCTATGAAGATGAAGGTGACACCTACAATTATGAGAAGGGTGCCTATTCTACCATTACTTTCCATTGGAATGATACCGCAAAGACATTGACTATAGCCGACCGCAAGGGTTCATTCAAAGGAATGATGAAGAACCGTAATTTCCGCATTGTCATCGTTAATAATAAAACTGTCAGTGGAGATATGACACCTGTGAACTTTGATTTCAATATCAAATATGAAGGAAAAGCAATTAGTGTCCATGCGAAATAATAAATCTTAGCAGACATTTGTAAAACTAGAAAAGGCTTACATCGTCGATTGAACGATGTAAGCCTTTTTTGCCATATGTTGATCAAGTCTGTTTCGTACAAATATGCACGATAAAAACAAGCCTACGACTTTGCTGCGATATCTTTTGAGACAACATACCCCATCGTCCATGCAGCCTGCAGATTAAAGCCACCGGTTACAGCATCTACATCCAACACCTCACCGGCAAAATATAGATTAGGGCAAGTGCGGCACTCAAGTGTACCTGGGCTAATGTTGCTAAGCGAGACACCACCACATGTGACAAATTCTTCTTTAAAACGATTCTTTCCATCTACAGTATAAAGATTGTTCGTTAAGGTACTGACCAGACGGTTATATCCCTTACGACTAAGTTCACACCATCGCTGTGACGGATTAAGTCCACACTGAACAAGCAGATGGTTCCAGAGACGGCTATTTATATGATATGGATGGGCTGTGGATATTTGTTTCTGAGGATTCTCGTGAGCGATGCTGTTCAGTTGCTCTCCCACTTCTGTTTCATTACTGCCGCCAAACCAGTTGACTGACAGTTTTGCTTTGTAACCATTCTCATGCAAAGTCCGGGCAGCATAAGACGATAATCTCAGGATAGCAGGCCCACTCATTCCCCAATGTGTAATAAGTAACGCGCCAGATGCTTTATGTTTGGTACCCGTAAGACAGACTTCCACTTCATTCACCACCGTACCGGTATGTTCTCTGATAGGATGATTGGGCAGACATATACTGAATAAGGATGGTACAGGACTAACCGTATCAAGAACAAAATCCTTAAGCATATTCATCCCTTCTGATTTCGGCTGGCCACCAGTAGTCACGACAACAATATCAGCATGAACTTTCGGAATCTGATTATCTACAAAATGAATACAAAAATCAGTCTCCTGCTCCATTGAAGAATCCGTCGTATTATGCCTCTGAATATAACTCACCCTATGTCTCGTCTTAAGAACAATACCATACTTTACCATCAGTCTCATCAGAGTATTCACGATCTCCATGGCATTCTGAGACTGGGGAAACACACATCCGTCATCCTGCGTTACCAGTTTTACTCCTTCACGCTCAAACCAATGATAAGCATCCTCATGACTGAACTCGTGTAAAAGCCGTTTCATCAACCGTTCTCCTCGTGGATAGACCGCCCCGATATTCTTTACATCCTCGAAAGAGTTCGTCAGATTACATCGTCCTCCACCTGTTATTGATACCTTTGCCAGCGGTTTTATTCCACTTTCAAAGATTGTTATATCTAAATTGGGGTTCAATCGTTTCAGGTTGATAGCCGTGAAGCAGCCTGCCGCTCCTGCACCGATAATAGCGATGTGCATAATTCTAGGATTGTTTCTTTACTACAGAGTGATTTTGGCAACAAAGGTAATGCAAGATATGATGTTTACAAAACAATCTTAAGTCTTTTTACGTTGAAACATAGTTTTATTTTTTCTTTATATAAAAGACGATACAAAGCTCTATTTAAATTTTATAAATAAGGAACATCAAAGTCTGTAAGCGAGACCACACGTGCAGATTAGTTTTAACATCTAGATGTTAAATTAATTCATCCTAAGGATTGAATATTCATGTATTTTCCATCATCTAAATTAGAATATTTCTTCTTTATTCTTGATACAAAATTGTCATACGGAGTATCAACAAAATACCAATATTGATTCTCCTTGCTTTAATTTCAAGTATCACGTTTGCATCATCAGTTGTCTAATCTTCTTCAGAAATATGTAAGTCTAAGACTCATCTTCGTGAGGGAGATCTTTTAATTATGTGAAATAATACTTTTTTTAATCTATCATTATTAAATAATAAGTGTAAAATTTACATTATTGGCATTTGGTTGCTAAAACAATACAATTTTACTATAAAATACCGAAAATGATAAAATAGTATATAACTTGGACAAAAAAGTATCATAATAATAAAAAATATTGGATTATCTTTGCACCGAATTTTGATAACCGAAGAGTATTTAATCTAATATATATAAACCACTTTACTTTTCAATATTTATGACAAGAAATAAAAATACTACATGAAAAAGACTGTGCTGCCATTGTGCACACAGGAAATATAAGGGATGAATACAACCTTATTTCTCACTAAATTCAGTGATTTAATCTATTTAATCTTAGAAAAATACTTAAGTATGAATCAAACAATTAGAAAAACAGCGTTGCTGATGGGTACATGCTCAATCCTTGGGTTATGCTACTCACCTCAGGTCTTTGCAGAAAAAACAACAAATGTTGTCACTGCACTCCAGCAAGCAAACAAACAAAAAGTACAAGGTACTGTCATTGACACATCTGGCCCTATCATCGGAGCCAGTGTTTTGGAAAAAGGCACCAGCAATGGTGTAGTTACCGACTTTGACGGTAAATTCTCTTTAAATGTGAATCCAGGTGCAACCCTAGTCGTTTCTTATGTTGGCTACAAAAGACAGGAAATACAGGTAGGGAATCGAAGCAACATTAAAGTTGTTTTGGAAGAAAATACCAAGATGTTGAACGAAGTCGTAGCTATCGGTTACGGTGTTCAGAAAAAGAAACTCGTCACAGGTGCCACTGTAGAAATCAAAGGTGATGCTATCCAGAAGCTGAACACAACTCAGGTGCTCGGCGCATTACAAAGCCAGACTCCCGGTGTCAATATCACAGCAATATCCGGTCAGCCGGGTGATGGGTTCAAAGTTGAAATCCGTGGTGCCGGAACAAACAGTGACACAAAGCCTATCTATGTCATTGACGGAGTTTCAGGTGGCGATATCAACAACTTGAACCCTGCCGATATTGAACGTATTGATGTATTGAAGGATGCTGCATCCTGTGCTATTTACGGATCGAATGGAGCAAACGGTGTTGTCCTTATTACGACAAAACAAGGTAAAGATGGTAAAATACAAGTCTCTTATGATGGGAACATGGGCTGGTCAAATGTTTACAAGATGCCTTCTTTACTAAATGCAAAGCAATATATGGAAATTCAGGACCAAGTAGCATTCAACAATGGAGGCTCTGCTTACGACTGGTCTAAATACATTAGTTCAGACTTGCTGACAGCATATCAAAACGGTACGAACAACGGCACGAATTGGCTGGATGCGATCCGCAACAAGAATGCTGTTTCTTCTAACCATTCTTTGAATATCGTCGGTGGTAACGACATGAGCAAGTTCTCTGCCGGTGTCGGCTATCAGTATCAGGATGGTATCTTCGGCAATATGGCAAAATCGGATTTCCGTCGTTTTACCTTACGCTTGAATTCAGATCACGTTATCTATCGCAACAGTGCCGGTCTTGATGTCGTGAAATTCGGCGAGAATCTTTATTTCCAACACAAGCAGAATCAAGGCGTTCAGATTGGCAACCAATATAGCAATGTTATCTCTGACATGTTGCGCGCTAACCCCTGTATACCTATTTATAATAGTAATGGTGGTTATTTTATGCATGACGATCTGGCAACATCAGGATCAATTAAAGATGGCTGGTTTAAGTACAATTCGTACGCAAGCAACCCTATCGCTTCGATGATGAACAACCAGAGTGCAAACAACAAGAGTATGAATTTCAACCTCAATGCTATAGGTTATATAGAAGTTCAACCTATCAAAGATCTTGTCTACAGGGGACAGGTCAATTACAACCAAAGTTCATGGTCTTGGCGTGCATTCCTGCCGGTATATTATATTAATGACCAGGGCGGAAGACGTACAACCGACCAAACTACTCAACAGGAAGGTCTTGGATGGGGATGGAGCACCACAAACACGATTAATTATAAATTCAACATAGCAAGAAAACACCACTTTGACGCTTTGTTAGGTACAGAATATAGTGAAAGCAGACCTGATTTCGGTGAGTCCCTGTCTGGTGTATCTACAACCAGCATCTATGGTGACTTCAGCCATGCATATCTTACATTGACAAAAGACAAGTCGGCGGCAACTGTAACGGGTACTCCTTATGGAGACTCAAGAAGCATGTCTTACTTCGGTCGTGTTAACTATGATTTTAAAGAAACTTATATGTTATCAGCCATTTTCCGTGCTGACGGCAGTTCAATCTTTGCACCCGGCCATCGTTGGGGCTATTTTCCATCTGTCAGTGCAGGTTGGGTTGTTTCCAATGAGAAATTCATGCAATCTATGTCGTCTTGGTTAGACTTCTTGAAGATTCGTGCAGGATGGGGACAAAATGGTAACAAGAACATGATTGACGCTTTCGCTTATCAGGCAACATTCGCTTATGATGCTTATTCCAATTATTCTTTCAACAATAACAAGGACGGGTATACGACGGGAGCAAGTCCCGCACGTTTAGAGAACACAGATATCACATGGGAAACTTCAGAGCAGACGGACTTGGGTTTTGACGCACGGCTCTTAGGCAGTCATCTTGGTGTCACATTCGACTGGTATTACAAACAGACCAAAGATTTGTTGCTCTATGTTCCTATTGCACCGACTACAGGTTTCGATCATCAATGGCAAAATGCCGGTACTGTACGCAACACCGGTGTTGAAATAGCCCTTAACTGGAATGATCATATCGGAAAGGACTTCACCTATGGAGTAAACTGGAATATGGCAGTCAACAGCAACAAAGTAACAAAAATTAATAGTTCCCAAACCTATATTGAAGGAGGAAAGGATCTCTTGGCACAAAACACAGGATTTGTAGCACGTATGGAAGTTGGTCACCCTCTCGGATACTTTTATGGATATAAAACGGAAGGTGTCATTCAGAATGCCACGGATTTAGCAGCTTATATAGAAAAAAATTGCGATGGTAAAGCTGCAAATTCTCTTCAAGGTTCAATTTTAAAACCTGGAGATTTGAAATTTGTTGACGTCAATGGTGACGGTAAAATCACTTCAACCGACAAGACCGATTTAGGAAATCCTCATCCAGACGTAACCATGGGTCTCAGTTTAAATGCGGCATACAAAGGATTCGATATTGCAGTAACAGGTTATACAGCTTTAGGACAACAGGTAGCTCGTTCTTGGCGTAAATTCACAGACGGTCAGTATGAGAATTATACGACAGAGGTGTATAATTATTGGCATGGTGAGGGTACGTCAAATACCTATCCATTGTTAGCACCGGGAAACACGGGAGTTAACTGGCAGTCTATCTCAGATATCTATATCGAAAATGCAAGCTATTTCCGCTTACAAAACTTCACAATAGGTTATGATTTTGCTAAGTTAATCAAGAACTGTCCATTCCCACAATTACGTTTTTATTTTGCTGCACAAAACGTATTTACTATAACAGGTTATAAGGGTATGGATCCTGAAAACGGTATGGCTCTTAACAGTAGTGAACCTTGGGTAACAGGTGTTGATGTAGGTAACTATCCGCAACCTCGCACATACCTTTTTGGAGTTAATATTAAATTCTAAATGGAAATTACAAAATGAAAAAGATAACATTTTTATTAACTGTAGGTCTGATTACAACAGGATTCATATCATGTGACATCAATGATGTTACCAATGTATCAGAACAGTCTACAACAACATTCCCTGTGACGTCTGCAGACGCAGAAGCAACACTTGCAGGAATTTATGAGAACTTGAACGCTGTCAATGCAAATCCTCAGGAAAGTTTCTTGTATTACGCAATGTTAGCAAGTGATGACCAATTCGGTGGTGGCGGTACCAATGATAAATTGATGCAAGCTATGGATTTGCTCTGCAACTATGGAGCCAATATGACCAATGATTACTGGGTACAGCGTTATCAGGGAATAAACCGTGCCAACACATTGATACAGGCTATGCCCAATACAAAACTTACGGCTACCGAAAAAGCTCAGGATTTGGGTGAAGCGCTATTCTTGAGGGCATTCTATCATTATGAGCTCGCATCTATGTATGGTAATGTACCATTGATGACAATACCTAGCGGAGAACTAAAGAAACAAGGTGATGTAAAAGTTCTTTGGGGGCAAATACTACAAGACTTGCGCGATGCCTCAAAGATGATGCCTGCAACGCGTTTGACGAATGGACACGTAGACAAATACACAGCAGAGGCAATGTTAGGTCGTGCTTGGTTATTCTATACAGGTATGTATTGTAATGGAACAGATCTCGCTTCTCTTGTAAGAACAACTTATAATCCACTTACTTCGGTAAATTTACCAGATGGAACGGCTCTGACAAAAGCTGAAGTAATCACCTACATCGATGATTGTGTAAACAACTCAGGTTATACTCTTGTTTCCGACTTCCGTAATCTCTGGGCTTATACCAATAAGTATACTGTAGAAGATTACGCTTATACAAAAGGTAAAGGCTTGAAATGGGTAGAAGATGACAATGCAATCAACCCTGAATCAATGTTTGCTATCAAATTTAACAAACTTTCTTCATGGAGTACAACGATCGGTTACGGTAATGGATATGCCCTCCACTTGGGTGTTCGTGGTGGTCAGGCTTATGCAAATACCTTCCCATTCGGTCAAGGCTGGGGTGCAGGTCCTGTAGCTACCAACTTAGCGAATGATTGGAATAGTGCAGATCCTAATAATAAGGACATGCGCCGTAGTGGTAGTATGCAGAATGTTAATGAACTTCCTGCATATACGAAAGGCGGCTGGGCTGATTTCGTGCAGGAGACAGATTACTATCAAAAGAAATTAGGTCCAATCTCTGCCAAGAAATCTGACGGCACATATACCTGTTGCTTCGAAAACTTGATGTACGGTACTGACGGTTGGACACAAGGTGCAGAAAACATGCAACTTAATAACATACACGACTTGGTTCTCATCCGTTTTGCTGATGTTCTTTTGATGCAATCAGAGCTTGAAGAAAACGTTTCAGGCATCAATAAAGTTCGTGCACGTGCCGGTCTGGATGCCATATCCACCTACACGCTCACCGCACTACAAAATGAGCGTAGATGGGAATTGGCATTCGAGGGCATTCGTTGGAATGATATTCGTCGTTGGCATATTGCAGCCGCTGCCCTTGACAAACAGACTAATGCCGCTATATATTACTGCGGAAACGCGGCTAAGAATACAGCACATAACGGAGGCTATGCAGCACGTTACAATGCGACAGCCGGATTTCAGAAGATGCCAGATAATGAAATCTCTATTGGTAGTGTTGTACAGAATGAGGGATGGACTGATGCCAGCTCGGAGTACACTGGATGGAAGTAGAATAACATTTAACTTTAAAAGAAAAACTATATATGAAAAAAATATTTTTTGCAGCTCCGGTATTGGCAATGTTATTTATTGCCTGTGACCCTGCGACAGAAGATTATGGCAGTGCAGCATCCAGCGTCACAGCAGATGAACTGACAAGCGAGCTACAGCTTACACCTAAAAGTTCAGGGAACAACAACATCACGGTAACAACCAGTCCTGTGCGTTACATAAAAATTTATGATACGAACACTAAAACTTTATTAGGAGAAGGGACAAATACTGTTATCCAAGTTACTCCACCAACGACAGTTGCAAGCTTTTATGTCACTACAATCAATCAAGATGGTAGCATTACAACATCATCTTCGAAGTCAGTCAGTATAACTGAATATACAGACTTACCTAAACTTTACTACAAGATTTTTGGTAATGACTTGAGTACTACCACATGGACCTGGGATACATCTGCTTCAGATGGAGTCTGGGGTAATGGTGGATACCTGGAAAACACCGGTCCTGGCTGGTGGGTCGTTTCTGCAGCAGATATTGACGGGCAGGCAAGTGGTAAAGGATTTGCCAGTGATGGAGCCAACGGATGGTTCTCTTTAAGCCTTTCAGGTGTTAAGACGAGTCGTGGTGAAACAGGTGCTGTTAAGGTAACCGAAGATATGGTTAAAGCGAATTGGGATATCGGGACGATGACTTTCAGTGGGACTATACCTCTGTTGGGCATTCAACCGAATAAGGGTAACGCTCGTCAATATGTATATCAAGTTCTTAAAGCAGATGGTACATACCTACGTCTTTGCGCCCCCGAACCAGGTGCTGGCGACTGGGGTACTGCATGGTTCTGGAACTTTAAGAAAAAATAATTTATTAATCCCTCTCTTATATCGCCTCGCTTGCTTATCTTTGCAAACGGGGCGATTTTATAGCCATAATAATATGCAAGCAATAATCTATAAATACGGAAAATTCACATTATCGGTCATCTTCGGAATGATCGTATTCTGGTTCTGGGAATTCCATTATCCTTGTTATCTTTCATATCAAGAACAGTTTCAGATGTTCCTGTTTGATAAAAGTTATTTTTTAGAACGGATCGTAGTGTCTGGAGGTCTGGCAAACTACATCTCTGAATTTCTAACTCAGTTTTATTATATCCCGTGGGTAGGTGCTTGTATTCTTTCCATTATCTACGTTTTCATGCAACGGGTTATATGGATATTGGCAAAGCATGAAGGAGTTGCCGATACCTACTACCCTTTGAGTTTTATACCTGTTCTGATCGTATGGTTCTACATGGGTGATGAAAATGCCATGTTATCTTATGTATTAGCCTTATTAACCACGCTGGCTATGGCATGGTGGGCATCATCCATAAAAAAGAGATGGAAACAACTCCTCTTTTACATGATCAGCATACCATCTTTATTCTGGTTGATTGGAGCTACAGTATCCGTATTTGTAGGATATATTATCATACTTACCATCAAAAACGGGACATCAAAGTTTAATGCCGCTGGATATTCAATTGGCATCATCATTTATTACCTGACCTGTGTACTTTGTGCATCCACGTTTCTGCAATATCCATTTTTCCGGATATTCGGTGGTATCGGTTATTACCGATTTCCCGCAGTAATACCAGTGATGCAGATAGTTATCATGATTATTTTCTCTGTTTTTCCATTCTTACTGCCAATGCTTCCTCTCATAGGCAAAAAGAAAACAATCAAAATAGCATCAGAAATAGCTATTATTGTAATAGGAGGGATCTTTTTAGTCAAATCAGGTTTTGACGAACTCAAATACGAACTTATAGATTACGACTATCTCGTACGTCATGAACAATGGCAAAAAATAATAGAAAAAGCTGAAAAGAAACAGGCATCAACACCGATGGGAGTTGCATGCGTAAATCTGGCACTGGCTATGCAGGATCAATTATCTGACCACATGTTTGAATTCTATCAAAATGGAGCAGAAGGACTTTTACCGCCTTTTCAACGGGATTTTACCTCTCTGCTACCAACAAGTGAGGCTTTCTATCGCCTAGGCATGATTAATACAGCACAGAGATATATGTTTGAAGCCCAAGAGGCAATACCCAACTTTAACAAAAGTGGCCGTTGTACAAAGAGAATTGCTGAAACAAACATTATCAATGGACAATATCGGGTGGCCGCAAAATATCTGCGCATGCTGCAAAAGACTCTTTTCTACAAAGATTGGGCAGATAACGCCATGACATACCTGAACGACGAAAACAAAATAAACAACCATCCGGTATGGGGCAGGCTCAGACAATACAGATATACAAAAGATTTCTTGTTCAGCGACACAGAGCTAGACCAGATGTTAGGCATTCTCTTCGTCCGCAACCACAATAACAAGATGGCTTTTGAATATCTTATAGCCTATGAGCTTTTGCAACGGGACATCCAGAAATTCCTTACCTACTATCCCTTGGGGAAATATGCCCATTTTGACCATATTCCTCGTAGCTATCAGGAAATACTAGTTTACCTGTGGACTCAAAACCATCCAAACTTCGATGGTATGCCTTGGAGCATTGATGAGCAGGTGATGCAGAATGTAACAGAATTCGCACGACTCTATGTAACGAATCCGAAAGATCCGACACTTGAAACGGGTGTTTTCGGAAATACATACTGGAGTTATTTATTAGTTAAAAAGAACGACAAGTGATGAAGAATATCTTATTAGCCCTGGTTTTGTCAGGTGCACTGGTGTCATGTACATCAACACCCGACAATCCCCAAAAGTCAGAACAACTCCCAAGAATCTTCCCAGATTATATCGGAGTAACAATACCTACCAATATTGCACCTCTTGATTTCAACTATGCAGGAGGGGATTTCGACTGTATGGATGTCACCGTAAAAGGTGTAAAGGGAAAACAACTGCATTCAAATGGAGAGTTTGCCAAGTTTGATATTGACGACTGGCATGAGATGGTCAATAGCAACAGAGGTGACAGTCTCATCTTTACTGTCTGTGTGAAGAAAAACGATAGATGGACCCAATACCGGAACTTCTGTATCTATGTAAGCCCATATAAACTGGATGAATATGGACTTACCTACCGTAAGATTGCACCCGGATATGAAGTGTATAGCAAAATGGGAATCTACCAGCGTAATCTTTCCACCTACGATGAAACGGCTATCTTCGAAAACACAGCTGTTCCCGGTGCATGTGTAAACTGTCACACCTCCAATCGTACTGATCCCCGACAGTTTACATTCCATGTACGAGGTGCAAATGGTGCAACCATTGTTCAGATTGGCGGGAAACGGGAGATTCTTACCACAAAAATAGATTCAACGAAAGGACTTGGTTCGTGTGTTTATCCTTATTGGCATCCGTCAGGAAAATTTTGCGCATATTCAACCAATAAGACCAGACAGGCATTCCATTGCGTAAGAAATGAACGGATAGAAGTCTTCGACCAAGCCTCGGACTTAATGGTGTATGAACCGACAACACATAGTGTACACATCTCGCCACTCTTGACAACGAAAGATCATTTTGAGACTTTCCCAGCCTTTTCACCCGACGGGGAAACGCTCTATTTCTGTTCCGCAAAAGCACAAGAGATTCCGACAGATTACAAGAAAGTGAGATACAATCTCTGTAAGATTGCCTTTAATCCTGCCAACTGTACTTTCGGGAATAAAGTGGAGACCGTTGTAGACATGGCCTCGAAAGGAAAAAGTATCACCTTTCCACGTCCTTCTTATGACGGTAAGTACCTGATGTTCACTCTTGCCGATTACGGTACCTTCCCCATCTGGCATCGTGAAGCCGACCTCTGGCTACTCAATCTTAAGAATGGCAGTGTAAGACCTATCACCGAGGTAAACAGTACCAATACTGAGAGTTTTCACAACTGGAGCACAAACAGTCACTGGTTTGTATTCAGCAGCCGGAGAGGTGATGGATTATACACACGGTTATACTTAGCAAGTATTGATGATCAGGGTAAGGTGAGTAAGCCTTTTCTTCTGCCACAAGAGAATCCATGGGAGTATTATGACGGATCGGTTTACTCCTACAATGTACCCGACTTCACCAAAATAAAGGTAGTGTTCGACGCCCGAAGTGCAGCAAACGAGATTTTGGATAAGAAAAGAACAGCCATCATGGTAAAATAAAAATTTATTCTATCTGAATTTTTCTGCTTCACGCCCCATGACCCGTTCAATATCCATGACATCGAAAGGCAATCTGCCACGCCCTAAGTCTGGGATATTGAACGATTTCAGGTTCTCATCGTAGAAATCAGGATTAGCCTGCGGCAACACGAAAGGTTTCCGTGCATGACCCTGATGGTCAACGTAACAGAAATAGGGTTTACCATATAATCCGTCATCACGCTTACTGGCAAACACAAACCAACGACTGTTTGACGACCAGCTATGATAAGTATCTGACCGGTTCGAATTAACGAGGCTTAAATGATCTATTGTCCCTGTTTTGAGATTCATCATCTGTAAATCAGCCTCTTGATGCCAGATGGGGAAGGTACCATAATCTGCAACAGTATATAATATAAAGTTCCCATCAGGTGATACTCGTGGGTGACATACTGATTTACCATGAATCTTTGCATTATAAATTGTATCAACTTTATTTCCAAAAATCCCGTTCTTCTCATCAAAAGCGATGCGACAGAGACTGTATTTCAACGCTCTGAGATGTTCTGGTAATTTAAGTTTAGGTGCGGAGCAGAAATAGATGTATTTACCGTCGGGTGAAAATGTCGGGAAGGTCTCAAGAACGTCCGAATCACTTAACAACTCACAACGGAGAATCCTATTTTTGTCAAAGTCAGCAATATAGACATCAGACTTCGAGTCATATACCTCCAACCGCTTGCCAACTAAAGAATGGAATGCGGGTACAATCACGTTACAGGAGAACACAACATATCTGCCTGACTTACTGAAACCCGCATACACACTGGGAGACACCATATCATCTGTTTTGATATCCAGTTTTCGCAATTGACCATTACGGTTAAGTACGGCACCGCCTCCTTTTCCACGTACATACATCATTGAAAGATTAGGATTCTGTGCCCCATACACATGGCAGTTCATACAGCGGTTACCCACCATGTTATGGTCGCAAATAGCACGTTCGTCGAAATTCTCCACACAACGTTCTCTCAGTTGCAGATTGTTGTATATTTCATAGTCAGGTTCAATCAGACGATAAGTTAGATACGGGTCAACCTTATCAGCCACGACCTGCCAATGGAAAGTTTTATACCGAAGCCATTTCCCGCTGACGCGGGCAGTCACGGTAACAGTTACCTGTCTGCCAGTGCTCTTGACCATGAAGTCTTTCCACTCATCAAGATCGAAGCATATCTTATTGTTATCACTATTTACCTGCATCGACTCATGTCCACACGAGGCTGTGACTTCTACGGCATCCACGTTTCCACGCAATAAAAAATTCAGCGGAGCAATATTCTGTGGAATGGTAATCTCCGTATAATCGGGATATATCGGTGGAAGGACATCGCAGAACTTTACATCCTTAGGTTTCGATACACATGAGAATAAAGTAAACAAGAAACCTAATAGTACAATATGCAAGTATTTCATGATCATTTTATTTTTATATGGTCAAAATAGTACCAATAAGTACCATTAAATACAGACAAGGCGCTAGCATCCTCTCTGTGCTGATTATAATAATCAAAGTCCTTCATTAGACCAGGACTTACAATGTACCTGTTCCACTCATCCTTTCCGGATTTTGTACCGGCAAGATAAATCATCAGTGCCTGCTGATAAATGCCATTGGTAAGAGGACGTTTTGCTGCCATACAGAATCTATCGTAATCGGACTTGAAATGAGCAATATCCTTCAACAGTAGATCGCTGCAGAGTAGATAGTTGAGCGTTATTATATTTTCAGGATTCGATTGCAGCAGACCGAGCATGATAGAACGGCTGTCATCAGTGATACGTATCGTATCTGTCTTATTTAAGAATTGTTGCTTGTTCGCAATTTCTTTCTTCACCGCAGATGACTGGGTGGCAGGTATATGCTCCTCAGCCCAGCGATGATAGATGATTGTCTTATCAAGAATCCGAAGATATTTCATCGCTGCGGCGGTATCATTAGTGACAAGGTTCACCTCAGCCAAACGTTTGATCATCCTTACATTCCTGTTATTTGGTGAAAACACGTCAGCCATCATTGCTGCACGCTCAGTAAACGTCATATCACCCAATGCATAATAGAGTTCGTTCATCATCTTGATCACCGTAATCGGAGTATTGGTATTGATCCGATAGAATGTACCTAAGTCTGTCGGTTGAATAGACAGGAGTTTGTCTGCCAGCAAATCCTGCTGTGCCAACGACAGATTATAGTAAAAACAGATCTCAGGAGTTTTTTCTTTGATCTTATCCGTAAGCATCATCACCCGATGGTAATGACCGAAATAATATTCATTGTCTACTGAGAGATAATCTTCCAAGTCAAAATTTGGCATCGACAGTTTTCCTATTCCTGGATAAGTTATCGCATCATCGGTACTCAGCAGATAATAGGACCTTCCCACTGTTATGATCAGGCAGAATGAATACAAAGGAAGCAGATATACTGTATTTCCCCAATGATATTGACACTTTCGGTATTTACACAGCAGATGAGCCATTATTAGTATCTGAAAGATCCATAAACCATAACCGAACATCCAATACGAGATAAAGGTAGCAACGATCATTACAGGTATCTTTACCCAGATCTTTCTCTCAAAGATGAAACTGGTAGACAGATACACCAAGATCCCCCCAATAATGGCATAAGTGGATGACAATTGAAAGTCTGCTTTCAGATGGCATACAGCCTCGAAAGTCATAACAATAATTGCAATCCAAAATGCCAACATACCAAAGCCGGCACGCTGAAAAGCTCTGCGCAACAGGTCACCCATCAACAGCAGTGAAACTGTCAGTATGACTGATCCTGCATATAGATAGTAATAAAACTGGGTAAAGAAATCTCCTGCCAGACAAGCTGCCCATCCCGGCTTGCTGAAATATGTGGCAATATATCCCCAAGATAAGAGAAATATCTGATTCTGTTCTTTATAGAAGAAATGATATGGATAATATTGCTGGTAAAAGAGAAAGCAGACGATAGCCCATAACGTTATTACGCCATAAATATAATATTGGGATATCAGCTTTTTCATTTCTCACCAGTCATGTTTGACAAGAATTTACTGAGTGTAGAACCCTTATGCTCCTGTATAATCTGTTTTGTGAACACTAATAACGCGCTACGTGATGCAAATGACTTTTTCTCAAGCAGGGCAAGCTCATTGCCCTTAACGCCCTTATTCTTTGCGATCTGCATCATTGCAAAATCCCGATTGCTCTTCATCGCCAGATCTTTCCAGTTTTGTAACAGTCCATTTTGCAATGTACCTCCACCAATGCTATTTGAGTCAAGTTTGGCTGTAATGAGACCTTTCTCTGTCACCACAAGCAACTCCTGTATTTTCATTCTCAGGATTGGTTTCAGCCTAATGATACTCACTCTTTCCGTATCACCCGTGAACACGAACTGACCATCCTTGATTACCGCAGAATCTACATTTGACGGATTGGAGCCTTCAGCAGGAACAAGATACACTTTATTTCCATCATATTGTTTCGATGGTAGGGTTCCGTTTATCGTATATTTAGGCTTATTCTGCGAACAGGAAACAAGCAGCGCAGCAGAAATAAGCAGCAATAATTTCTTCATTTTGTTTTTCATTGGTTTACATTGCAAAGGTAATATATAAAATTCAAAACAGGAAACGTAAACCGAAGAAAAACGAATGAAATAATAAAAACTTTACATCTTTGTCAAACGTTTCAGATGGCAGAACAGCAACTTACCATCATCATCACGCAGATGCATCCCGTTTCCACGACAATATCTGAAATATTTGCACGTTTTACATTCATCCTTTTTCATCCATTCACGGTCACGATATTGATCAAACCTGCTGTTCCACACCTCCCAGAAATCATCTCGATAGATGTTTCCCTGATGATAATTGGCCCGGATACTAGGACATCCGGAAATGGAACCGTCACTAAGAACGGATGCCGTATTTACACCGGCATTACAGAAAAAGAAATTATCACGCACAGCACCCTCGTAGTTACCCAGGAATCCTTCACAACCATAACTCAAAGCAATCCGCCCCTCTTTACGCGTTTTTTTAATAAACTCAAAGACACCCTGAAACTCATCATCAGTCAACTGCAATTCTGGTTCATTGGCTGCCCTACCAACAGGAAACACGGTAAATACGCGCCATCTCTTCACTCCGTTGCTGATTAGTAATTCCTTTATCTCATTCAGGTGGGAGTAATTACGACGATTCACACAGGTCACCACATCAAAGATGAATCCCTCTACCCGAACTGCCATCTTGATGGTATTAAGAACCATCTCGTAACTATGAGGGTTACACCGCATCCATGTATGGTCGGTTTCGTCACCGTCAAGACTCACTGTCATCGTACGAAGCCCCGACTGAAGAAGAGCGTTAAACCGTTCGCGAGTAAGGTAAAGACCGTTTGTTACCATGCCCCATGCAAACTCGCGCTTAAAAATTTCGCGTCCGCACTCCTCGAGATCGTCACGCATCAGCGGTTCACCACCGGTTATCACCACAAAAACATGATGTGGGTCGGTATGTGTCTTTACCTGATCAAGTATTTTCAGAAAATCCTCCATTGGCATATCTCTTTGTCCGGCTGTCGTCTTACAATCGCTGCCGCAATGACGGCAGTTTAGATTACACCTCAGGGTACATTCCCAAAAGAGTTGACGTAACTGATGCTCTTCCACACGATGATCATAAA
>DAIOSW010000019.1:0-23016 GCA_036752365.1 Prevotella sp.
TATTTGTATATTGCGAGATCGAAGGCACTACTGTTGCCGAAGTATCTCAGGAATTACTTACCAAAGGCCGTAAGCTTGCCAATGAATTAGGTGTTCAGCTTGAAGCTGTTGTTGCCGGATCAGGCATCGCAGACAAGGTTGTTGAGCAGATCTTGCCTTATGGCGTAGATAAATTGTATATCTTCGATGCTGAAGGACTCTTCCCTTATACATCAAAGCCTCATACCTCAATTTTGGTTAATCTTTTCAAAGAGGAAAAACCTCAGATTTGCCTCATGGGTGCTACTGTTATCGGTCGTGACCTCGGTCCTCGTGTCTCTTCTTCATTGAAGAGCGGTCTGACTGCCGACTGTACACAGCTCGAAATCGGTGAACATGATGATAAGAAACTTGGTAAACACTACGACCAACTACTCTATCAAATCCGTCCTGCTTTCGGTGGTAACATCGTTGCAACTATTGTGAATCCGGAACACCGCCCACAGATGGCTACTGTCCGTGAAGGTGTGATGAAAAAGGAAATTCTCGATGCTAATTATAATGGCGAGGTTATCATTGCTGATGTTGCCAAATATGTACCTGAAACTGATTATGTAGTAAAGGTTATCGATCGTCACATCGAGAAGGCTAAGAACAACCTGAAAGGTTCTCCTATTATCGTAGCCGGAGGTTATGGTATGGGTTGCAAAGAAGGTTTCGATTTGCTATATAAATTGGCAAAGGAACTCCATGGTGAAGTCGGTGCAAGCCGTGCTGCTGTGGATGCAGGTTTCTGTGACCATGACATGCAGATAGGTCAGACTGGTGTAACTGTTCGTCCAAAAGTTTATATCGCTTGCGGTATCAGCGGACAGATTCAGCATATCGCCGGAATGAAAGAGAGTGGTATCATCATCTCTGTCAACAATGATCCGAATGCTCCAATCAATGCAATTGCTGATTATGTGATCAACGGCCCTGTTGAGATTGTCATCCCTAAGATGATTAAGTATTACAAAGAAAACAGTAAATAATTCGAATTATGGCAAATTATTATAAAGATCATCCAGAGTTTGCATTCCACCTGAATCATCCGTTGATGAAGAAAGTTGTGGAGCTGAAAGAACGTGGTTTCGAAGATAAAGATAAATATGATGATGCTCCTGTAGATTATCAGGATGCTATTGAAAACTATGACAATGTGCTCGAGATTGCCGGCGACATCGCAGCAAATGTGATTGAGCCCAATAGTGAGGAGGTTGATTTGGAGGGTCCACACCTTATCGATAACCGTATGCACTATGCTGCTAAGACATACGAGAACTTGGATACAACTATCAAGGCTGGTCTCCACGGAATCTCTATGCCACGTCGTTACGGCGGCCTGAATATGCCTATCACTCCTTATTCAATGGTTTCGGAGATTATCTCTTGTGCAGATGCGAGTTTCCAGAATATCTGGAGTCTGCAGGACTGCATTGAGACTCTGTATGAATTTGGTACAGAGGAGCAGCGTCAAAAATATATCCCACGCGTTTGTGCCGGTGAAACCATGAGTATGGACCTTACTGAACCGGATGCCGGTTCTGACCTTCAGCGTGTCATGCTGAAAGCTACTTACAGTGAGGAAGAAGGATGCTGGTTGCTTAATGGTGTTAAACGTTTTATCACCAATGGTGACTCTGATATTCACTTGGTACTTGTCCGTTCAGAGGAAGGCACACGTGATGGACGCGGACTTTCTATGTTCATTTATGACAAGAAACAAGGTGGTGTGGAGGTTCGTCATATTGAACATAAACTAGGTATTCACGGTTCACCAACCTGTGAACTTGTTTATAAGGATGCACACGTAGAGCTCTGCGGTGACCGTAAATTGGGTCTTATCAAGTATGTCATGGCGCTGATGAACGGTGCTCGTCTTGGTATCGCTGCTCAATCTGTTGGTGTTAGTCAGGCTGCTTACAATGAGGGACTTGCTTATGCAAAGGATCGCAAACAGTTTGAGAAGACCATTATCAACTTCCCGGCTGTTTATGACATGCTTGCACGTATGAAGGCAAAACTCGATGCAGGTCGTAGTGTCCTTTATATGACATCACGTTATGTGGATATATACAAAGCTCTTGAAGATATTGCACGTGATCGTAAACTGACTGCAGAGGAGCGTCAGGAGATGAAGAAGTATGCAAGACTTGCTGATGCTTTCACTCCGATTGCCAAGGGTATGAACTCTGAATATGCTAACCAGAACTCTTATGATGCAATCCAGATTCATGGTGGATCAGGTTTTATCATGGAGTATAAGAGTCAGCGCCTGTACCGTGATGCGCGTATCTTCTCTATCTACGAGGGAACAACACAGTTGCAGGTTGTAGCTGCTATCCGTTACGTAACCAACGGAACATATCTGAGCATCATTCGTGAGATGGAACAGGAGCCTGTAGCTCCTGAGTTCGAAGGTTTGAGCGAGCGTGTGAAAGAGATGACTTCAAAACTAGAGGCTTGTGTCAACCAACTCAAAGAGGAGGCCGATCAAGAGAAACTCGACTTCTTGGCACGTCGTCTTTATGAGATGTCTGCTGATATCATCATGAGTCGTCTTATTATTCAGGATGCTACTGCTAGTCCAGAACTCTTCGCTAAGAGTGCAAATGTATATGTACGCTATGCTGAAGGTGAGGTAGAGGGACACTTCGACTTCATCCGTAAGTTTGATGCTGAGGCTTTGGCTTATTATCGTCAGGCTGACGAGGAGATAGCAAAAGCATAAAATATCATGATGAATTATAAATTATAATTTATGAATATTGGGTTTGATCTCGTATTCGTAAATCTATAATTTATAATTCATCTTTTTTTGATCATTTTCTAATTCATAATTCGCTTTATGTGGTACGACTATTTTATTTTAGCTGTTGGATTGATAGGTTTCGTTTATTATCTCGTGTACAGAATCCAATTTGAACGCGATCATGATAATGAAGAGGTGAAGTATAACACGCTTTTTCGTGAATATACCACTATTATGCTTGTTATTTTCTTCGCCGTATTTGTTGATGAGTTAATAAAGGTCTTTCTTACCTAGACAAAGACTCTTTATTTCTATAACTCTAACTATCTTTTTAATTTCTACTCCGTTATCTAAAACCAGTGATAGGTGGAATAGAAAACAAAAACTAGTAAGAAGCTATGCAAGGAATGCCGGCGGCAATAACCCTGTCGCGAATACTGTTTAGTTCTTTACGGGTTGCTTTCTGCAAACGTTGATCTGGTGTTTCACGGTCGATGGTATATATCATAACTTCCATTGGCTTTATCTCCTTTACCGTTTCAAGCCATGGCTTTACATATTCTTCG
Source organism: Prevotella sp. (assembly GCA_036752365.1). Classification (GTDB taxonomy): domain Bacteria; phylum Bacteroidota; class Bacteroidia; order Bacteroidales; family Bacteroidaceae; genus Prevotella. The sequence continues at coordinate 3,340 of DAIOSW010000019.1, forward strand.
GTAGTGTTATTTACATCCTCGCCGTCGATTACTCCCTTCAGAAACATCGTCTGGATAATCAAGTGGCCATTAAATGACTTAAGCCCCTCAATGATATGGTCTAGATTGTATGTTCCGCCCACAGGTCGATCTACCTTATTTATATATACGCTATTAACCGTATCTAATTTCAGAATATTATTGTCTACCTTCATTAAGGCTTCGTGCACGGAATGGCGGTGGATAAATGTAGAATTGCTGAGTACCGATACTTTGGCTTTGGGAAAATATTCATCTCTCAGTCTGATGGTGTCATCTATAATCTCTGCAAAGTGTGGATGGCTGGTCGGTTCGCCATTACCTGCGAAGGTTAGAACGTCTGGTTTAGGACCATTTGCTTTCATCTCTTGTAATTTTGCTTCCAATGCGCTAGCCACTTCCTCACGAGAAGGTAACTTTTTCTTAGGACGAGTGTCTTTGTTGAAGCCACATTCACAGTAAAGACAGTCGAACGTACAACTTTTTCCGTCTTCCGGGAGAAGATTGATACCTAATGAGACACCAAGACGACGGCTACGCACAGGACCGAAAATTGGTGATGGATAAATAACTGTTGACATAATAAAAACCTCCTTTTTTGTAAATGGAGTGTAAAGTTACAAAAATATTCTCTGTTTTGTAGGTTAATGGTAGTTAAAAGAGTTGTTTTATAACCTATTTCTTTGTATTTTTGCATCAAATTAGGTATATTATTGCCGAAATAATGAGTAAAAAACAAAATACAACCCGCAACCGTATAGGAATGCAGGTCATAACTTTATGTATAAGCACCACTTTGGTGCTGCTTTTGTTAGGTTTGGTGGTACTGTCTGTGCTTACTGCGCATAACCTGTCATCGTATGTCAAAGAGAACCTTACCGTGACACTGATGTTGGGTGAGGATATGTCTCCAAATGAGGCAAATCATCTTTGTCATGATTTGAGTCATCGACGTTATATCAAGAGTCTTAACTACATCAGCAAGGAACGGGCTCTGAGAGAACAGACCAAGGCAATGGGGTCAGACCCTTCAGAATTTCTAGGTGCAAATCCTTTTGTCGCCTCTGTCGAACTGCAACTGAAATCAGATTATGCAAATAGTGATTCTTTGAAGTGGATTAAGAGTGAACTTAAGAAGACGCCGAAGATTACTGACGTATCCTATCAGGAAGATCTGATGGACAGTGTCAATAGTAACATCCAGAAAGTCAGTCTTGTGCTACTCATTCTGGCTGTTCTCCTTACTTTTGTCTCTTTCTCTCTAATTAATAATACAGTACGCCTCGGTGTCTATTCACGTCGTTTTATGATTCATACGATGAAACTCGTGGGTGCTTCGTGGAATTTTATTCGAAAACCGTTTCTTTACAATGCTATTTGTACAGGAATTATTGCTGCAGTCCTAGCCGATGGAATACTTGCGGCGGGCACATTCTTCCTGTATAATTATGAACCTGACGTGATGACTGTTATCACATGGGATGTATTGGCAATAACCGGTTCGATGGTTTTTGTCTTCGGTATTGTTATCACCATGTTCTGTTCTTATTTATCAGTGAATAAATTCCTAAGAATGAAGGCTGGTGATTTGTATAAGATATAAATAATATTAAAAAATTATGGATAAGAAAAAATTGGCTTTTGACCGTGTTAACTTCATACTCCTTGCAGTAGGAATGGCGGTTGTGATTATTGGTTTTATTCTGATGAGTGGTTCTGGATCGACCGACACATTATTCAATGCCGACATCTTCAGTGCCCGACGTATCAAAGTTGCTCCTGTTGTATGTCTGATAGGTTTTATATCGATGATTTATGCCGTAGCACGTAAACCGAAAGATAAGGAATAATGGGAGATTTAACTATTCTGCAGACCATAGTCCTGGCTATTGTGGAGGGACTGACAGAGTTTCTGCCGGTATCATCAACGGGCCACATGATTATAGCTCAGAATCTGATGGGTATTGAGAGTACTCCTTTTGTTAAGGCCTTTACTGTCATCATACAGTTTGGGGCTATCTTGTCTGTCGTTGTACTTTATTATAAGAGGTTTTTTAAGCTTAACCATACACCGGCTCCGGAAGGTTCAACTCCAATAAAACAATTCCTGCATAAATGGGATTTCTATTGGAAACTGTTTGTCGCATTCATCCCCGCAATCATCATTGGAGGATTGGGGAATAAACTGGTGGATGAGTTGCTTGGGAGTGTTACCGTGGTAGCTTCAATGCTTGTGATAGGTGGTATTTTTATGCTGTTCTGTGACCGTATTTTTGATAAGGGCAGCGAGAAAACTGTGATGACAGAGAAACGTGCCTTTTACATCGGATTGTTCCAATGTATTGCAATGATACCCGGTGTGTCACGTTCCATGGCAACGATCGTAGGTGGTATGTCTCAGAAGTTTACCCGTAAGACGGCAGCAGAATTCTCATTCTTCCTGGCTGTTCCCACGATGTTTGCAGCCACGGTGCTTGACTTGTTTAAGTTGTTTAAGTCAGGTGATGCCAGTGCAATCACGTCAAATAATGTGCTCATGCTTATCTTAGGATGTGTGATCGCCTTCTTCGTAGCATTGGTAGCCATCAAGGGCTTTATTAATTTTTTGACAAAATATGGTTTTCAGGCCTTCGGGTATTATCGTATCATTGTCGGAGGTTTCATACTGGCATGGCTTCTTAGCGGTCATACAATGGCATTGGTTGATTGATGAATTTTAACGAAGGAGAGGTTTTATATATAGATAAACCTTATCGCATGTCGAGCTTCGGCGCGCTTGCGAAAGTCCGTTATCTTGTGTCACGTCGTTTGGACGTGAAGAGAGTGAAGATGGGACATGCCGGTACGCTAGACCCTTTGGCTACAGGAGTCATGATACTCTGTACGGGTAAAGCTACAAAACGTATTGAGGAGTTTCAATATCATACCAAAGAGTATATCGCAACTCTGCAACTTGGAGCAACGACTCCCAGTTTCGATCTAGAACATCCTGTCGACTTCACATTCCCTACAAGTCAGATCACACGAGAACTGATAGAGGAAAAGTTGAAAGGATTTATTGGCAGCATAGAGCAGGTGCCTCCTGCATATTCTGCATGTAAGGTAAATGGTGACCGAGCCTACGAACTGATGAGAAAAGGTAAGGAGGTGACGCTGAAGGCTAAAACACTTGTGATTGATGAACTCGAAATGACGGACTTTGATCCGGAAACGATGCAGATGTCAATCCGTGTGGTTTGCAGCAAAGGAACTTATATCAGAGCTTTAGCCAGAGATATTGGAATCTCTCTCGGTAGCGGAGCTTATCTCACAGCGTTGCGCCGGACACGGGTTGGCGACGTGAAGGTGGAAGACTGCATTACGCTTGAGGATTTTCCTGAATGGCTAAGCAAACAAGAAATAGAAAATAACATAAAGAAATAATTGATTATGAAATTGTCACAGTTTAAATTCCGTCTTCCAGACGAGCAGATTGCATTGAATCCACCATATCACCGTGATGAATGCAAGATGATGGTCGTCCATAAGAAGTCTGGCGAAATTGAAATGTTCAAGAAGAATGAAGCAGGTGAAGAACTTCTTGATGATGAGGGTAAACCGGTATATCTCGATTTCAGGGATGTACTGAATTACTTCGATGATGGTGATGCTTTTGTTTTCAACGATACAAAGGTTTTCCCGGCTCGTCTGTATGGAACAAAAGAGAAGACCGATGCTAAGATTGAGGTTTTTCTCCTCCGTGAGCTGAATGCTGACATGCGTTTATGGGATGTGCTCGTAGAGCCGGCCCGTAAAATACGTATAGGCAACAAGTTGTTCTTTGATGACAGCAGTTCGATGGTCGCAGAGGTAATTGATAATACAACCAGTCGCGGACGTACGCTCCGTTTTCTATACGACTGTCCTCACGATGAATTCAAACAAGCTCTCTATGCTTTAGGTGAGGCTCCACTGCCAAGATATATCATTGATCACCGTTCTGCTACAGAACAAGATCTCGATGATTTCCAGTGTATATACGCTAAAAATGAGGGTGCTGTCACTGCTCCTGCAACGGGTCTTCACTTTAGTAGAGAGTTGATGAAGCGTATGGAGATCAAAGGTATCAATTTTGCATTCCTTACCATGCACTGCGCACTCGATAACTTCCATGACATAGAGGTTGAGGATCTTACAAAACACAAGATGGATTCAGAACAGATGCATATTGATGCTGAAGCTTGTCGTGTGGTCAATACTGCCAAGGACTCCGGAAAACATGTCTGTGCTGTAGGTACAAGTGTTGTTCGTGCCTGTGAGACAGCTGTCGGTACTGATGGCCGTCTTAAGGAATATGAAGGATGGACGAACAAGTTTATTTTCCCTCCATATAATTTTGGTCTTGCTGATGAGATGATCGCTAATTTCTATCATCCTTATTCAACATTGCTGATGGTGACATGTGCCTTCGGCGGATACGATCTGATCATGAAGGCTTATCATGAAGCCATCAAGAATGGATACAAGTTCGGTTGCTACGGTGACGTTATGTTGATTCTGAACGATTAAAATGCATAAGGTTTATCTTAGTCTTGGAGCTAACCTCGGCGATAGAAGGAAGACAATAAACCAAGCAATAAAACAGATAGAAGAGCTGATTGGCACAGTTGAACGCCAGTCAGCTCTTTACGAAACTGCTCCTTGGGGCTTCTCTTCAAATCATCTATTCATGAATGCTGCTGTGTGTAGTCTTACTCAACTGACCCCACGACAGGTATTGGAGGCTACTCAACGTATAGAAAAGAGTCTCGGACGTACTCATAAGTCTGTCGACAACGAATATCATGATCGTTTGATTGATATTGATATCTTGCTATATGATGACCTGACGGTTAATGAACCCGATCTTAAAATACCTCATCCGTTGATGTTTCAGCGTGAGTTCGTGATGTTGCCGTTGAGAGAGATAAAGAAATAAAAAAACGGGGTCTGATTAAAGACCCCGATTTTTTTATAATAATCAAATTTATTTGTTATCACGTTTACGCTCTAGGTGGTCGAGCTTAATCTTACGCATACGCATACCTTTAGGTGTTACCTCTACGTATTCATCACCTTTAATGTACTCTAGTGCTTCCTCAAGAGAGAAGACCGTACGTGGAACAATGCGTGATTTGTCATCACTACCACTTGCACGGGTGTTGGTAAGCTGTTTCGCTTTTGTTACGTTTATTACAAGGTCATTGTCATGAACATGCTCGCCTACAATCTCACCTGCATATACAGCGTCTCCTGGATCGATAAAGAATTTACCGCGTTCTTGGAGCTTGTCTATAGAGTATGCGAAAGCGACACCGGTGTCCATTGCTATCATACTACCATTGATACGACGCTCAATATCGCCCTTGTATGGTTGGTATTCTTTAAATCTGTGAGCCATAATGGCTTCACCCTGACTAGCAGTCAATACATTGGTACGTAGACCAATGATGCCACGTGAAGGCATATCGAATTCGATATTCACACGTTCTCCCTGACTTTCCATGGAAACCATCTCACCTTTACGGCGTGTTACCATATCAATCATCTTGCTAGAAAACTCTTCAGGGACATTGATAGTTAATTCTTCGATAGGCTCGCATTTTACACCGTCAATCTCTTTGTAGATAACCTGTGGCTGTCCAACCTGAAGCTCATATCCTTCACGGCGCATTGTCTCAATAAGAACTGAAAGATGAAGCACACCGCGTCCGCTTACGATCCAACGGTCGTTTGCATCGTCAACTTGTCTAACTCTCAAAGCAAGATTCTTCTCAAGTTCTTTGCTCAAACGGTCATTGATATGACGGCTGGTGACAAACTTACCCTCTTTACCGAAGAAAGGTGAGTCATTGATTGTAAAGAGCATACTCATGGTTGGCTCGTCAATAGCGATAGGTGGAAGAGCCTCCGGATTTTCGAAATCGCAAATGGTATCACCAATCTCAAATTTCTCAAGTCCAATGACGGCACAGATATCACCAGATACAACCTCTGGTGTCTTTACATGTCCCATACCCTCGAATGTATGTATTTCCTTAATCTTTGTTGTCTCTTTTGATCCATCACGGTGAGAGATAGTTACGTTCATACCTTCTCTGATAGTACCACGATGAACACGTCCTACGGCGATACGGCCTGTGTAGTTTGAATAGTCAAGTGAGGTGATGAGCAACTGCAATGAACCGTCTATCTGTTTTGGAGCAGGTATGTGCTCAAGAATCTCGTCCAATAAATATGTTATGTTATCTGTTGGCTTTTTGTAATCTCCTGACATCCATCCGTTTTTTGCAGAACCGTAAACAACAGGAAAGTCTAGCTGGTCTTCTGTAGCATTAAGCGAAAACATAAGATCGAAAACCATTTCGTATACCTCCTCAGGACGGCAGTTGGGTTTGTCTACCTTATTAACGACAACGATAGGTTTCAGACCAATCTGCAATGCTTTTTGAAGAACAAAACGAGTCTGTGGCATAGGACCTTCGAACGCGTCTACAAGCAGCAGACAACCGTCAGCCATATTGAGTACACGCTCCACCTCACCACCGAAGTCCGAGTGTCCCGGAGTATCAATGATATTAATTTTTGTACCTTTGTAATTGATGGATACGTTTTTTGAAAGAATCGTAATACCGCGTTCACGCTCCAGTTCATTGTTATCCAATACCTGACCGCTTTTGTCTTGGTCAGCGCGGAAAAGATTTCCCGCTAGCATCATTTTGTCCACAAGTGTCGTCTTTCCGTGGTCGACGTGGGCAATAATGGCAATGTTTCTAATATTTTGCATATAATACCTTAAAAAATTGGTGAAAACAAATCGAAATACACAACAAAAACACCTTTTTTATTTGTATTTCCGAGGTGCGCCCCAATTGTACATTAAAAAACTGGTTGCAAAGGTAGTGAAAATCAAATGAATCGCAAAATAAAGTGGAGCTTTTTATAAAAAAATCCTAATTCATGTCTCATAATTCATAAATTATTCATACCTTTGCACCCGCAAAAGCAATTTTTTATATTTAATCAATCAAAAGTCAAAGTCTATGTATTTAGATCAAACAAAAAAACAAGAGATCTTTGGACAGTACGGAAAGTCTAACTCTGATACCGGTTCTGCAGAGAGTCAGGTAGCATTGTTCTCATACCGTATTTCCCATTTGACGGAGCACCTAAAGGTGAACCGTAAAGATTATACCACTGCTAGAGCGTTGACAAAATTGGTAGCAAAGCGTCGTGCGCTTCTTAACTATCTGTACGACAACGATATCAATCGTTACCGTGCTATCATCAAAGCTCTTAACCTGCGTAAATAATCGCAAGGTAGGTTTGAACCTCATTAAAAATCCCTGAAATCATTGATTCCAGGGATTTTTTATTTCTATGTGTATTTTTATTTTGGATATTCCAGATTCTCTTCTGTGATATTTTCCAACACCTCTTCAAGATACTTTCTGGATTCGTAGCGTGCCATAGGCAGGTCGTGCAGTAAATAATTGCCGCAGTCCTGTGGTGCGGTACCGGGTATTTCTCCTTCATATTCAGCGATGAATCGGAAGGTGTTTTTCATCAGCTCCACAATATCTTTAGAAATTAAGTCGCCTTTCATCAGAAGATAATTACCCGTCAGGCATCCCATGGGTCCCCAATAGACAATACTTTCTTTCCAGTCATCATCGTTACGTAGGTAGGTAGCTGCAAGATGTTCTATGGTATGGATGGCTCCCTGACCCAAGGCTGGTTCTCGATTAGGCTCTTTCATCCGGATATCAAACGTCGTAACGGTGCTGTTGCCTATGGTATCCTTTCTTGAAACGTAGATGCCTCGTTTCAATCTGTTATGATCTATTGTAAAACTGGGAATTTTTTTCATGATTGTAGTGATGTTGGAATTGAATTGATAAATTGATGGGATACATTGAAAGAGCTGTCTGCAATTTCATCCCAGAAGTTTTCATACATTGCAGCGTTATTTTCTGCCAGAGCAATATCGCTGATAATACGGAAACTCACGAACGGAACTCCGTAAATATGACAAACCTGGGCGATGGATGCCGACTCCATGTCAACGGCAAGTGCATCCGGGAAGGATTGAAGTATTGATTTCATTTTATCCTTGCTGTCCACAAACCAGTCTCCGGTAACGATCAGTCCACTCTTTACTTTTACATCTGCATCTATATTCAGGGCGCAGTCAATCAGTTTCTGAGATGATTCGTAATATAGCGGCATACCTTGTACCTGTCCGTAGGCATTATTGCTGCCGTAATAGGCATCGTGATATGCTACCTTTGTACTCACTACGACATCCTTAATGTCAAGTGACAGAGAAGCACCGCCGGCTACACCAGATGAAATAATAAGATCCGGATGATATTGGCGAATTAGCAAAGTAGCACCGATGGTTGAGTTTACCTTACCCATTCCACAGTGTTGCAGAATCAGTTCTTTACCGTCGGACAGAGTTCCTTTTACATAGTTCATTCCGTCAAAGGTCTCAGTACCTGAGTTTTCAAGTAGTGAGGCTATACGTTTGAACTCCTTATCCATAGCAATGATAATGCCAATTTTCATAATTTTATTGCTTTTTGTTTTAATTAGGTACAAAGATAGGCATTTTTTGAATAAAATAATTACCTTTGCACTCAAATTACGAAAATCTAAAAATAATATCGATGAAGACTTGGAAACAATGTTTGCCGGACGTTCTGGCAGTACTGCTTTTCGCAGTTTTGTCTTTTGCTTATTTCTTTCCTGCCGATACAGAAGGCAGAATACTTTATCAGCATGATGCTTCTGCCGGCCGTGGTGCGGGAATAGAACTTCAACAGTATAAGGATACACACGATGGTGCTGTTTCCCGTTGGACTAACTCTCTCTTTGGAGGAATGCCTACCTATCAGATGGCTCCTTCGTATGGAAGTTCTCAAAGTCTTAGCTTTATAGCGAAGGTCTACCACCTCTTCTTACCGGATTATGTATGGTATGTCTTTGCTTTTCTTCTCGGTTTTTATATATTGCTCCGTGCCTTTGATTTCCGCCAGTCGTTGGCAGCACTTGGTTCAGTAATATGGGCATTCTCAAGTTATTTCTTCATCATCATTGCTGCTGGACACATTTGGAAAGTCATGACTCTGGCCTATATTCCTCCTACGATAGCAGGACTTGTGTTTGCCTATAAAGGTAAATATTTGTGGGGTGGTATCGTCACTGCTTTATTTGTAGCCTTGCAGGTCAATGCAAACCATGTGCAGATGTCTTATTATTTCCTTCCGGTAATGCTGTTTATGGTGATTGCTTATCTCGTAAAGGCAATCAAGGAGAAACAACTTGTTGGTTTTGGAAAGGCTACTGCCACCGTTATTGTGGGGGCATTACTCGGTGTTTGTATCAATATCTCGAATTTGTATCATACTTACCAGTATCAGAATGAGTCAATGCGTGGTAAGAGTGAACTCGTGAAGAAGAATAATGCAAATCAGACCAATAGTGGACTGGAACGTGATTATATCACCATGTGGAGTTATGGAGTAGGGGAGACTTGGTCTTTGCTGATACCTAATGTCAAAGGTGGTGCGTCTGTCCCGATGAGTGAGAATAAGATTGCGATGGATAAGTTCAGCGAGTCCGGTTCTCAGTATAACTCATCTATATTCAGTAGTATCGGCCAGTATTGGGGTGAGCAACCGGGTACCAGTGGCCCTGTATATGTAGGTGCGTTTGTATTGATGCTTTTCATCTTAGGACTCTTTATTGTTAAAGGTCCAATGAAATGGGCTTTACTAGCAGCCACAATTCTCTCTATCCTATTAGCATGGGGAAGAAACTTCATGGAATTCACCGATTTCTTTATCGATTACATTCCGATGTATTCGAAGTTCCGTACAGTATCATCCATACTCGTTGTTGCGGAATTTACTGTTCCTCTGCTTGCGATGCTTGCTTTGAAGAAGATTGTGGATGAACCTGATCTTCTCAGAAAGAAGATGCCTTATCTATATGTGAGTTTCGGACTTACCGGCGGTATTGCTCTGATCTTTGCCCTTTTGCCAACGATGTTCTTCGATTTCGTCTCTTCAAATGAATTGATGCAGCAGTTGAAAGGTGCACCAGCTGACTTTGTAGACCTATTGAGTAATATGCGAAAGGCAATCTTTACAGCTGATTGCTGGCGCAGTTTCTGGGTTGTAATTATCGGAACATTGTTCCTCCTCCTTTACAAAGCAAAGAAACTCAAGGCTCAGTATATGATAGGTGCGATAGCAATACTCTGTCTTATTGATATGTGGCAGGTAAACAAACGTTATCTCAATGACGATATGTTTGTAGAGAAGAGCCAGCGTGATGTCCCACAGCAGAAAACAACTACAGATGAAGAGATTCTCAAAGATAAGTCACTTGATTATCGTGTTCTCAATCTTGCCTCAAACACGTTTAACGAGAATGAGACATCCTATTATCATAAGAGCATCGGAGGTTACCATGCTGCTAAACTCCGCCGTTATCAGGAACTGATCGAGGCTTATATTTCTCCAGAGATGCAAGGCTCTATGACTGCTGTAGCCAAAGCTCAGGGTGATATGACACGTGTGAATGGTGACAGTGTATTCCCTATACTCAATATGCTAAACACCAAGTATTTTATATTCCCTCTTCAGAACAATCAGACTGTTCCCCTACAGAATCCGTATGCGTATGGAAATGCTTGGTTTGTCGACAAGGTTAGCTATGTGGCTAATGCCAATGAAGAGTTGACCCAGCTTGGCAAGATCAATCCTCGCCATGAGGCTGTGGCTGATGAGAAATTTAAAACTGAACTTGGTGAAAGTCAGACTCAGGATAGCAACTCTATCGTGACTCTTACGTCTTATGAACCAAATGATCTGAAATATGATGTTAAGTCAGGCAAGGGTGGTATCATCGTATTCTCTGAAGTTTACTATCCGGGATGGACAGCTACAGTCGATGGCCAGAATGTAGAATTGGGACGTGTCAATTATGTTCTTCGTGCACTGAATGTAAAGGCAGGCGAACATAAAGTTGAACTTAAATTCTTCCCAACATCAGTTAATACTACAGAATCAATTGCATACGCATCTTTCGGTGTGCTTGTCTTAGTGGTGTTACTGATTGTCTTCTTTGAATGGAAAAAGAATCATAAAACAAAAGAGTAACAAATAAAATCTTATTTGGATATATGAAATCCCTATGGTCAGTTTTTTGATCATAGGGATTTTTCTGTATAAAGTTTTAATAAGAGATATACAGATAAATGATGGATTTCCTTTTCATGTTCAGATGCTTCAATCTCTCAATCTTTGCTCTAAAGTGGAGCATATTTATTTGAACGGAAAGCATAGATCCCAACGATGATAAAGCAGATGGTTGGGATCATAAAAGATAAATTAGTTGATGGAAAACTTATCCAGTTATCACATTTAACGATGATGGCTGCCTGTATTGGTGGAATGAGAGAACCTCCGACTGTAGCCATGACATGTCCTGCACCAGCCAACTTTATATTTTTTCCTGTCTGACGTAGTGATATTCCGAAAATGGTAGGGTACATCAGAGACATGAAAGCACTGACTAGGACTAGGCAATAAAGACCATCCCGGCCGGTAAAAAAGATGGCACCACAGAGAGCCAAGGTGGCTAATATTGAGGAGATCATGAGCATCTTCTCAGGTTTGAAGTACTTAAGAAGCCATGTAGAGCCAAATCGACAACAACAATATAATACCATGGCGATAATATTATATTTCTGAGCAGTCTGAATGGCTTGGGACTCCATCATACCTTCGTCTGTGAACACTTTTGTTGCATACTGAATGATGAATGTCCAGCATGCTACTTGGGCTCCGATATAGAATATCTGAGCGATGACACCTTCACGGTATTCCCTGATCTTGAAAATCTCTTTGATACCTTTTTGGAAACTGTTTCCCCGATGGTCGTCATAAATGTTTGTTATATTGAAAAATCTGATAAGGACAGCCATGATGATAAAGATGCCCCCGATAAATATATATGGGCGAATGAGAACACCCATGTCATAGTTCTTAATAAATAAGAATTGATTTGTTGGCAGTTTAAGACGGGCTTCGATATCCAAAGGACAGATACGCGATTGTACGTATTTTGCAGCCATATACATGCCTAGCAGGGCACCAAACGGATTGAAAGCCTGAGCAAAGTTAATTCTCCTGATAGAGGAGCGGGGATTACCGGAGGTATATATGTATGTGTTGCATCCTACTTCCAGACATGACAGTCCACATGTCATGATGAAGTATGCAAATAAAAAAGAGTAGTAAAACCCACTTATTTTTGCAGGAATGAACATAAATAATCCAATCGCACAAATGGCAAGTCCCAAAAGTACGCCAGCTTTAAACGAATGAATGCGAATAAAGATGGCTGCAGGAAATGCCATCAGGCAGTAGCCAAGATAATATATAACCTGAATCCAAAGTGAGTCTTTGACTCCAAGCATAAATATCTTTGAGAAATACTGCACCATCGCACTCGTCACGTTGGCAGTGAATCCCCAAAGGGCAAAACATACAAATATCAAGAAAATGGAGATGTGATAGTACTTTCCTTTTTCTTTGAAGATATTGTCGTCTGCCATTGGTTCTTAGGAGTTACTTGGGGTTAATAGATGCAGCTGCCCGTATCAATTCGCGATCGGTAAATTCTCCTTTCTTAAAGAGTTGAAGCGCAGAATATGTTTTTGGTGAAGAATTCGCAGGTATTGTTGCCACAGCATCTATTACCTCACAAATAGTAGCCTCTGGGTGCAGGCCTGTTGCCCGTACAAACTGCAGGCTGTCCCAGCCTTCTACTGGAATCATTGCCAGTTCGTACTCCCCATTATTGATAATATATGCGACGTTGTGCTTTCTTAGTTTCACAATACGTTCTGTGATTCGCTGTGATTTCTCAGGAAGTGCATAATGTCCAAGTCTTATGGTAGTAGCATGACTGCAACCTGTAACCTTGTCCACTCTCAGTACACCGTTGGCTAAAGGCATATCGGTGAGTGTCATGCGAAAAGTGCTGTCACTTTGCAACCATACCGTACGTTCCAGTATTCCATTATTAAATCCCTTAGTCGTGTACCTACGTAGTGGTTCCCATTCTCCCTTTTGGTTTTTCACCACATAGTTCATGGCTACTTCTCCGTTTTTCCCGTCAGCCATCCATGGGAAGAGACTGTTGTATGACAGACGGTTGTAGCATTCGCTTCCGCGGAAAAGTTCTGCTCCTGGTCTGAGTGTGTTGTAATCGCAGAAGGCTCTAATCTCACTGGCTCCGCTGTTGGGATAGTTCGTGATAAGTATCTTTGGTCCCTGATAATAGTGGTTGTAAACATTATCCATCTCCATCTGATCCCAGTCACCCTCGTTCTCTACACTGCACCAATATGGATCGTTCTTCGGGAGCATCAGACTGAGAAAGGCTTTTGCACACCAGTAAACACTGCCTCGACAACTGTATCCTTGCAGCACAGGGTCGAAAGCTCCATAAAATCCGGGAGTAGGCACACCGTCTTTCATCAGATCCGGATTCTGCAAAAACTGTAGAAGGTCACCGGACGCGATACGTCTCATCCATCCATAGTTGATACCGTTACCAAAAGGCAGAGGAGCAGCTGAAGCAAATCTATACATATTACTTCGTCCCCACATAATCATGTGTCCGTCACGTCCGAATAGGTATGGATAGCTAGTGTACATCTCATTGAAATTGCGTCTGAATTTGCTTGCCAGTTCCGGATAATATCTGTCTCCGAAGAATTGTGACCATAATCTTCCGTAGAGCTGATAAGCCCACATTGAGTAGTAGTCATAATTAGGATTATCAAGATACCACCCATTGCCTCGGTAATCGTCGATAAGAAGTCTCACATATTTCTCAAGAAGTGCATCATTTACATTATATCCCTCTTTCTTGAAAAAACTCATGGTGAACACATTGAAGAATCTCCAGTTCTGGGATATTGTCGGTCCGTCGGCATAACTTTCCATCATACTCTCCAACGAGTCCCTTACACTCTGGCTCAGTGGTTTCCATACAACGTCGCCACAGACGAAAAGTGAAATGCTCAGCCCCCCAAACTCTACGAGATCCTGACACGGGCCCCGATTACCTCTGTGAGAGATAAACTGCTTACTTGTGGAGTCTACCAGCAACGTCAGTTGGTGACGATAATAGTCTGCTAGTTTTATACCATTGATTGTCAGCGTCGAATCTTCCTTTAATAGGGGAGCTGCCACAAACAGTGTACGGCACAACCCTTCGAGGGTAGCTCCTCTTACCCGAGAGCTGTCTTTTGGATAGCATACGTCACCCATACGTGTGAAATACATGGGGTCATCAAGGGTTTTTACATGAGAGAATGCACCATTTAATAAATATTTTGCGGCGTCTATCCATCCCTGCCGTGTCATACCGGTATAGGGACTCATGTTATAGTCAGGTTTATTAACTACAAAAGTGTTGCTTGCCGTTAAAGGAAGGGAGCTTAGTATAGTTAATAACAACGCAATCAAGTTAGATTTCTTCATTATACACAGATTACAATTATCGCACAAACTTACAAAAAAAAAATGATATTTTGTGCAAAATCTCCTAAAAACTCAAAAAAAATGACTAAGTTTGTACTCAAATCAAACGATTCCTATTTTTATGATGAAAAAGTTGCTTTCATTACCACCAAATCTGGTGGATTGTTTCTTTGATATTACCGGTGTTGACAGTAATGAATGGTTTTGTACTAATGACCCCGTGGGGCGTAAATTAGGCTCCGGAGGGGGCTCTACATGGCTGTTAAAAGCCTGTTACGATAGTTGGAATAAAGGCGAGACCTTTGATGAATGGCTCTCCTCAGACAAAAAAATATTACTTCATGCCGGCGGACAGAGTCGCAGACTCCCCGCTTATGCACCCTCAGGCAAGGTGCTCACTCCGATACCTGTGTTCAGGTGGGAGAGAGGACAGCGTCTGAGTCAGAATCTCCTGTCGATACAGATGCCTCTTTATGAACATATCATCAAACAGGCTCCTGACAACATACATACTATGATTGTCAGTGGTGATGTTTACGTGCGTAACACCCAGCCGCTCCAGCCTTTGCCAGATGCCGATGTGATCTGCTATGGACTTTGGATAGGTCCAGATGTGGCGAAAGATCACGGAGTGTTCGTCTCTAATCGCAAATCACCCAATGAACTTGAGTTTATGCTTCAGAAACCATCGGTGAAATGCCTTGGTGAACTCATGCAGGAGCATCTCTATCTCTTTGATATCGGCGTGTGGCTTCTCAGTGATCGTGCTGTGAAACTACTGATGAAACGTTCTGTATCGGGCGATAAAATCATCAATTATGACCTATATTCAGAGTTTGGTTGTACGCTCGGTTCCAATCCAACGATAAAGGACGAAGAGCTCAATGAACTCAAGGTAGCTATTCTGCCTTTGCCAGGTGGTGAATTCTATCATTATGGAACCACCCGTGAGATCCTTTCATCAACACTCGCTGTGCAGAATCTGGTCAACGACCAGCGTGTCATCATGCATCATAAGGCAAAACCTCATCCTTCGATATTTATCCAGAACTCCGTATGCAAAGTACATCTCACTGAGGCCAATCCCAATCTGTGGATTGAGAACAGTTGCATAGGTCAGCACTGGACTCTCTCCAGTAATAATGTCATTACCGGTGTGCCCGACAATGACTGGCAAGTGACGATGACTGACGGTGAGTGTATTGATATTGTACCTGTTGGTGAAAACGATTATGTCATTCGTCCTTACGGCTTTAACGACAAGTTCCGCGGCGAACTGAATGACGAGACTGTCACATTCGTCGGCACACCATTCTGTGAATGGGCCTTCCGTCGAGATATTGTTATCAGTGATATACACGGAAACAATGATTTGCAGGCTGCCAAGATCTTCCCGATCGTCAGAAATAATTCTGAGATGGAGATGCTCGTACGCTGGATGACCACAGAGCCTGAGCTTAAGGGTGGTCGTGAATTGTGGTTGAAGGCAGACAAGCTTAGTGCTGACGATATCTCTGCCATTGCCAATCTACGTCGTCTTCATGAACAGCGTAAAACTTTCCGTGCTATTAACTGGCCTGAGATAGCTGCTAATTATGATAAGAGCGTATTCTATCAACTCGACCTTGATGATGCTGCGCGTGAGTTTCATCAGTTTAAGTTGCCTATGCCTTCGCCGCTATCAGAGTCAGCATCGCTCATGCAGCGTATTCACGATAATCTGTTTCGGTCAGAGGTTAAACGGCTCAATGGTGAAGAGTATAAGAAAGATGAGCAAAAAAGCTTTGAACTTTTGAGGGACGGTCTCACGTCGACCGTTCTTCAGGAGAAACAATCCCCCCGTATGTCGGTCTATGCTGATCAGATAGTATGGGGACGCAGTCCGGTGCGTATTGACTTGGCAGGAGGATGGACAGATACCCCACCATTTTGTCTGATGGAAGGTGGTAATGTCATTAATCTGGCAATCGAACTCAATGGACAGCCTCCGCTTCAAGCCTTTGTAAAACCCTGCAACGAACATCATATTATCATCCGAAGCATCGATTTAGGTGCGTCAGAGGTCATCAATACCTATCAAGAACTGGCCGACTTTACACATGTGGGAAGTCCCTTCTCCATCCCTAAAACGGCACTTGTCCTTGCCGGTTTTCAACCCGGCTACTCGTCAGAGTGTTATACTTCGCTCGAGCAGCAGCTGCAAGCCTTCGGATGTGGTATTGAGCTTACCCTTCTCTCGGCTATACCCGCGGGTAGCGGACTTGGTACGAGTAGTGTGCTCGCATCTACTGTACTGGGGGCTGTGAGTGATTTCTGTGGACTGGCATGGGATAAAAATGAGATAGGAAAGCGGACGCTAGTGCTAGAGCAACTCCTTACTACCGGTGGTGGCTGGCAAGATCAGTTTGGAGGAATTCTTCCGGGTGTAAAACTCCTTCAGACTATTCCCGGTTTTTGCCAGGATCCTGTGGTGAGATGGCTTCCAGACAGCATGTTCGTTCAGCCTGAATACCAGTGTTGTCATCTATTGTATTATACAGGGATAACCCGAACGGCCAAGAAGCTGCTTGCCGAGATCGTCAGGAAGATGTTCCTTAATTCATCGGATCAGTTGTCTCTGCTTCGTGATATGAAGCAGCATACCCTTGACATGTATGAAGCCATACAACGGGAGAACTTTGGTGAGATGGGCCGTCTTATCGGAACAACATGGACACAGAACCAGTTGCTGGACTCAGGTACCAACCCTCTGGAGGTGAAGAGAATTACCGACCTTGTTGATGATCTCTGTCTGGGCTATAAACTTCCCGGAGCTGGAGGTGGGGGATATCTCTATATGGTAGCTAAGGATGCCGAAGCTGCAGTACGAATCAAACAGATCCTCAATGCAAACCGTCAAAACTCCTGTGCTCGTTTCGTTGATATGACATTGAGTAAGAAGGGGATGCAGGTTAGCCGCAGTTAGATCTAAATATTGTGGCGTATATATTCACCAGTAGATATCCCGAAATTCGATTTAAATAATGTACGGAAATAGCTGACCGAGTTGAAGCCTATCATGGCTGCAACTTGGTTGACCGTATAATCACCACTACGCAGATATTCACGTGATTTATCCAGTTTTACGCTTCTGATAAATTCATTGATGTTCATCCCCGTCAAATCCTTTATCCTTCTAAAAAGGGTACTGCGGCTCAACGCCAATTGTGAAGCATAGAAATCTACGCAAGATTCCTCTCTGTTCATGTTCTCAGAGATGAGCTCGATAAGATGCTTGAGGAACTCAATGTTTCCTTTGCTCACTTCGTCAAAGTTGGCTGCTTCCTCCAACAGACTCTCATCGTCAGCTTTCGCCTGTAAGATCTCTTGGTACAGATTGCTTAGTTCCATCGTGGCATTCATTGCCTCTCGATAGTTTTTCATCATTTCCTCAATTTTAGATCTCAGGTTTACCGGCAAATCAGAGTATTCTTTCATCTCCGAAAGCTGTCCGTTAACAAGCGTGAGTTTCTTTTTCAGTTCCTCGCTTTTATCTTTCAATTCATAAATACACATTCTTATTGACATGGTATTTCCTTATTAGTGTAAAAGCAAAGATAATATAAAGCAGGCGAAATACAAAGAAAAAAAATGTTTTTCTTCATATTTCGCCTGTTCGGTCGTGAAATGTCTTATCCTTTAATCAGTTTAATGCACTTCTTTATGTGATCATATTCCATTAAGCAGAGATACATTCCTTTCTTCAACCAATTCATTTCAAAAGTGTTTACACCCTGTTTACAATTTATACATTTCATCACTCTGCCGTCCGAGGTTATAATAGTCAGTCTCACTCCGTCTTTATTACCTACATCCACGGTCATATAGTCGTTAATAACCCTTGGCCAGATATCTGTTTTATTGTTACTTACTTCAGATATTGACGTTGGTATTGCCGGAATCAACTCAAAAGGAAAACCGTTAAAGTCTACATCCAGAATTCCTGATATGGTATTTGTTGTAGATATTCCCCAGTATCTGCTGCCTGCCATCGTTGAGTTCTGGATTGAGTAAAAACCACCATTCTCAACTCCGTAGAATTTATATGTACTCATTGTATTGTCATAAGCACTTGATGTGAAGTGCGCATATTTATTGAGATACCTCCCGTCAGCCAGATTAGTTATCTTAGAGCCGTCTCCATCCTTCGTAACCGTCCATTTTTGCGTGTCACTGTCTTGTGAATCCTTTTCCTTGAACGACGGGATAATTGTTTTTACATTCGTGAGATATTGATTGTTTTTAGCTCCGACGATGTAGTAGATACCATCTGCGATACCTTCTTTTTCGTTTGGCAAATAAACTATAAAGGTAAGACTGTCTTGTTTTTCTCCTAAAGAATATACCACAGTGTAAGAGACGGTATGTTGAATGTCTTTCACTGTCAGAGAACGTTCTGTGCTGCCGTCGCTCCATTTCCAGCTGCCATAGATATTCTCGGCTGCCACCACAGGAATGAGTTTTACCGTTTGACCTTTAGTAACGATAACTCTGTCGGATGAAACAACCGTGTCACCCTCTACCATGATAGATGGGGTCATAACATAAGTATGAAGATGGAAGTTGACAACGGATATTTCTCCCCCTTGATTCATATAGTTGACTGTATAAGTACGATCCCTGTTGATGTTTGTTACTGTCAGAGTTGATCCTGTCTCTCCGTTGCTCCATTTGTAAGTGCCCCATCCTGCGCTAGCAGAAGCCTCCAGTGTCACTGCCTGTTGCGTCATTACAGTGATGGTCGTATCGTTCACCGTCGTTCCGTTCACTGTGATAGAAGGAGTGATCATATCGCCGGTACAGTCCCCTTCAACGGCGATGGTATATGCGATACTGCTTTTTACCCCTTTGTCATTCGTGTAATTAACTCTGTACATTTTACTCTTATCGGCTGTTATCGTGATACCTTTAGTAGTCTCGCCCGTACTCCACTGCCAGATACCTGTGTCGGTGGTACCATCGGGAAGTGTAGGGATAAGCTCTATCTTGCTTCCTTGAATCACTCCGGTATTGTTGTCTGTAATATAGGTAT
>DAIOSW010000020.1:0-22843 GCA_036752365.1 Prevotella sp.
ATATGATAACTATTGATAAAATCCTTCTTCTTTTCATTTATCTGATAATTTGTAGTCCCAAAATATGATAGGTCTTGTCCGTAATATGGGATATTCTTTTATCCACAATGGACTAACGCTTATTGATAGAAAAATAATCTTCTACCAGCCATCCACACTTATTGACCGTCACCCGATAATAGCGGCCCGTCATGATGCGGAAGTCCGTAGTATAATAAGGTCTGAACGCTCCTTCAGGAATATTCTCTACAAATCTTTTAAAATCTTGAAACAGCTCAGTTGTCTCTTTATCAGAATTTTTAGGCTGGAGCAGTTCAAGCGTATAGGTGACCTTGGAGCCTTTAACCTTGGGCTTTTCGTACAACATCACAGAGAAAGTTCTCTCTGGTCTTGTTAGATTGGCCGTAGACTGTATGCCATGCAACACACCCAGCAGCTTGGCTCCGTCATCGACTTTAGAGTACCAATCACCATCCAATGTAATTTTCGTAAGAGAAGCATACGAGAAAAAGTCTGCACTAATCAAATTAACCGAAGGGCATGCCCTTCCCACCAACTTGCCTTCGTCATAGATTTCCAAACGAGGACTTGGCGATACGACAAAACCCATATACCAACGTGGCGCTCTAAGTGTGACAACCTCTCCGTCGAGCCATTTCTGAGTCTTGTCGCTTTTTAGCTTCTCTAAAAGCCCATTTTGCGGAGTGCCGTCCTTATCCAGGAGTTTTACAAGTGAAAGATGGCCGAACCAGTTCCATACTCCACGGCATTCCCTTATCTTCTTTTGAGGATGTCGTTTTAGAGGTGACAGAAGCATCACATTTTCTCCCAATTGACTGTATGCAAGAGAATCGAATCCATCGCATGGCGATTTCCACAGTCGTTGGTCTTTGTTTTTGAGGAAGGCTTCCTTCATCTCTTCTACACTGACGGTGTCATTGAAATGATTGCGGTTAAGCAACGTCAAGTCTCCCGTTGAGCCTTTTTGGTACTCAGTCCATTGCTCACCGAGGTAATCAAACGATATCTGGCCGTACACTCTTGACACAGGCAACAATGCCAATGAAATTATGAATAGTATTAGATTCTTCTTCATTGTATTTTACAAAAGTTGTTTATAGTATGTAAAGATATACAGATATTTTTATTTATCCAAATATTTTTATAAAAATAATCAAAGAATAGTGAGCAAAAAAAATAGAGAGTTAAAAAACTCTCTATTCTGCGGTGCGTACGAGACTCGAACTCGTGACCTCCTGCGTGACAGGCAGGCATTCTAACCAACTGAACTAACGCACCTCTATTTGCTTTGTCAGCTTCATTTTTGTTCTTCATAAAGGTGCGGTGCGTACGAGACTCGAACTCGTGACCTCCTGCGTGACAGGCAGGCATTCTAACCAACTGAACTAACGCACCTCTTTATTTGAACTTTACTGTTTTGCTGTTAGCGGATGCAAAGGTATGAATAATTTTGGAATTAGCAAATTATTCATTAACTTTTTTCTAAAAATCTTTGTAGAATAAGTGCAGAATGGTATTTTTTGCCATCAAATGTCCACTCCTTAAGTTCTCCACCCTCCTCATATCCTGCTTTCTTAAAGAGCCGGATTGAGCTATTGTTGTCCATATCAACAAAGGCATATAACTGATGTAAATGCACGACCTCTGCCGCATACTGCTCAATCAAGACCAAAGCCTCAGTAGCAAATCCTTCATTCTGATATTCATTAAGAACAACAATACCTACCTCTGCACGACGGTTACGCGGATCGAAATCCACCAGATCCACCATACCCACAGCTGTCTTTTTATCTTTCTCGATGATCAATCTTACCTGACGGTCTGTAAAGATGTCACCCGTAGAACCGGCAATGTAATCATGCAACATATAACGCGAGTATGGAACATTTGTCGTACTGATATTCCACATCTTCATGTCGTTTTCTATTTTATATAGCAAATCAAGATCTTCGGGTTCCATTGCCCGAAGAGAGATGTTGTTTGGTTCTCTCATTTTATGACTTCTTCTTCAGTGATTAGTATTCTTGTTTTTCGATTATAAGTACCTAAACGTAAATGTGGATTGGGAGCTGATGCGAACAATCTGAATATCGTATCGTAACTGTAAGCATCAGTATCATATACAACATAGGTATAGACATCTGCATTTAGGGGGATCTTTGCCGTCAAATGGCCATCAGGGAAGGTCTCTTCATCTGCTTCCATAAACGAGGCACTGAGGCCTTTACGGCGCGACAGTCTGCGACACTGTTCCAATACCGTCTTTCTGCCAATAAAGAAGTATTCGGGCTCATCTTCAATTTTACCAAAAAAGCCTAATGACGATCTCAGTTTCTTTGTCTGCATCGCTATTAAAGTAGTAAAAGCCTTGAAATAAATGGCAATATTGATAGGAAGGCTGATCCAGATATTAAGATGTCCATAATGCTTCCTAAAAAATATGGACATGGCATTATAAAAGACATGCACATAACGATAAGAAGATTTATGAGTGCTTTCTCCTTTATAATGAAGAATGGGTGCAGGCAAGTAACAATTCTTAAATCCTGCCTTGAGTAATCGATAAGACAGATCTATATCTTCTCCATACATAAAGAATGTCTCATCGAGAAGACCTATCCTATCAAGTGCCGAACGACGTAGCAGAAAAAAGGCGCCACTGACAACCTCTATATTAGAAGGCTGTGAGGCATCGAGATAACTCATATAATATTTCCCAAAATGCTTACTTTTTGGATAACGCGAGCATAACCCTGTCATTTTATACAGGGCAGTAAGCGGAGTCGGCAATCCCCTCCTCGACTCCATGGCAAATGAGCCGTCGGTTTTCAGCATCCTTACACCTAAGCCTCCCACTTCAGGGTGAGAATCAATGTAGTTGAGAACATCACTTATCACACTTTCTCCAACAATGGTATCCGGATTCAGCAATAGCACATATTCACCTTCCGACTGGCGGATGGCTATGTTATTGGCACGCGCAAATCCTAAATTATGACTGCTCTCGATAAAATTGACATTAGAGAAACGGCGTTCCAGATATACTACAGAACCGTCCTTCGAACTATTGTCAACAACAAATATCTCAGATTCTATATCGGTCAGTGCTCTACTCAAACTATACAAACACTGCTCGACATAATATTTTACGTTGTAATTGACGATAATGACAGATATCTTCATAACTTAATTTTCTGCAGCAGTTTCACTTTCGCAACGACCAGATGAAGGATATATAAAGAAAAGACAAAAGAACAAGATGATTGCCATATATCCAAATGTGGTCTGCCAGTATAGATAATATAATAAGATATTGGCCACCAAGGGCAAAGCTAACATGAACATTCTGAATGACCCGATCTTTAATAGATGTTCCGGGGCCAAAGCACTATCACTGGTAAGATATGATTTGATACGTTTGATTTTCATTATCTTAAGTGATAATGGTATCACTGAAACTGTGACCAACTCCATGATAGTCAGCAAAATAAACTCCTCCTGTTTGAAACCTGTATATAAACCTTTAAGATCTGCAAACAGATCTGTTTCAAATAAGATGACGATCATCAAGGAGATTATCACAAAAATGACATATTCAGCCATCAGAATATTTTTCGTTTTTTTCATGTTATTATTTTGTTTTAGACCTTACCATTAAATGGTGTTCGGTTAAGTATGGAACGACCTAAGGTTACCTCATCAGTATACTCTAATTCGTCTCCGACAGATATTCCGCGGGCAATGACAGACAATTTTACATCCTGTGATGCCAGTTTCCTAAATATATAGAAATTTGTTGTATCACCTTCCATTGTGGAGCTAAGTGCAAGTATGACCTCTTTGACATCCCCATCGCTAACACGCTCCACAAGAGATTCTATCTCAATATCAGCAGGACCGATACCGTCCATCGGAGAGATTATACCCCCTAGGACGTGATATAATCCACGATACTGCATGGTGTTTTCAATAGCCATCACATCCTGAATGTTCTCTACGACACATACGACGGAAGAGTCTCTACGAGGATCTGAACAAATAGGACAGACATCAGAATCACTTATATTGTGGCATTTCTGGCAATATTTCACCTCATGCTTCAATGTACCTATTGCATTGATGAAAGCGTCTACGTCAGCATCATTCTGGCGTAACTGATGAAGGACTAGACGTAAGGCTGTCTTACGACCGATTCCCGGCAATTTTGTAAAAGCGGTCACAGCCTGCTCAAGCAGGCGTGACGGGTATCTTTGATCCATTAGTTACTGATGTTGCTCACGGAATAAATCATTAACAGTCTTGACGGGATTAAAAGTACTCAAAGGTACTTCTACAAACACTGTATTCCAATCACTCATAGCTCCATTCCATAGTCCCGGAAGTTCTAGAGCCTTCAGCTCTCTACCATTCTTACTCTTGCTACTGATAAATCCGGTATTCTTATCAACGAACTCCGGTAAGTTAAATTTCTCGCCTTTGTAGTTTCTGACAGCACAAACAAGATCTACCGGATTGAAATGAGTACCCTCGGTAAACATTTTCATATATTCTTCATTGTTTGTATCAATCTGGCTGCTCTCTAATATCTGCAGACTGACTGTTCCGTCCTGGTTATAAGCTAAGAATGGACCGCCACCGGGTTCGCCAACATTTTTCACCACGCCGCATACACGTATCGGGCGATTCAGCTTATTCTTTAGATAGATGACAAGCTCTGCATCCTCAAGGTGTTTAATCTGGCTGTTACAGCAAAATAGCTTATGCTTCACGAAACGGATAATCTCTTCCAAAACCGGATGGTTATAATTACCGCTTTCGAGAATCTTAATATAATTGAACGCCTGTTTCTGAAGAGAAACGAGGATACCTGCTATCAACTGTTTATAGATGACGGTATCTGCTTTAAACTTATCTTGTACGACATTGTCTATATTCTTAATAAACACCACGTCTGCCTCTATATCATTCAAATTTTCAATGAGAGCGCCGTGACCTCCCGGACGGAAAAGCAATTTCCCGTCGTCTGTACGGAACGGTTCGTTGTCAGCAGTAGCAGCAAGGGTATCTGTACTGGGCTTTTGTTCACTGAACGATACGTTATATTGAATACCAAATTTCTGTGAATAAAAATCTATTTTATCCTTCACTTTCTTTTCAAAGAAAGCTTTATGCTCAGAACTAACTGTAAAATGGATATTTGCTTCATGATTACTTGAAGCATATAAGGCACCTTCAACTAAATGTTCTTCCATAGGCGTACGCGAACCTTCCGGGTATTTGTGGAAGAGAAGCATTCCTTTAGGAAGCTGACCGTAATTAAGTCCACTCTTATCAAGCATGTTCTTAGCTACTGCCTTATAATGTCCGGTGCTGATCAGTGAGGCTACATCTTTACCTTCATTTTTTATACAGCTTTCATTGAGTTCATCTATAAAAGCGAACTTATCTATATGATCAAAAAAATCTTTCTCAAATTTTGTTGTTGGTACGTTATAATCTGAATCTAAAAAGGCAAACACATCCTTGAACATTCTGCTTGCGGCACCACTTGCCGGAACGAATTTTACAATCTTATTGCCTGCTTTCTTATAATTATTCCATTCTTCAATAAATTGTTCTCTTTCCTGATCATTGGGAGCCATGATTCCTGAGCCAACGGCTGCAGCACCTTCCAATTTAAGATAAGGAAAACCTGTTTCAAAATTTTTCAACTGTGATTTAATCTGTTCCTCTGTAATACCTTTTGCAGAAATTTGTGTACGATCTGATGATGTAAACATATACATATATTTAAAAATTAATCTATATTGAATACAAATATAGTGACTTTTTTCGAATAATAAATAAAAAAGAACAAAATCTTTTTGTCTTGCGATAAACTTACATTATCTTTGCCACAAAATTGTAGTAGACATGGATGACAGATTAATATTCACCCCTCAAGAGAGGGAAGAATCTAAGGCTATATATCACCAATTACGTGAGATGATAGCTTCATCATTGCAACCTGAAGATGAAGATAAAATAAAGAATCACATTCTCAAGTCTTTAGAAGACGGACATGTGAAACGGGATGTCTTTGGACTGAATCCGATCTTACTCAGTTTGCAGACCGCACTTATCGTTGCTGATGAAATTGGGTTGAGACGCGATGCCGTTTTGGGCATTCTCCTCTACCCTAGTGTCATTAACAGTTATACGCCTCTTGATGAAGTCCGTAACTCATACGGGGAACAGGTGGTGCATATTCTTCATGGACTTGTAAGAATCAACGAACTATACCGCAAGAATCCAATTATCGAAAGCGAAAACTTCCGAAATCTTTTGCTTAGTTTTGCTGAAGACATGCGCGTGGTTCTGATCATGATTGCCGACAGGGTAAACCTGATGCGTCAGATACGTGACACGGACAATATGGAAGCTCAACATGAGGTTTCTTCTGAAGCGGCATATCTTTATGCCCCATTAGCTCACAAACTCGGATTGTATAAGTTGAAAAGTGAACTTGAGGATTTAAGTCTTAAGTATATGGAGCACGATGCTTATTATTTGATTAAAGAAAAGTTGAATGCGACAAAACGGGCACGTGATGAGTATATTGAAGGATTTATAAAACCTATAGATGAGAAACTGAAGGAGCTTGGACTGAACTTTCACATGAAAGGGCGTACGAAAAGTATTCATTCAATCTGGCAAAAGATGAAGAAACAACATTGCAACTTTGAAGGAATATACGATTTGTTCGCTATACGTATCATCCTGGACTCACCTGTTGAATTGGAGAAGATGCAATGCTGGCAAGTATACTCTATCATCACAGATATGTATCAACCCAATCCAAAAAGGTTGCGCGACTGGCTCTCTATTCCTAAATCAAATGGTTACGAGAGCTTGCATATCACTGTACTGGGACCTGAAAACAAATGGGTTGAGGTTCAGATCCGCACCGAACGCATGGATGAGGTGGCTGAGCGTGGACTCGCTGCTCACTGGCGTTATAAAGGTATCAAGGGTGAGAATGGTCTGGATGAATGGCTTAGCAACATACGTAGTGCTCTTGAAAACAATGATGATCTTCAGTTGATGGACCAGTTCAAGTTGGATCTATATGAGGATGAGGTCTTTGTTTTCACCCCTAAGGGAGACTTGTTCAAATTTCCCAAAGGTGCTACTGTGCTTGATTTTGCCTACCATATCCATTCAAACATCGGCAACAGATGTACCGGAGCAAAAATTAACGATAAGAATGTGACCATTCGTCAGGCTCTACAGAGTGGTGACACTGTGGAGATACACACAAACAACAATCAGAAACCGAAACAGGACTGGCTGAATATCGTGCAGACCGGCCGTGCAAAGGCAAAGGTAAGACAGGCATTAAAGGAAGTGCAGGTCAAAGAGGGTGCTTATGCGAAGGAGATCATCGAACGTAAATTCCGCAACAAGAAAGTGGATTACGACGAGTCTACGATGTCACATCTGATCAAGAAACTTGGCTTTAAGGAGGTGAGCGACTTCTATAAACAGATTGTTGACGAGAGTCTGGATATGAACTATGTCATTGAGAAGTATCTGGAGATAAAGAATCGCGATGAGAATCCCGGAGCTGATGCTATACCAGTAAGAAGTGCTGAGGAGTTTAATCTCATCACAAATGATGCGAAGATAACCGGAGGATCGGATGATGTACTTGTCATTGATAAAAACCTGAAGGGTATTGATTATAGTCTGGCCAAATGTTGCCATCCTATTTATGGGGATTCCGTATTCGGGTTTGTGACGATTAACGGGGGTATCAAGATTCACCGCACGGACTGTCCAAATGCTACGGAACTGCGTAAGCGTTTCGGCTATCGAATCGTAAAAGCTCGCTGGAGTGGTAAAGGAAGTAACCAATACTCTATCACATTGAGAGTGATCGGTAATGATGATATTGCTATTGTGAATAATATAACCAGTCTGATAAGCAAGGATGGTAAGCTATCCTTGCGTTCTATCAACATTGATAGTCATGACGGTCTGTTCAGTGGCAACATCACGGTTCAACTGGACGACACGTCCCGTATGGAGTCGCTCATTAAGACATTAAGAACCATTAAGGGTGTGAAACAAGTTACGAGAATCTAAGGCTGTTCTCACTCTGAGCCTCTGGCATTGTTGGCTCTGACAGTTTAGACTAGATCAAAAAAAAAGAGATTGTATTGTACAATCTCTTTTTTTTATTATCTTTTTTGTCTACTATACAGCAGAGAAAATCCATTCATAAACATAGCTTACCAATCCGAACAGTACGATACCTACAGTACAGATAACAAGACTTATCTTTGTTCCACAGTCACTCTTGAATGTTGGTAATGGTTTATCATTTGGCATAATATACATTGCCTTAACGATTAGAAGATAGTAGTACAAGCTTATAACCGTGTTAACCAAAGCAATGAATACCAGTGGATAGAATAATTTTCCGGCACTGAATGCGCTCTCGAATACAAAGAATTTGCTGAAGAAACCTGCAAATGGAGGAATACCACCTAAAGAGAACAATGCTAAGGTCATGATAAATGACAGTTTAGGATTGTTCTGGTAAAAACCATTGTATGCAGCCATACCTACCTCACCGTTATTGTTTTCCTCAACAGTACTGATAATACCGAATACTGCAAGGTTTGCAACAATATAAATCAGGATATAATATACTAATGAGGTCATGCTCAAAGCTACACCGGCACCACCAACTCCTACGACTGCAAGCATGATATATCCTGCCTGAGAGATGGAACTGAAAGCCATGAATCTCTTGAGGTCATGCTGACGAATAGCAAACAAGTTGGCAATGGTAATACTCAAGACAATAACTACATAAAGCACATACTGCCAATACATCACCATCGGAGCAAACACCTTCATGAGAATAACCATCAGGGTAAATGCAGCAGCACCTTTTGAGATAACACTTAAGTATCCTGATACCACCGTAGGAGCTCCCTGATAGGTATCAGCAGTCCAGAAATGGAAAGGTACTAAAGAAATCTTAAATCCAAGTCCACTGAAGAAGAATACAAGACCAACGATCTGCATCCATGTTCCAGTAAGCTTAGAAGCACAATCATTGAAATAGAATGTACCTGTAGATCCATAGATAAATGAAAGTCCATAAAGCATGACACCACTGGAGAATATGGCAGTAAGAATAAACTTAGCAGAAGCCTCGGCTGACTTATGACGATATTTATCAAGGGCAACAAGACATGCCATTGGTATTGATGCCATCTCTAATCCTAAGAAGAATAAGAGGAAATGACCTGAACTCATCATCATATTCATACCAAGAAGAGTGCAGAGGACCAACACATAAAACTCTCCTTCTTTGAAATTAGTGTCAGGACGACTCATCCATTTTCCACTCTGTATAAATACGATAAAGGTTCCGAACGCAAGGATTGACTTCATCACTCCTGCTGCTGTCGATGCCTCGTACATACCTCCAAAAGCAGAAACTGCCTGTTGTGGAAGAATATTAAATGCAACGTGAATGCCTAGCAGAATGATTGTCAGAGGACGCATCCAACGGCGGGCTTCACCTTTAGCGATCAAGTCGTATAAAAATACTATCACGATGAGCGCCAGCAGACTTACCTCCGGACGCATATTTAGAAATTGACTATAATCCATTTTACTTATGTTGAGATTAAGGATTAATTACTGTTAATAACGGACCGATACTGTCACTGATGACATTGCTAACCCATAGAGGTGCGATACCCAATCCTGCAACACAGAAGATAAGACAACATACAGCGACACGCTCATCCCAAGTTGCATCAGTTAGAGTCTCGTAATGTGGATCGGCAACTTTCTGGTACAGAATTTTTCCGACAACACGAAGAATATAGACTGCGGTTATAACAATACTTGTACAAGCTATGATTGTAGCAGTACGATGGAATGCATCATTATTTGCAAATGATCCCACAAAGATGGTCATCTCAGCAACGAAACCGCTGAAGCCCGGCAAACCGAGGTTGGCAAGACCGGCAACAACATAACCGACACCAAGGAATGGCATAATCTTCATCAAACCACCAAGCTTACGGATGTCACGAGTGTGGGTACGCCCGTATATCATACCGATAAGAGCGAAGAACAAGGCTGTCATCAAACCGTGGCTGAGCATCTGGATAATGGCACCGGTACAACTTGTACGGGTCATCATCAACAAGGCGAAAAGCACAAGGCCACAATGGCTTACTGATGAATAGGCGTTGATGTACTTCAAGTCTGTCTGAACACATGCGCTGAATGCACCATAAACAACTGAAATCATTGTCAGGATAAGGAAGATCCAACTCAGTTCACGAGCTGCGTCCGGCATTAAGAACATAGCGACACGGAAACAACCGTAACCTCCAAGTTTCATCAATACACCTGCATGAAGCATTGACACTGCTGTAGGGGCTGAAGCATGACCGTCAGGACTCCATGTGTGGAATGGGAACAAAGCACCAAGAACACCAAAACCAAGGAAGGTCATCGGGAAGAAAATACGCTGCATCCACATTGGGATATTATGGAGCTTAGCAATCTCGAACAAATCCATTGTATGAGCGCCACTACCGAAGTAGATACCAAGAATACCAACAAGCAGGAATGCGGAACCTCCCATCAACATCAGGGTAAGTTTCATCGCTGCATACTCCTTAGGACCACTACCCCAAACACCAATAAGAAGGTACATTGGGATAAGTGCTACCTCATAGAACAAAAACATGGTGAAGAGATCCTTCGAGATGAAAAATCCGAAAACACCTGTTGACAATAAGGTGAACCAAAGGAAGTACTCCTTGGTAAGAGGTTTAAGCTGCCATGATGCAAACGTTCCAGTAAACACAATAATTGCAGACAACAGAAGCATAACGACAGAGATACCGTCAACACCGATTGCATAAGCAATATTAAGAGGTTTAAACCACATGATACTGTATGAACCATACAGCGCATCTGGGTTTGTATGACGGAAACTGATAAAGTCAATGGTCAAATATATAGCTAGCGCAAGCAGACATGAAGCTCCAGCCACCATAACACCGCGTATCTGATTAAGATTCTTAGCCAACCATAGGCAAAGAAGCATCACTACGGGAATTACTACGAAAAGACTTAATATATTCATTTCACTAATTCTTTTTATATGTTAAAAGATGCACAGGAGCATTAATGTTAAAGCTACACTGCCAGTTAAGAACCAAATAGCATACTGTTGTACCTGACCGCTCTGGAAGCCACGAATTGACTCTGCAGAAGACTGAGTACACCACGCCAAGAAGTTCATAAATCCATCAACAACATGATGGTCGAACCAAGCGATTGGTGTGCTGATACAACGGAAAATAATCTTATGTGTGACATACATCCAAACCTCGTCCAGATAGAAACGACGGAATGCTGCTTCATGAAGTCTCGGGAATTTCTTAGCGAGATAGTCAGCAACAGGAGTTGTCTTGCCACTATACATAAATGTAGCTACGGCGATGGCTGAAATAGCCAAAACAGAGGAAGTAATTGCAACTGTCCAATTAACATGGGTATCAAAACTCATGCCATTAGCAGAAATGAAGTGACCGAATGGTATCCATCCGCAAAGAACTGTAATCAATGAGAGGATGATCAACGGGATAGTCATACAGGCAGGTGCCTCATGAGGTTTCTTTGCACCTTCATTAATATGAGTCTCGTAATATCCCTGTCCCCAGAAAATTACATAATAGAGACGGAACATATAGAAAGCTGTCATACAAGCAATACCACTCATAATCATTCCCATTGCCGGGTGGTAATTATAACATGCTACGAGAATCTCATCTTTAGAGAAGAATCCACTCAATGGGAAAATACCGGAAATGGCAAGACAACAAATAAGAAAAGCAATATGGGTAATTGGCATATACTTGCGAAGATTTCCCATATAGAATTTCTCGTTACTGCCTACTGCCTCAATGATACATCCGGCACAGATGAAGAGACATCCCTTAAACATGGCATGTGTAAAAAGGTGGAACATACCTGCCATATAACCAAGTCCGTTCATGTCAGCATACTCAGCTGTTGTCTTTGCAACAACATTTGTCTCCGGATCCGGCATGCAAACACCAAGAGCAACAAGCATGAAACCGATTTGTGAGATGGTTGAAAAAGCAAGTACACGTTTGATATCACTTTGACAGCAAGCTACTGCTGCTGCATAAAATGCTGTAAAGGCTGCGATGTAAGCTACCCAGTGGAGTGCATTTGGAGCAAACTCGATGAACATTGGGAATAGACTTGCAACAAGATAAACACCGGCAACAACCATGGTAGCAGCATGAATCAATGCTGAAACAGGGGTTGGACCCTCCATAGCATCCGGCAACCAGATATGCAATGGGAACATTGCACTCTTACCGGCACCACCGATAAACATAAAGAACAATGACATTGGCATTACCCAACCGGCTGCATGTAGCGTGTGAAGCTGTTCCGGTGTCATCTGGGTCATATCATAGTTGAATGTTCCTACATAGAAACTATAAAACAGAATACCGAGGAGGAAGAACATATCCGCAAAACGAGTCACGATGAATGCCTTCTTTGATGCTGCCACAGCCGAATGTTTCGGATAATAGAAACCGATCAACAGATATGAAGAAACACCCACTAACTCCCAGAAAAGATACATCTGGAAGATGTTGGTTGCAGCTACAAGTCCGAGCATTGACATGGTGAAGAGACTCAGGAAAGCGTAATAACGCTGAAAACCTTTCTCTCCGTGCATATAACCGAATGAATAGATATGAACCATCAAACTGACAGTAGATATAACGATGAGCATCATGGCCGAGATGGTGGTGATGCGGAATCCTATATTAAATGTCAGAAGTTCACTAAACTTAATCCAAGTAAAGTTGAACGCAGTCACCGTAGGATATAATCCTGTAGATGCATCCCTACCCTGTACCAAGAAATATTCAAAGGCGGTGTAGTAGCTGAGTGCGGTGACAATTCCCAACGAACATGTTCCAATGAGGCCTGCGACCTTATGGGACATTTTCATACCCGCAAGTCCCAACAAAAGAAAAGTCAGAGCAGGTAATAAAAGTATCAAAAAAACATAACTATAATCCATATCTCATTAATATTTCAAATCCTCAATACGGTTAACCTGCGTACTGTGGAGATTACGGTATACATTAATAATTATCGCGATAGCAACAGCTGTCTCGGCTGCGCTGACACCAATCTCGAACAGTGTGAAGAAGAATCCCTCCATCTGATCGGGGAAGAGGCAACGGTTGAACGCAGCGAAATTGATATCAACTGCATTAAGAATCAGCTCGATTGAGATGAGCATTGCTATGAGGTTCCTACGGGTGACAAAACCAAACACACCGATAAAGAACAATAGTGCAGAAAGCACGAAATAATATTCTACTGGTATCATTGTATTACTCCTTTCTTGAAATTAATATACCACCGATAATACAAGCCAACAGGAATACTGAGATGAACTCAAACGGAAGCACATACTGATACTTCTCTGATCCCATCAGGGTATGACCTATCGTTTTCATCGGAACCTCATCGGTAGAACTGGCTACCGTCAAAAGTTTCTCCTTAAAGAACACAAACGTAACCATTGCCAGACCTACTAATGAAGCGACAGCACCAGCAATCATACGACCACCGTGGAGACGCTCATAAATACCTGAAAGAGTATTCTTATTGGTAAGAGCTATGGCGAAGACATAAAGCATGATTACACCACCTGCATAAACTGCAACCTGGACTGCACCAAGGAATGTATAGTTAAGCAGGAAATAGATACCTGCGACACCAAAGAGAACAAACAGCAGGAATGTAGCTGCTCTCATAATGCGCTTTGTTGTTACGCTCAGCAGTGCTGAACCTAAGATAACAACTGCAAGAACAATAAATACTAATAATCTAACCATTATTTTTCCTCCTTATTCTCTACTGGTTTAACATCCTTGCGAATATTCAAGTGCTGAACAAGCTTGTCACGACCGAAAACAGAGTTTTCGAAATCATTCACAAACTTGATGGCATCATGAGGACAAGCATTTACACAAAGTTCGCAGAACATGCATTCACCTAGATCATACTGATAATCCACGAGCACACGTTTCTTCTTTCCGTCTTCTGTCTCAACCTGCTCTGTAGTGATCTTAATTGTTCCGTTAGGACAAGCAATTTCACAGAGTTTACAAGCAATACACTTATTGTTGCCTTCTGCATCATGAGGCATGACGAGTCGACCGCGATGACGCTCAGCGATGTGCTGAGTTTTTCGGTTCTCAGGATACTGCTCGGTAACCTTCTTGGTGAAATATTCACGCCATGTCACTCCGAGACCGGTAAGTAACGACTTCATGCCGTCAACAATCCCGCCGAAATATGATTTGTTATTTTCCATTTCTAAAATCTTACTTAATTAAAAATGCCAACCAAATGCAACGATAAGTGTCATCAACACAAGGTTGAGCAGACTTAATGGCATTAGATACTTCCATTCCAACTTGAGAATCTGGTCAATACGGAGACGTGGATATGTCCACTTGATCCAAAGCAGAATCCATACAAGAAGGAATGCCTTGCCCATAAACCAAACAATACCTGGGATATAATCCATCACAGCATTGAATCCATCAAGACCCGAGATATGAAGAGGCATCCATCCACCAAGGAATACTGTTGAAGCAATTCCGGCAATGATAAACATATTCAGGTACTCAGCCAGATAGAAGAATCCAAATCCCATACCGGAATACTCGGTGTGGTAACCTGCTGTTAACTCACTCTCAGCTTCAGCGAGGTCGAAAGGACCACGGTTTGCTTCTGCATTACCTGCTACAAGGAATACAAGGAAAGCGATAATGGCAGGAATATGACCTTTGAAGATCAACCATCCATCAGCCTGTGCTTCAACAATACCGGATAACTGCATGGTTCCGGTTAATGCGACTGCTGAAATGAGGCACAAGCAAAGAGACATCTCATAAGAGATCATCTGAACAGCACCACGCATGGCAGAAACGACACTATACTTATTATTAGAACCCCATCCGGCAAGGAAGATACCAACCACGCCAAGACTTGATATTGCAGTAAGCAGGAAGATACCTACGTTGAAATCGAGAATGCTTGCACCCTTGTTCCATGTCATGAACGAAAAGGCACCCACACTACCGATGATAACCAAGAAAGGTGCAACAATATAAAGTAGTCTGTCTGCTTTGTCAACAAAGAATATCTCCTTGATAAGCATCTTCACTACATCTGCAAACACCTGGAATATACCCCAAGGACCTACACGCATAGGACCGAGACGGCACTGGAAATAAGCACAAACCTTGCGCTCCATGAATATAAGTGCAATGGCGAGCAGGGCATAAACCGTAAGGATTAATACGCCGACTATCACGCACTCAATAAGGATTGACAAAAAGTCTCCGAGACCTAAAGTATTTCTCAGCAGAGAGTCAAACCATGTTGTTACTATACTAAAATCGAACATTTTTATATGATATTAAATGTGATTGTTATCTGTCAATATCAGGAATGACATAATCTAATGTCGCTCCAACTGAAATCAAATCGGCTATCTTCTCTCCACGAAGAATCTCGTCCATCGCTGAAACCAAAGGTAATCCCATTGGACGGAACTTCAGACGATATGGGTTCTTGTCACCCTTACTGTCAAGATAAACGCCTATCTCACCACGGCTACCTTCAACAGAGGTGTACCACTGTCCTTCAGGAACACGGATGATAGGTTTCTGTTTGATATAGAATTCGCCTTCAGGAATATTGTCGATAAGCTGTTCTATAATATGGATACTCTGCTCCATCTCTTTCATACGAATCATGTATCTGTCGAAACAGTCACCATTATTGTATGTGATTTCCTTGAAATCAACTTTATCATACATGTCATACGGATGATTCTTACGAACATCGTTATTCCATCCTGTTGCACGTCCTGTACCTCCGGTGCAGCCATAAGATATGGCATCTTCCTTCGATAGGATACCTACACCCTTGAAACGATTATGCAAAATGACATTACCTGTAAAGATATCGTTGTATTCTTTAAACTTCGGTTTCATGTATTCACAGAACTTCTTCACGTTCTTCACGAAGTTCGGATCGATATCAGCCTGACAACCACCTATTCTATAATAGTTCTGAATGAGTCGTCCACCGGTTGTCTCTTCCATGACATTAAGGATCTCTTCACGATCACGCATACCGAAGATGAATGCAGTGAGCGCACCAAGGTCCTGAGCACAACAGCTATAGAACAACAAGTGAGAATCAATACGCTGAAGTTCATCCATAATAGTACGGATGTAACGGATACGATCTGATAACTCTACTCCCATCGCTTCTTCTACAACAGAGCAGAGAGCGTGACGGTTCATCATTGCACTCAGATAATCCAAACGGTCTGTAAGAGCCAATGTCTGAGGATAGGTATAATCCTCGCACATCTTCTCTACGCCTCTATGGATATATCCACAATGAGGATATATCTTACGGATAACCTCACCGTCAAGAATTGTCTGCAGACGAAGCACTCCGTGAGTTGCAGGATGCTGAGGACCTATATTGATGACATAATCATCATCAGTAAATAGTTTATGTTCAGTCTGCTGGATGTGTCCCTCCTCGTCCATTGTATATTCAATGGTATAGTCTGGTTCAACATCATCTTCAAGAGTGTATGTGTTATTCTCCGGACTTAAGTCGTAATCCTTACGAAAAGGATAACCGTTAAAGTCAGAACGTAAATATAAACGGCGCATATCCTTATTACCTAAGAACTTGATACCGAAGAAATCATAGACTTCACGTTCCAGTATTTCTGCACCTTTCCATAAATTACTTACGGTAGGAATATAAGCGTTTTCACGATTAGAATCAACGGCCTTCACACTGATGCGCTCATTAGTCTTAGTGTTTTCCAGAATATAGACACATCCAAGTCCCTCTTCACCGAAATCTTCACCTACGATAGTAACAAGGAAGTCGAAATGTTTCTCGCTCTTAAGCTTTGCCATCTCTGAGGCAAAGTTATTCAATTCGAATATTTTATTTTCCAGTTTCATATCTTCCTAGTATTACTTTTCATAAGTTTCTACGCCATTCACTATGATAGGCTTGTGTTCTTTGTGGTTTGCACCACCAAAAAATCTCTCTATCTTTATCTTACGCTGTAACTGCATCATGCCATAAAGCATTGCTTCTGGACGAGGCGG
The DNA here is from genome assembly GCA_036752365.1 of Prevotella sp. Lineage (GTDB taxonomy): Bacteria > Bacteroidota > Bacteroidia > Bacteroidales > Bacteroidaceae > Prevotella. Next base: position 17,334 of record DAIOSW010000020.1, read on the forward strand.
GCAACCTGGAACATAAACGTCTACCGGAACGATCTCATCGATACCTTTTACCACATGGTAACTGGTTTTGAATGGACCGCCAGAAATTGCACACCCGCCGACAGCGATTACATACTTTGGATCAGCCATCTGGTCATAAAGACGCTTGAAGACCGGAGCCATCTTATTCGTAATTGTCCCGGCACACATGATAAGGTCAGCCTGACGAGGTGAATTACGACAAACCTCGAATCCGAAGCGTGCAAAGTCGTAACGAGCACAGCCAACAGCCATAAACTCAATACCACAGCAACTTGTTGCGAAGGTTAGTGACCATAACGAATTAGAACGTCCCCAGTTAACTACTTGGTCAAGAGAACCAACGATGACATTTGCGCCACCATCCTGAAGCTCTTTCGTGAGCTTCTCGAGAGTCTCATTATCCTTAAACTCATCGTAAGGAATACTCTTGATAACAGGTTTTCTTACTTCCATTCCAACGCTCCTTTCCGCCAAGCATAAGCTAGGCCAAATACAAGTACTAGGAGGAAAATGCCAATACTGACAATTGCCATAGCACCGAAATCCTTAATTACTACCGCCCATGGATACAAAAAGACAGTTTCCACATCAAACATAAGGAAAAGGATAGCGAACAAATAATATCCCACATGCATTGGAATCCAAGAGGTTCCATGTGTAGGAATACCACATTCAAAAGGTTCGCCCTTCACCTTGTTGTAAGAACGCGGGCCGATCAATTTTGCAATGACATAAGCCGCTACAACTAATACAACAGCCGTCAAAATGACGGTTATAAGAAGTGCATAATACATATAAATTATATAATGTTATTTTCTTTATCGACAACTCTCGTTGCCCTATGTACGCTTAAACGGGTGCAAAGGTAGTCATTTTTATGCAATATTTATATTTCATTTACAGAAATAATCGTAGTGCTTAAAGTTAAATAATGTTGAAAACGAATTCGCTAAAAAAGCATTAAAAATCAAAATTAAATCGTAAATTTGCACCAAACTAGAAAAAAGTGCTTGATGAAGAAAATAGCGATTCTAAGTGATGCCGACCCGACAGACAGAAGAAGTTGGTCGGGAACACAATATAGTGTTTACCAGCAACTATCAAAATATTACGAAATTGACGTTTATGTGACTGATACCTCATGGGCATTCAGGATAGACCGTTTGTTATTCAAGATCATCACACTTTCACACGGCATACTTAGACTTGGGTTACTAAACAGTTATATGTCAAGTAGAAAGGTGGATAAGATTTTATCAAAAAAGGCCTACGCTGCGGCTTTTGTCTTTGGATTTGAAAATACCCCTTTCATCAAGAACAAGACTAAGACCCCTATCCTATTTTATATTGACGGTACTTATCACCAAATGGCGGGATACAGCTTTGAAGCCAACAGAATCGCAGATAAGATAGGAGAATTTATTCAAAAAAAATGTTTTGAGCATACAACGGTCAACCTTGCTGCGAGCAAATGGACCATCAAGGACATCATTGAACATTATGGTATATCCGAAGATAGATGTGTGCTATGTCCATTCGGTGCTAATACAGAAATTGTTGAGACGAAACACGACGAACACTCTGATTCGATAAATCTGGTCTTTGCCGGAACGAATTGGACTAACAAGGGAGGAGACATCGCTGTCGAATGCCTGAGAGTTTTAAGACAAATAGACAAAAGTCACAAATATAAATTGTATCTTATCGGCTCTGTACCTGATTGCAACATCGAGGATGAAGATATCATTTCATACGGTTATCTTGATCGCAAAGATGAGAAACAGAATCAATTATTAATTTCTACATTTTCCGCTGGAGATATATTTATCCTGCCGACGAAAATGGAATGTGCTGGTATTGTGTTCTGTGAAGCTTCGGGATATGGCTTGCCAATTGTCACGTATGATACTGGCGGCATTGCGGATTATGTGATTAACGGTTACAATGGTTTCAGACTCCAACCAGGCTCCACTGGTGAGGATTTCGCTAAAACCATCTTAGAGATGCTCTCTCATCCTGAGATGATGAAAGTAATGAAAGAGAATGGTAAAAAGCTATATAAGGATGTTTTAAACTGGGATGTAGCTGGAAAAATCATCCATGACACGATTGAGAAGATAAGTGTAAAATAGATGTATGATCTACGATTATCTACTCTAAGTGATCGAATAAAAAGCAAAGTTTTTTTGCAGTAATCAAAAAAAGCACTACCTTCGCATAAAATATTTGATGATGGCAAAGGATAAAATTAACAAGACAAACGTTGCAAGATTATTAGATAAGGCAGAAATAGACTATGAATTAATACCTTACGAGGTAGATGAAAAAGATTTGTCCGCAATCCATGTCGCGGAAAGTTTGGGAGAAGACATTGAACGGGTGTTCAAGACAATCGTTCTTCATGGAGATAAAACCGGTTATTTTGTTTGTGTCGTTCCCGGGGACAATGAAATAGAACTGAAGATTGCTGCTAAAGTGAGCGGAAATAAAAAATGTGAACCCATTCCGATGAAAGATCTTTTATCCACGACAGGTTATATACGTGGTGGGTGCAGCCCCATAGGAATGAAGAAGCAGTTTCCTACATTTATACACGAAAGTGCCGCTTTACTTGACTATATTTATATTAGTGCCGGTCAGCGTGGATTACAGGCGAAACTATCCCCTGAGGAATTAGCCAAATATATCAAGGCAGAATTTGTCAAACTGGTGTGATACGTCCCAACAGCTTTCGGATTGAGAAATAGATATTCTCTTGTATAAGAAATAGACGCCAACTCTTATGAAACGGAATATATCCGAATTTATATTTAAGAGAGAAACGCAATCTGGCTGTTTCTATCCCTTTCCAAGCTTGATAGATAATAGAAGAACCTGTTTTTCTATCATTTGCTGACAATTCCTGACGATGCAGGAAATAAAACATATAGATCCCTACTATATTAAGCCAACGGTGATTTTCATAGATATTCATGATTTCGTCATTGACATGTTCAGCAACAAGTTGGCGTTTCATACTTTCATTGGCTAAAAGATAGTCAAACCTTCGTACAGATACATGATGGGTCATTGACCTGTCATGCTGACGATAGTAATAAACTCCATCACAGTTTCTCACTTCATTTGAATGTAGATAGTGTATACGTGTTGTGTTGTCATCACTATATAACTTTGACGATTCATCGTAGGGATATCTTTGATGAATGGATGATCGTATCATATATAACCCATGGATCTTCCATGTCAGACTCTCAACAAATGCGTCATGTCCGGAAAGAACGAGATGATCATCCATCGAATAGGGTTCTTCGGTATTGTCTTTCTCGAAATATCTTGTTAATTTAAAAAGCACACAATCTACTTGATTATTTCTTTCAAAGACATCCACAGCCGACCGTAAGGCATCCTTTGACAACCAGTCATCACTGTCAACCATACATACATAATCAGCATCAACAGACTTTAGACCAACGTTACGAGCATGAGCCTGACCAGTATTTAAAGGCAGAGATATTACCTTTACCCGACTATCCTTATCTGCATAATCTTGGAGAATTGAGAGAGAATCATCGGTAGAACAATCGTCAATGGCAATAATCTGGATATCCCTAAGTGTCTGTGACAATAAAGAATCAATACACTGACACAGATATCTCGATGAATTATATACAGCAACTAATACGGCAACCTTATTCATATCTAAACTTAGATTTCAATTTAGTTCCAAGAGTATTCCACAAGGATGTCTTAGAATGCAATTTACGGATAGAAATGAACAGACTAATAGTAGCCAACAGTGATTCTGACAGCCAATATAACCACTGAATATCAATATATGTCAGCAAGTAGGCTGCGATGAGTAAAGGTAACTGTAATAAAAAGACGTTTAACACATAATTTGATATGGAATATTGGTATCTTACATGTGCATAGACATTCACCAAGATGAAATCAATGAAACCTGCTGTTGCCAACGCCAATCCTGTACCAAACAATCCCAAGTATTTGAAACCGAAAATGATAAGCATGACAAATATAATATCATAAATCGTTTCCAGTATTAGATAAGCCACAGAGTCGCCTTTGGCAAGAGTTATATAAGAAACGGGCAATGTCAACGCTCTGAAAAACATGGATATCACAGCAACTTGTGCCATACCTATAACTGGAGAAAACTTACTGCTATATAACAACGGTAATAGAATGGGTAATAACACGGTAAAGGCGACAAGCATGGGGGAAATGATAAGTAGCGATACCTCGATCTGACGATTTACAGTTTGATTGACAGCATCTTTATCATGATTAACGGACGACAAACGTGGAAAGTAATCTGTCTCCATTGCCGTAAAGACCATCGAGGCATAGGTAAAAATAATCACATAACCGGCATTATAAAGTCCCAAAGTGTCAAGGGAAGAGGCATTGTTAAGAAATGAACGCACAATCAGCTCAGCACCACTGCCTAAGATTCCCGCAAACAGAAAAGATATACCAAGTTTTACCATTCCAAGCCCCTCTGATCCAAAACCTTTCACGAATAAAGACCTCAAAGGATATAAATGATAGGAATAGCCAATCGTTATCAACATAATTGCCAATGCGGTTCCGACAAGCGTTGGAATAATTCCTGTTTCCCCCCAAATGTAATAGATCGGAACAGAGATAAACAAAGATACGACGACGCTGAGTATTGAAATAAATGCCAAGCTACGCAACCGACGCGCTCCTTTGAGTATTGCTGTTTCTCCACTGGTAATAGCTGTAAGTAAAATGATAGGTGATAAAAGTACGAAATGCAGGGTATGCTCTCCCCAATCAAAAGTCCATTTGTTGAGAAGCGGACTAAGGATAATGCATAAAAACATTCCGGCTAATCCCGTAAGCAAACTCCATGCCCTGACAACCTTAATAAAATGATCAATCTTGGATTTATCTCCGCTTTCAAATAGCTCTGACACATGGCGAACGGCGCTGAATGAAAGACCTAAATCTGATAATGTTGAGACGAAAGTGACTGTGGATGTGAAAAGTGTGATAAGACCGAATCCCTCAGGTCCAAGTATCACGGCACATAACTTATTACGTATGATGCCAACAAGTATACTTATACCCTGTACACCCCCAAAGATTCCTGTGTATTTTAGGACGTGTGAGTAACTATTCTCTACTTTCTTACTACTCATATTTATAACTCTAACGTAAAAATACTTTTATTATTACTTTTTAGCAAATAAAATAGTAACATTCACGTTATATCCAAAATATGTAATATGAAACTCAGCATTGTCGTTCCTGCCTACAAAACAGAAAAGACGCTTGATCGGTGTCTCGAAAGTGTTATCAATCAGGCTCTTTCTGATTATGAAGTGATTCTTGTAGAGGACGGGTCACCTGATCGATGCGGGGCAATCTGTGATGAATGGGCAAAAAAAAATAATAATATTAAAGTTATAAATCAATCAAATGAAGGACTAAGTGGTGCAAGA
>DAIOSW010000021.1:0-22786 GCA_036752365.1 Prevotella sp.
CCGACCCTCTGCTTGTAAGGCAGATGCTCTAAACCAGCTGAGCTAAACGCCCTTCAGTAATATCTGAAAGCGGGTGCAAAGATATGGGTTTTATTTCAATTCACCAAATTTTTGATTGTTTTTTTTGATAAATACTATATATATTCTCAGTTTTAGACTCTCTTTCTTTTTTTTTTGCGCTAATTTTAGTACCTTCGCGGTCAGTTTTATTGAAATAAATACGAAAGAACAAATGGAAAAAGTAGTTAGCGGCATACGTCCAACTGGAAACCTCCACTTAGGCAACTATTTTGGAGCAGTAAAGAGTTTTGTTAAGATGCAGGATGAATATGACTGTATGTTTTTTATTGCCGACTGGCACTCATTGACCACGCACCCAAAACCAGAAGATATACAACAGAGCGTAAAGACTATTCTGGCTGAATATCTTGCCTGCGGAATCGATCCTGTCAAAGCCCCAATATATGTTCAAAGTGATGTGAAAGAGACTCTCGAATTGTATTTATATCTAAATATGAATGCATATCTCGGCGAGCTTGGACGTGTTACAACATTTAAAGAAAAAGCACGTAAACAACCGGATAATGTGAATGCCGGACTCCTCACCTATCCTTCATTAATGGCAGCAGATATTCTGCAACATAAAGCCGTGAAGGTACCTGTGGGAAAAGATCAGGAACAAAACATGGAGATGGCCCGCAAATATGCACGTAGATTTAATAACATATACGGTGTAGAGTTTTTCATTGAGCCACAAAATTTCTATTTTTCAGAGAAAAGCATCAAGGTTCCCGGACTTGATGGTAGTGGAAAGATGGGCAAGAGTGAAGGCAACTGTATCTACTTGCGCGATGATGAGAAAACGATACGGAAGAAAGTGATGAAGGCTGTTACAGACCAAGGGCCACAAACACCAAATAGCGAACGTCCTGAAGTAATAGAGAATCTCTTTACCTTCATGAGAATAGTATCAGCACCGGAGACCTACCAATATTTCGATGAGAAGTGGAATGACTGCACGCTGAGATACGGCGATATGAAGAAACAGATTGCTGAAGATGTGGTAAAGGTTACAAATCCAATCCGTGAACGTATATTAGAATACAGTTCAAACACCGAGCTTCTGGATAAAGTAGCCAAAGAAGGTGCCGACAGAGCACGTGAAAGCGCGTCATCCACTCTGAAAGAAGTTCGTAAGATTATCGGATTCAAATAAGATAAAACAGAAAACATTATAAAAAGCGGCTGCAAAAGATTTTTGCAGTCGCTTTTTATGGATTAAGACGTATTATTTTATCTCGATTGTAACACGACGGTTATAGTCGAATGGGGATAAATCATTAGTGCCTCCGGCAGCTACTACTTGAATCTTGCTACGTTCAACTCCCATCTTGACAAGTTCATTCGCAACCGCGTCATCACGTTTCTGACTGAGATTCTTATTATATTGAGGCCGACCTGTCTTACTGTCAGCATAACCTGTGACAACAACCTCAGATCCTTTAGCTTTCGCAAAATCAACGATGGTCTTAACATTTAGTAATTCTCTACGTGAGGTCATTCGTGATTCATCAATATTAAAGAAAACAGACAACGGTATTGTTGTTATGCTTGCATTATCATTCTTTTCTACGACCTCAGATAAGGAGTCAGACAGTCCAGACTTGCTGTCAACCAACTCCTGTAACTTTGCATTCTCGTCCTGAACATCAGCAAGCTGTGCACTCATGGCATCTATCTGTCCCTGATTGAGTGTTTGAATAGCATCGACATCAGGTGTTCTATCCCATGAAGACTTACCGATGTTGAATGTAACACCAACCTCCGCGCTTACGATATGGTCCTTCGACTTAAAGAATACAGATGTTGCATTACCGTGTACACCATCAAAGTCTTTTTCAGCCCCAACGAGATTGACATCAAAATTCAACATGATATTTTTGTTGATCTTAAACGTATTGAGAATACCGGCACTATACCCCATAGCATAACGGTCTTTGCTACAATGACGAAGAGTTCCAAATCCAATATAAGGAATAAAATTCCACACACGCGTGTCACTATACCCGTAAATCATATTACTGAGATTGAACAAGGCTTGTTCCTGAAGATTCCAATATTTCATCTTCTCATTCAGAGAGGGCATCTTCCCCCAAACTCCGCTTATCTTCGTACGAAGTCCCAAGGCTGGAGTAAACCATTTTCCAACCGCAAAGGATACGCCAAAATCACGACGAAAGGATTTGAATGGACTATCACTCAATCCTTTTCCATTATCTTCATCCATATAGAAAGCACTGTAGGAAACATTGCTCTGCACAAACCAGTTACTCCAGAATGAATTTGTGGATACACTATACTTCATCTGAGATGCACCTGAGGATAAATCATCTTGCGCTATGGAAGAGGTTGCCAAACAGGCAAAAGCAAAACATATTAAGACTTTCTTCATATAGATATTACATTTAATTATGTCATAACGACAACTTTTGCCGTTTATACCGGTTGCAAATATATATATTTATTTTTATTAGAACCGATTTTTAAAATAAAAAGATATTAGTGAAATAAATGTTCTATATCCTGTTGCTGTAATATACACAAGATGGACTTACCATCGGGTGTATAATTGACATTAGTACAAGCAAACAACTGATTAATAACATTCTCCATCTCTTCATTACTGAGCACCTGTCCCTGAGGAATTGCTGCATTACGGGCGAGGCTCAACGCCACAGAGCGATTGATTTCCTCACGTACCTCGCTTCCATTCTCTATAGCAGTCTGAACGATAGTCTGCAATAAAGATATTATATTCACGCCCTCTACATCTGCAGGAATACTATTCACAGCAAAGCTGTTGCCACCCAAATTGGTTAGTTCAAATCCTACATCATTAAGTTCGCTCATAATTTTCTCAACCATGACTGCCTCAGCTGCTGAGAACTGAATGACCTCAGGGAATAAGACACGTTGAGGATTCCCATTGCGTGAGGACAACTGAGACATATATGAGTCATAAAGAATACGCGTGTGTGCTCTTTGCTGATCGATAATCATCAAACCAGATTTGACTGCCGTCATGATATATTTACCTTTATACTGGTAATGGATGGGAGACTTGTCTGCAATTATCTTATTGTTTTCATCATCACTTTCAGTGTCGAAAAAGGAATTTTCCTGATTTCCAACATTTTCGTTTATGCCGGCATAAAGCTCTTCCCAATGTTTTGGCACAGCCTGTTGATGCTCTGAATGCGAATTAAAAGGATTATATGATGTGTTTATATCGGTACGAGGTTGCTCTACTTTGATCTCTGGATTAAAAAGAGGTATATCAGGACATCCCTGCATATCGAAGTCGATCGAAGGCACATCACAGAATTTACCGATGGCCTCTCTTACAGCAGCAGATAATATCTGCCAGACAGCCTGTTCATTTTCGAATTTCACCTCTGTCTTTGTAGGGTGTATATTCACATCAATATCTTCTGGAGCTATATCAAAATAGATAAAATAAGGCACTTGCTCGCCTTCAGGGATCATGCGTTCATAAGCATTCATTACGGCTTTATGAAAATATGGATGTTTCATGAAACGCTCGTTTACAAAGAAATATTCATGCACACCCTTTTTCTTAGATGACTCCGGTTTACCAACAAAGCCGTTAATCTTAACCATAGAGGTATTGACATCTACTGGGAGTAAATCTTGATTGATACGCTTACCGAATACATCTATTATTCTCTGTCGGAGAGAGCAACTGGGCAGGTTGAGCAGTTCCACTCCATTATTATGGATAGTAAATGTCACCTGCGGATTAACGAGCACGATACGTTCAAAGGCCGTAAGGATATTATTTAACTCCGTAGCATTCGTCTTAAGAAATCTTCGACGTGCAGGAACATTAAAAAACAAATTACTGATAAGGAAGTTACTACCTACAGGGCAAGATACAGGCTCTTGGTTCATTATTCTTGAACCAGATATCGACAGGTGGGTCCCTATTTCATCACCGGCGAGACGGGTAGTGAGTTCAACCTGAGCCACAGCAGCAATAGATGCCAAAGCTTCACCGCGAAACCCCATGGTATGAAGAGAGAACAAGTCACTTGCCTCCTTTATCTTAGATGTAGCATGACGTTCGAACGAAAGACGAGCATCTGTCTCAGACATACCGTTACCATCATCAATCACTTGAATTGAAGTTCTTCCAGAGTCGACAACAATCACATTAACCGTCTTCGCCCCAGCGTCAACGGCATTCTCGACTAGTTCTTTTAAAACTGAAGCAGGACGTTGAATAACCTCACCTGCCGCAATCTGATTAGCTACCGAATCTGGTAGAAGACGTATAATATCGCTCATCTTTACAAAAAATCATTTTAAACATTCAATCTGTCATAGACCATAAAACCACTAATTTCAACAATGGGTTGCTGCAAAAATGGCTATATCTACATTAAATTGTTTACAGCTATCATTTCTTTTCCACTTGAGGTTTTGTTATACTCCTTAGAGGTGGTTCATGACGCGCTGTCTGTTTAAGCATTTGACCTTTCGACTTACCCCTCCATTTAAAAATATCATTTTTGTCCTTTGGACGAATATAATTAAACCAAGCAAACGACGGCAGGAATTTCTTATCGGCAGGTATCTGGGTTATCGGATACAGAGTTCCTGTAGATTCGGGCATCCATATTTTCTCCATCTTCCTATTCTTTAAGAATATCTTCATTTTACTGGTCTCAGTATAGTTGAGACCGATGATTGTGGAGTCACTGTCATCTATCGGATAATAGACAACCCTTACATTATCTATTGCTTGCCCTTCGTTTATATCACCATGAACAAAGAATGCCTTCATTTCTGTACTGGCAATCTGATTGAACTTTGTCGTATCATTCATTTGCTGTACAGAAAGTGCTTGACCAATAACATGTGCCCAATTGACGGTTGAATCATTCATATATACTTTGATGACTTCGCCAAGGAGCTGTTGGTTCTGATTCCATAAGATAGGATCATTATACAGGGATATGCACGAGTCCTTGCTGTTATATATCAACGAATCGCATACCCCTTGAACATCGCTACGAAAAATGCGTACCTTATGGTAAGCGCGAATGACACGATAGACTGAATCTGTTTTGATATTATGAGTAAACAGTTTGAAGGTGTCAGCATGTATGAACAAAGTATCAGGACGTGAGAAGTCCATGACCAAAGCTTTATCTGTGCCCATGGCATAACCCGTCTTCTCATTGTAGTAACAATAGTCACCTGTCATCTTGTTCTTATTCACAACGTCTGTGTAGACAACATTACGGAAGGCCTTGCTGATACCACGCTTATCATCATAATAAATACTATCTCCAATAATTGTTTTTCCTTCATTTTTAATCACGGAACGGTCAAGCAGTCGGACACGGTCACGTTTCGTATCATAATATCCTCGTTCCGTATATATGGTACTCTTACCCGACTTGATATTCGACGGGCCTATAATATTCGCCATAGAAGAACGAGTGTCGTAATGCAAGGTATCAGTGGTAAGAACGAACTTCTTATTACGTAGTTTTACCTTATAGTTGAACACTGCCTTATGCGTGTCGGTACTATATTCTCCCCAATCGGAAGTAAGAACATTGCCCTTATCAATTAACTTTCCTCCCTCGAAAAAATATCCTATTTTGTAAAGCCTATCATAGTTCAAACTATCAGTAAATAATTTGGAACCACGATGATTGAGCACCACATTGTAACGTGCCTGAGCCATCTCTTCATTTCCGTCATAAAAGGCATAATCGCTATTTAGAGTCAACGTATCTCCTTGACGCATTTTCACATGTCCAAAGGCCTCAAACGAATTAGACGATTGGTAGAAATAAGCACTGTCGCAATATAAGTAAGCACCCTTATGTAAAAAAGATACATGACCATTGAGAATCTGAGCATCAGCATTTCGCATCTGATTGTATCTCAACTGGTCTGCATGTAGAAGATAGACCTTATTGTCAACTTTTGGTAGACTACGGCGAGCCTTCCTGCCTTTAGACTGAACTAGACAAAGTCCAAACAGGCATAGAATCACAAATATGATGAATCTATGCCCGCCGAATATTTTTCCTGATTTCGTTTTACTCATTATTTAATCCAACCCTGATATTCGAAATTACAGTTTTTATATCTGTCATTCACCCTTACATAAATTGTCTTCAACTTGTCAACTACCCATTGATGAATTTTATCTTCCTTGCGTTTGTTGAGCACCACATCCTTCAATGTTTGGAAATCATCAGCCATTGTAGCCTTATGACCATCAATACGATTTTTCAGTTTTGCAATCACACAAACAGTCTTACCTTTTTCATTGATCATCTGAAAAGCTTTTGACACTTGACCAACCTTCATCGAATCAACAACTCTGGCAATAGCAGGTGGGAGATCCTGTAATCTAAATTTAGAAGTACGTTCCGCCTGTGAAACATTAGTCATTAATCCGTGATTGCTACGAGTCTCTTTATCGTCAGAAGCATATGTAGCTCCATCCTCAAAAGTAAACTTTCCGGCACGTATGTCACTAGCGATAGAATCAAGACGCAAGATAGCCTTATTGATAGATTCATCAGAAACATGTGGTCTACGGAGGATATGACGTACATTAACCTTGTCGCCACGTTTGTCAATAAGTTGTATGATATGAAAACCAGACTCGCTCTCTACTATCTTCGACACTTTTTTGGGGTCGGTAAGATTAAAAGCTACATTTGAAAACGCGGGATCCAACATCGCTCTACCTAAATAACCTAACTCACCACCCTTACGAGCAGAACCTGGATCCTCAGAATAAAGAGTTGCAAGAGTTGAAAACTGTGATTCTCCTTTATTTACACGGTCTGTATAGTCACGTAATTCATCCTTAACCCTGTTTATCTCCTCCTGCTCAATGCGAGGGGTCTGAGTTATGATTTCAACCTCTACCTCTGTTGGTATATATGGGATACTGTCAACAGGCACATCATGGAAATAACGACGTACCTCAGAAGGAGTGACTGTCATATCCTTGACGATTTTCTCTTTCATCTTCTGAACCAGCTGACGGTCTCTGTAATCGTCATGGAGTTCGGAACGCAACTGTGAGATACTCTCCTTTTTATATTCTTCGAGTTTTTCTCTCGAACCAATAAGCTCTATCCAATAATTTATCTGATTTTCTACACCTGTAGAAATTTCAGACTCAGTCACATTCAGACTATCAATAGCAGCCTGGTGTAAAAAAAGCTTATCTACAGCTATACGTTCGGGTATGGCACAATCTGGATCTCCACCCCATTTCACACCCTCAGATTGAGCTTGGAGACGCATCGCCTCTACATCTGATTTCAATATCGGTTCATCGCCGACAACCCAGATGACCTCATCTACGACATTGTCTGTCTGTGCAACCAAAACGGTGCATGAAGACAACACTAGAGCGAGCAAAACGGTGCGCGCAAATATTATTTTTTTCATTTAGTATGTTTATTAACGGTAGATAGAACCTCTTTATTTATTTCCACAGGATACTTTGCACGCAATCCCTTTACCCAGTCACTCTCTAGTACCTGCTGGTAATCTGAAGTAACAAGTCCACGAACATCAGACAATTCCTCTGGACCTTTCTTGAGGACTTTTCCGAAATAGCTATCAATCGGATAATCCTTAACTGCGGTCACTGTTGTATCCTTCTTGAAAACGAGTTTATCGACAAAGGCATTGTCACCGCTTTTAAAGATTCCTTTATCTACTCTTACTCGAATGACTGAGTCATTATTAAAGGTCTTACGGAGTACTGAAGTCCATTGATCAAAAGGTAACTTCTTGACACACTTTTTAACAGCATCTACGTCATCGCCGTTTTTGACATGATATACGATACCCTTAAAACGAGGTGATGTCCATGCATATTTCTTTTTGTTCTTTTTGAAATATTTCTTAAGAGCAGGTTCGTCTTTTGATGCTTTATCCCATACCATACGGTTGCTCATCTCATAAAGTAACAGTCCGTCATGATATTCACGGATAAGATATTTAAGATTAGGATCGAGAGCCTCAAGTGAATCAGCTCGTTGAGCCAGAACTTGTTCTTTTGTCAAGCTTCCGTTAGAAAGCTTTACTATCGTATCCAGCTTCTGATTGACCACCTGCTCTCGAATGCCACGTTGCTCTAGAAAATTAATAATATTAGTTTTCAATGAATCAAACGGATCCAAAGGTTTCTTCTCTTTCATTAATATGATATGATAACCTGCTGTTGAAAGAAAAGGCTTACTCATCTGTCCCGATTTTAACGCATAAGCTTGATCCTCAAATTCTTTCAAAGTCTGCTTCGGGCCAAGCCATGGCAAGAGTCCCCCCTGAGCAGCAGAACCTCTATCCTCAGAATACATCTTTGCCAAAGCTGCAAAATCTCCGCCTTTCTTCAATACACCATAGATAGAATCTATACGTGACTTTACTTTAGCTTGATCCTCAGACTTTGCTTTTTGGTCGAGATGAAGAAAAATATGTGCTGCATGAAAAAGGCCTGCAGCACCAATCCTATTTTTTGTGTCTTCATATACCTTATGAGCTTCTTTCAGAACATCTTCATCAGTCACCATTGTAGGACGTATCTGCTGGTCTCGATAACTAGCAAATTCTGTCTTAAACGAAGTCAGGGTATCAAGATGTGCATCTAGAGCAGCTACAACTTTCAGCTTGTAATTGACAAACAGATCCACATACTCGTTTACACTTTTTTTATCAATTACGCCCTCGGAATTATTCTTATTAAAAGAATATTCAAATTCTGAACGCGATACCGGCACACCATTAATTTTCATAATGGTAGGATCATCCTGCGCAAAAGCGGATGTGCCACACAATAAAGAAGTTAAAAGAAATAATCTAAGTTTCATTTTGTTTTGTTCTGAATTATTCAGGACGGCTGTAATTTGGAGCTTCGCTGGTGATTGTTACATCATGAGGATGACTCTCGAGAACGCCCGCACTGGTGATACGAGTGAATTTCGCATCATGTAATTTTTCAATATTTTCAGCACCACAATAACCCATACCAGAACGTAATCCACCAATAAGCTGATAGATAACTTCCTGAACAGTACCTTTATAAGGAACACGACCAGCAATTCCTTCTGGAACAAGCTTCTTAACATCTTTGGTGCCAGACTGGAAATATCGATCTTTAGAACCGTTTTCCATTGCTTCTAATGAGCCCATGCCACGGTAACTCTTAAACTTACGTCCGTTAAAAATGATTGTCTCACCTGGGCTTTCTTCTGTTCCGGCAACGAGTGAACCAATCATAACAGAGCAACCTCCGGAAGCCAATGCTTTAACAATATCTCCGGAATAACGAAGACCTCCATCTGCAATCAATGGAATACCTTTCTCTTTAAGAGCACAAGCTACATCATAGACTGCACTCAACTGAGGAACACCTACACCTGCAACGATACGAGTAGTACATATGGAACCTGGTCCTATACCTACCTTGATAGCATCAGCACCATTCTCAACCAACATTTTTGCAGCAGCGCCTGTAGCAACATTACCAACTACAATATCTACATTTGGGAATAGTTTCTTTGCCTCTACAAGTTTCTCTATTACAGACTTTGAATGTCCGTGCGCTGTATCAATAACAATAGCATCAGCACCGGCTTCAACTAAGGCGGTCATGCGATCAATCGTATCAACAGTAACACCAACACCGGCAGCTACGCGTAAACGACCCTTGCTATCCTTGCAAGCCATGGGTTTATCCTTAGCCTTGGTAATATCTTTATATGTAATAAGTCCAATAAGTTTGTTATCTTTATCTACAACAGGTAACTTTTCAATTTTATGCTCCTGTAATATTTGAGCCGCAGAAACAAGATCGGTCTTCTGTGTTGTAGTCACTAAATGTTCTTTTGTCATGACATCATCTATTTTTTTATCCAGACAACGTTCAAAACGCAAATCACGATTAGTCACAATCCCCACTAAATAACCACCATCGTCAACAACAGGGATACCTCCGATATGGTAATCAGCCATTATCTGAAGAGCATCTTGTACCGTTGACCCACGACGTATTGTAACAGGATCATAGATCATACCATTCTCGGCACGTTTAACAATAGCCACTTGGCGAGCTTGATCTTCAATTGACATATTCTTGTGAATAACGCCTATTCCTCCTTCACGCGCAATAGCGATTGCCATCGGAGCCTCAGTAACAGTATCCATGGCAGCCGTTACAAACGGCACCTTCAGTTCTATATTTCTTGAGAACTTTGTGGATAAATCCACCGACTTTGGTAAAACTTCCGAATACGAAGGGACTAATAGGACGTCATCGAATGTCAAACCGTCCATAACAATTTTATCTGCAATAAATGATGACATAACTTTTAAAAAATTTATTGCGTGCAAATTTACTGATTTAATTCCATATATCCGACATGTTTTAATTATTTTCGTATTGGATTAACTCTTTTTAATTCGCCATTTCTGATAAAAACTTTATACGGACGAGACGTATCTCATCTTCGGTATAATCATTACCTAACTCTTTAATTGCAGTGTGCAGACTATCTGTTTCGGAATCTTTAAAATACTCATAAATATCATCTATATGATCATCATCCATCACATCATTCAGAAAATAATCTATGTTAAGTTTTGTTCCAGAATAGACGATAACTTCAATTTCATCAAGCAAATCCTCAAATTCTATGCCTTTTGCATTTGCAATATCATCTAGGGCGACCTGACGATCAATACTCTGAATGATGCTCACCTTTAGCATAGATTTCTTAGCCACGGTTCGAACACGCAGATCTTCAGGACGTTCTATATCATTTTCTTCACAGTGTTTTTTTATTAAAGCACAGAAATCGGCACCGTAACGCTTTGCCTTTCCTGCGCCAACACCCGGAATATTCTGCAATTCCTCAAGACTGATCGGGTAGACGGTTGCCATCTGTTCCAAAGATAAATCCTGAAATATAACATAAGGAGGAACTTGCAATTTTTTAGATACTTTCTTACGCAAGTCCTTCAACATGGTATATAATGCAGGGTCAACGGCACACAAAGCGCCACCTCTATTCATCGTTTCTTCTTCCTCTTCATCGAAATCATTGTCTTCGACAATCATGAACGATTGAGGTTTCTTCATAAACTTTTTACCCTCTGGTGTTATCTTTAACAAGCCATAGTTTTCTACATCTTTTTTAAGGTATCCAGCAATGAGAGCCTGACGTATGACAGCATTCCATATCTTATCATCATCATCCATGCCCGCACCGAACTGTTCCAGTTCTTCATGCTTATGGGCAGTAACTTCATCTGTTTCTTTACCTAAGAGAATATCTATAACATAGTCTGAGCGGAAATTTTCTTTTACCGCACTTATCACATCTAATACTAATACTAATTTATCCTTTGCTTCCACTTTCTTTTTGGGTGAGAGACAATTATCACAATTTCCACAATTTTCTTTCTCGTAAGTTTCGCCGAAATAGTGTAACAGCATCTTTCTGCGGCACACTGACGACTCGGCATAAGCAGCAATTTCCTGCAAGAGCTGCCTGCCTATATCCTGTTCGGACACAGGTTTACCTTCCATGAACTTTTCCAGTTTCTGAAGATCTTTATTTGCATAATACGCAACACAGAGACCTTCACCGCCATCACGTCCAGAACGACCTGTTTCTTGATAATATTCCTCAAGACTTTTAGGGATATCGTAGTGAATAACAAAACGTACATCGGGCTTGTCTATACCCATACCGAACGCTATTGTCGCCACTATAACATCTATCTTTTCCATCAGAAAATCATCCTGTGTTTTAGATCGTGTAGCAGAATCAAGACCTGCATGATAAGCTGACGCACTAATATCGTTTGCACGTAATATTGCAGCCAACTCCTCCACTTTTTTTCTGGAAAGACAATAGATGATTCCACTTTTCCCAGTATTTTGCTTTATAAAACGGATGATATCTTTGTCAATTTCCTTCGTCTTGGGACGTACCTCGTAATAAAGATTAGGACGATTGAAAGAACTTTTAAATTCTAACGCATCTATTATTCCTAAGTTTTTCTTTATATCTGTACGCACCTTATCCGTAGCTGTTGCCGTCAAAGCAATGACGGGCGCTTTACCAATTTCGTTTATTATCGGGCGAATTCTTCTGTATTCAGGTCTAAAGTCATGCCCCCATTCCGAAATACAATGAGCTTCATCGATTGCGTAGAAGGATATTTTGACTGTTTTGAGAAATTCTACATTCTCATCCTTTGTCAGTGATTCAGGGGCTACATACAAAAGTTTTGTCTTCCCTGACGTAATATCATCTTTAACCTTGTCAATTGCAGCTTTATTCAAAGAAGAATTCAAGCAATGAGCTACACCATCCTCCTCACTGAGATTACTCATTACATCTACCTGATTTTTCATCAGAGCGATGAGTGGTGAAATGACAATAGCCGTACCATCCATCAAAAGGGACGGTAATTGATAACAAAGAGACTTACCGCCACCGGTAGGCATTAAGACAAAGGTATCATTACCACTGAGAACGTTACGAATAATCATCTCCTGGTCTCCCTTGAACTTATCGAAACCGAAATAACGTTTTAGTTCTTCTGTAAGATTCACTTTTTCTGTCATATTATCAAGCAGTTTTTTTTATTACTACTTATTACAGCTATGCGCTTTCTAGTTTCTGTAGATTGGCTTTATCAATCTGCTTCTGCGCATAATCGAGTGTTACTTCAAATGTTTTTACTCTCTTAGATGGTACTTCAAACATGGCATCCATCATTATGCTCTCTACAATAGAGCGTAAACCACGGGCGCCTAGTTTATACTCGACAGCTTTCTCAACAATATAATCCATTGACTCTTTACTGAACGTCAATTTGATTCCATCCATGTCAAAAAGTTTAATATATTGTTTTATTATCGAGTTTTTAGGCTCTGTCAGAATATTGCGCAGAGCATCCTTATCCAATGGATTTAGATATGTAAGTACAGGCAATCGTCCAATTAATTCTGGAATCAAACCGAACGCCTTTAGATCTTGAGGAAGGATATACTTCATCAGGTCTCCCTTATCTATTTTACTAACATTCTGAACAGAATTATAACCAACAACATGGGTATTGAGCCGTTGAGCAATTTTGCGTTCTATACCATCAAAAGCTCCTCCACAAATAAAGAGAATATTCTTTGTATCTACATGTATATAATCTTGATCAGGGTGTTTTCGGCCGCCTTTAGGTGGAACATTCACCATCGATCCTTCTAGAAGTTTGAGCAATCCTTGTTGCACACCTTCTCCTGCCACATCGCGGGTGATTGATGGATTATCTTGTTTTCTGGCAATTTTGTCAATTTCATCAATAAACACAATTCCGCGTTCAGAAGCAGCGACATCAAAATTAGCCACTTGCAAAAGACGACTTAGGATACTTTCAACATCCTCACCAACATAACCAGCTTCGGTAAACACAGTTGCATCTACGATAGTAAATGGAACTTCAAGAAGTTTTGCTATTGTTCTTGCCAACAACGTCTTTCCTGTACCAGTACTACCCACCATAATTATATTGCTTTTCTCTATTTCTACACCGTCATCGGACATTGGTTGTTGGAGACGTTTATAGTGATTATATACCGATACAGACAAATATCGTTTTGCATCATCCTGACCAATCACATACTGATCAAGATAGTTCTTTATTTCTTTGGGCTTAGGAACTTTCTTTAACGAGAAATTTGTATTTTCTTTCTCCGAAGCTGTCAAACCAGACTCCTGAACAATCTCATAAGCCTGTTTCGCACAATCTTCGCAGATAAAACCATTTATTCCTGTAATAAGCAGTTTAACATCTTTCTCGCTCCGTCCACAAAAGCTACATACTTTCTTCATTAACTAATTTATTTCTTTCTAACTAAAACATTATCTATCATGCCATACGCTTTAGCCTCTTCTGCCGTCATCCAATAATCGCGATCGGAATCAGCCCATACTCTATCATAAGGTGTATGAGAATGGTTGGATATGATTGTATATAGTTCTTTCTTCATTTTCTGAATTTCTTTTGCCATGATATCGATATCCGAAGCCTGACCTTGTGCGCCACCCATTGGCTGGTGAATCATCACGCGGCTATGAGTAAGGGCCGAACGTTTACCTTCTGTTCCAGCAACAAGAAGAACCGATGCCATGGATGCAGCCATACCAGTACAAATAGTAGCGACATCACTCGAAATAAACTGCATCGTATCATAAATACCGAGACCAGCAGTAACGCTGCCTCCAGGAGAGTTGATATATATCGAAATGTCTTTACCTGAATCTGCAGAATCAAGATAAAGCAACTGGGCCTGCAGGGTATTTGCAGTATAATCATCAATCTCCGTACCTAAAAAGATTATTCTGTCCATCATTAGGCGTGAAAACACGTCCATCTGAGTAACATTCAGTTGACGTTCTTCCAGAATATAAGGATTCAGATATTGTGCTTGCGACTTGATAACATCGTCAAGAACCATACCGTTCATTCCTAAATGCTTAGTAGCATATTTTCTAAAATCATTCATAATAATTATTTTACATGAAAAGGAGGTTGCCGACCTTTTTTTATTTCTTAGGAACAAAAATACAAAAAAAAGTCGATAACCTCCTTATATGGAAGATTTTTTTCTAAAAAAATATGATTTCTATGCCATTAACTTATTAAATTCTTCTAAAGTAATGCTTTTTTCATTCAGTTTGACTACCTTTTTCAAAGCTGCGGTCAATTTAACATCGACGCAACGATCAACTAGCCCATCTAGATTCTCTTTCTTCTCAAGCATCTGTTTAGAATAATTATCCAATATGTCTTCAGGAATATTTGTCATGCCGTACTGAGCAAACTGTTGGCGGGCTGTCTCTTTTGCAGCCTCTTTAATATCGGCCTCTTCAACCTTAATATTATTAGCAGATACAATCTGTTCCTTGATAAGATGCCAAGCAAGCTCTTTTACACTACCTTCATAGTTTTTATCTACATAATCCTGATCTTTATCCTGATTGCTACGAAGCATGATTTTCTTCAGCAAATCGTCAGCGAACTCAAGTTTACCAACCTTCTTCTCCAAATATGCACGAACGTCAAGCAGGAACTTATAGTCACTGTCATTTACCAACTGCATGGATAATCCCTCAGAAATCTTAGCGCGGAAACCTGCTTCATCTTTTACAGCACCCTCACCGTAGACCGTATCAAAAAGTTCCTGATTAACTTCAGCTTTTTTAAATCGGGTAATCTCACTAATCTGATAGCTGAAATTAGACTTAAGACCAGCTACGTCCTCCTTCTTAAGTTTCAGCATAGAGGAAATTTCCGCTTCATTTCCATCGTAAGCTACGGAAGGATTGAAAGTTATAACATCACCAACTTTTGCATCTTTGAAGAGAGTTTTCTGATCCTCATTTTTCATATAGTCAGGAGACATCACAGCATCATCGACAGTAATACCGTTTTCTTTAGTGTTACCATTCTCATCAAGTTCTGCAATATTACCTTTCAACATATCTTTAACTTCATAGCTGTCCACTTTTTCGTATTGTCCAGCACGAGATGCAAACATTTCAACCTGCTGATCAATAAGTTTATCATCAACAGTGATATTATAGAAGTCAATTTTGTCTTTTTCAGTAAGTTCCACCTTGAATTCTGGAGCAACAGCTATATCGAAAACGAATTCGAAATTTTCTTCTTTTTCAAAATCAACAGGTTTCTGTTTTTCCTCGTTTGGCATTGGCTCACCAAGCATTTGTATTTTGTTTTCCTTGATATAATCATAGATTTTTTCACCGAGAAGTTTATTAACTTCATCAGCGACTACAGACATACCAAACTGTTTTTTTATTAAACCCATAGGAACTTGTCCTTGACGGAATCCAGGTATATTTGCTTTTTTGCGATACGATTTCAGCGTCTTATCTACTCTTTCTTGATAATCAGCTTTTTCCATAGCTACAGTAAGTACGCCACTCACCTTGCTGGAATTGTCATAAGAAATATTCATCTCTGATACTTTTATATTATTATTTAAAATCTAAACTCTTCAGCCTTAGCAAGATCATATTCCTAAGGAAGTGCAAAATTAGTCATATTAACTCTAAAAACCTAACATAAACACAAAAATTAAACGATTTATTTAAAAATTATTGTTTTTTTTGCGGGTATTTCAAATTTTATGTGTTCCTTTGCGAAAGAAAAGTGCACGTGGAGAGTGGTCTTTCGACATTCCTCTTTTTATTTGCTCTCTTCAAGAAATATTTTTTTTATTAATTTTTAATTATAGTTTTTACTATGAACATTTATGTTGGTAATTTAAATTACCGTTTGAAAGAGGAAGAACTTCGCGATGCATTTGAAGCTATCGGTACCGTTGATTCTGTTAAATTGGTTAAAGACCGTGAAACTGGCCGTGCCAAAGGTTTTGGATTTGTAGAAATGCCTAATGAAGAAGAAGCACTCGCAGCAATCGAGAAACTTAACGGAGCGGAAGTTGGTGATCGTCAAATGGTTGTAAAAGAAGCTCGTCCAAAAAACTAAGTAATCATTTCCCTGTAATATAGGAACCTGGAAATCCCCTGTCAATGATCTTGGCAGGGGATTATTTTATATCAGTTCTTGAGCTTCACGGGCTTTTTTCTGCTCATCGATCAACTGAAAGTCTTTTTTCCGAAGAACAAAACTATTACTTAGATATTTCTCACGCACAATCTTATTTGAAGCTAACTCTTCGGGGGTACCCTGAAACAAAATTCGTCCTTCAAACAACAGGTATGCACGATCTGTAATGCTCAAAGTCTCCTGAACATTATGATCGGTGATAAGAATTCCAATATTCCGGTCTTTCAATTTCCACACAATGTGTTGAATATCCTCGACGGCGATTGGATCAACACCAGCAAAGGGTTCGTCAAGCATAATAAACTTTGGATCAATTGCTAGACAACGGGCAATCTCCGTACGACGTCGTTCACCTCCAGAGAGTTGGTCACCCTTATTCTTACGAACCTTTGTCAAATGGAATTCAGCGATAAGACTTTCCAATTTGGCTTTCTGCTCCTCATGAGAAAGTTTGGTCATTTCAAGCACAGAGATAATATTGTCCTCTACACTCATTTTCCGAAAGACACTGGCTTCCTGAGCCAAGTAGCCAATACCACGTGTGGCACGTTTGTATACTGGATACTTCGTTATATCCAAATCATCAAGATAGATATGACCAGCATTAGGAACTATCAGTCCCGTTGTCATATAGAAAGAAGTTGTCTTACCCGCTCCATTGGGCCCTAGAAGCCCTACGATTTCGCCCTGTTTTACATTGATGGAAACATCATTTACTACAGTACGCTTACCGTAACGTTTCACTAAACCTTCGGTGCGAAGCACCATTTGCTTAGAATCAACAGAGGCAGAAGATTCCATTTTTTCTTCCTTATCTGATACCTCTTCATCGGTCATGATCGATTCAACATGCTCTATAGGCATAGAACCATTCTCGTCTGTTATTTTATCGAAATCTCCCATTTTGATCTATTTGATTGCAAAAGTAACAAATTTGTGCTTAATATATGTGATAAACTCAAAAACTTATTTGAGAATTGCAGTTTTTTAGCGGATTTTGGTTACTTTTGTGGACAAATAAACGTATACATCATGTTATTTCACAAATGTCTGACCACACTAGGTAAATACCTCATACTTATGGGACGAACATTTTCTCGTCCAGAACGTCTAAGGATGTTCCTTAAGCAATATGTAAAAGAGATGATGCAGCTTGGCGTCAATTCCATTGGAATCGTACTTCTCATCTCGTTTTTCATTGGTGCAGTCATTTGTATTCAGATCAAGTTGAATATACAGAGCCCTTGGATGCCTCGTTTCGTCACGGGATATACCACACGTGAAATTATGCTGCTCGAATTTTCTTCATCCATCATGTGTCTCATTCTGGCAGGAAAAGTTGGATCGAATATTGCATCAGAGATTGGAACGATGCGTGTAACACAACAAATTGACGCCTTGGATATTATGGGGGTTAATTCAGCAAATTTTCTTATACTGCCGAAGATCCTCGGAATGATTACACTGATGCCTTTCCTTGTCATTTTTAGCACAACATCGGGTATTATAGGAGCTTATGCGACATCATTTTTCGGACATATTATTAGTTCCGATGATCTGACTTTAGGTTTACAGCACGACTTTAACCAATGGTTTGTGTGGATGAGTGTTATAAAAAGTCTATTCTTTGCTTTCATTATCTCGAGTGTCCCCGCGTATTTTGGCTACACAGTAGAGGGAGGCTCTGTTAATGTGGGCAAAGCCAGCACTGATGCTGTAGTTTGTAGTAGTGTCTTGATCCTGTTTTCGGATCTGTTTCTCACACAAATACTCTCATAAATCATGATAGAAATAAACCATTTATATAAGTCTTTTGGTAGTAAGAAGGTTCTCATAGACATCAACGCTACATTCGAAAATGGCATCACCAATCTTATCATTGGCCAAAGTGGTTCCGGAAAAACCGTATTGATAAAGAACATAGTAGGACTTCTCGAACCGACGAAAGGAAGTATTAACTACGACGGACGTGACTTTATTAGTATGAATAAAAGCGAAAAAATCATGCTTCGCAGAGAAATGGGTATGATTTTCCAAAATGCAGCCCTATTTGACTCACTTTCCGTATTAGAAAATGTAATGTTTCCTCTTGATATGTTCTCAAATGATACGTTACGCAACCGTACGAAACGTGCCAGGACCTGCCTAGACCGTGTAAACCTAATCGAGGCTCAGGATAAATTTCCTGGCGAGATCTCAGGTGGAATGCAGAAACGTGTAGCTATTGCAAGAGCCATAGCACTAAATCCAAAATATCTATTCTGTGATGAACCGAACTCAGGGCTTGACCCCAAAACATCTTTGGTTATTGATGAACTTATTCATGGTATAACTAAGGAATACAACATGACCACAATTATCAACACGCATGACATGAATTCCGTCATGGGTATCGGTGAGAATATTATATTCATCTACGAAGGCAAGATGGAATGGCAAGGTGCCAAAGAAGATATCATGAGAGCTACAAACAAGAAGCTTAACGACTTTATCTTTGCTTCCGACCTATTCAGAAAAGTAAAAGATGTGGAAATGGGGAAATAGTAGAGGAATACCCCTACTATTTCATTTTCCACTTACCGTCTTTTAACACCATTGGCATAACAACCTCTTCATTGGCATTATCACCATAACATACTTCGAGGAAGACATCTGCCTTGGTATTACTTTTATCTATAACTGAATTTACTTTCTTTACGGATTTCAATCCACCCCGTTCTTCTTTTTGCTGTACAACAAATTGCTTTATCATCGTAATAAGTTGCTGCCTGTAACCTTCGGGGATTCCTTCAGTATTAGCCATTGCAGCCACATATTCCTCATATTTTCCCTCTATGAGATAATTATAATATTCCTCCGCGGCCTTACCTGCAACATCTTCGGGAGTTTTCTTCGAACATGATGACAGTACAAGACTTATTACTGCGAATAATATTAGGAAGCGACGCATAATAATTATTTTTGACGAATAAAGACATTGATAGGAGTACCTGTCATTGTCCAATTTTCTCTTATTTTATTTTCGAGGAAACGACGATATGGCTCTTTCACATATTGTGGCAGATTTGCAAAGAATACGAACGATGGTATCTGTGTATTTGGTATCTGCATACAATACTTTATCTTAATATATTTTCCTTTTATCGAAGGCGGTGGATATGCCTCTATTAAAGGAAGCATTACCTCGTTAAGTTTTGAAGTACCTACATGTGCCTTACGATTATTATATACATCTTTAGCCGTCTCTAACACTTTGAATATACGTTGTTTTGTAAGTGCAGAGCCAAAAATAATCGGGAAATCAGTAAACGGTGCCATTCTAGAATAGATGGCATTTTCAAAGGTTTTAATGATATTAGTATCCTTATCCGTTACAAGATCCCATTTATTAACAACGACAACAAGCGATTTGTTGTTTTTCTGAATCAATTGGAAGATATTCATGTCTTGTGCTTCTATACCTCTAGTCGCGTCGATCATTAGTATACAAACATCCGAATTCTCTATCGAACGAATAGATCGCATAACCGAATAGAATTCCAGATCCTCAGTTACTTTATTCTTACGGCGAATACCTGCTGTATCAACAAGGTAGAAGTCGAAACCGAATTTATCATATCTAGTATAGATGCTATCACGTGTCGTTCCAGCAATCTCAGTAACGATATTACGCTCTTCACCAATAAAAGCATTTACGAGACTGCTTTTCCCTGCATTAGGACGACCTACGACTGCAAAACGTGGTATTCCGTCCTCAAGTAATTCTTGGGGATCAGACTTCAGTTTAGTCAGCACGATATCAAGCAAGTCACCCGTGCCACTACCTGTAGCGGAGCTTATACAATAGGGTTCACCAATTCCCAACGAATAAAACTCAGCAGCATCGTAGATCTGATCATTATTATCAGTTTTATTCGCAATCAATAGAACAGGAAGTTTTGAACGGCGTAGGATACTTGCTACCTCTTGATCAAGGTCGGTCACACCTGTGGTCACATCAACAAGAAATAATATCACATCTGCCTCTTCTGTTGCTATAAGCACCTGTTTACGTATCTCCTCTTCGAAGATATCATCCGAGTTAACCACCCAACCACCAGTATCTACGATCGAGAATTCCCGCCCGCACCAATCACATTTTCCATACTGACGGTCACGTGTGGTACCGGCTTCGTCACTAACTATTGCGTGACGTGTCTTTGTTAGTCTGTTAAATAATGTCGATTTACCTACATTAGGTCTACCGACGATTGCTACTAAATTTGCCATACGTTTTTTATTATTCTGATTGATATCCGAAATTATGTAACTCTCTATCGGAACTACGCCAATCTTTGTCTACTTTTACAAAAGTCTCTAGATACACACTTTTTCCGAAGAAACGTTCAAGAGCCTTTCGTGATTCTGTGCTTACTTTCTTCAATGCAACACCCTGATGACCTATAATAATGCCTTTTTGAGAATCACGTTCCACATAAATTACGGCATTAATATGGATATGGGCATTATCTTCTTTAAATTGTTCCACAGCTACCTCCACAGAATAAGGGATCTCTTTATCATAATAAAGAAGTATCTTCTCGCGGATAATTTCACTAACAAAGAAACGGGCCGGTTTATCAGTCAACTGATTTTTGTCAAAATAAGGTGGTGAATCAGGCAGCAATTCATTGATACGTTTCATCAACAGATCTGTGCCAAATTTATTTTGGGCAGAAATTGGAAGGATTTCAGCGTTAGGCAATAGCGTATGCCATTTCTCAACGATCTCTCCAAGATGCTGTTGGTTTGTCTGATCAATCTTATTAATGAGAAGCAACACTGGAATTGTCATTTTTGCGACTGCACTAAGAAATTCAATATTCTTATCAGGAGTCTCGACTACATCTGTTACATACAATAATACGTCTGCATCCTGCAATGCAGATTCAGAGAATGCAAGCATTGACTCCTGCAATTTATAATTGGGTTTCAGTACGCCCGGAGTATCCGAAAAGACGATTTGCGATTCTGGAGTATTCACGATACCCATAATACGGTGACGCGTTGTCTGAGCTTTGAATGTAGCAATAGAGATGCGTTCTCCGACGAGTTGATTCATCAGTGTACTTTTCCCCACATTTGGATTACCCACGATATTTACAAAACCAGCTTTATGCATAATTTTTTATTTAAGGAAAAAAAAACGCATCTTTTGATTAAGGATGCGTTTTCTTATCTCTAGTTATTATCTTATTTAACAGGTGCAGCAGCCGCGGATCCATCGTA
This sequence comes from Prevotella sp., assembly GCA_036752365.1. Taxonomy (GTDB): domain Bacteria; phylum Bacteroidota; class Bacteroidia; order Bacteroidales; family Bacteroidaceae; genus Prevotella. The sequence goes on from DAIOSW010000021.1 coordinate 22,006, forward strand.
TGCCCACTTCAGATACGAAGCGCCATAAGTGAAACCAGCTCCAAACGCCGTGAAAATCAAATTATCACCTTTTTTCAACTGAGCTTCATAGTCCCAAAGAGCCAAAGGCAGTGTGGCAGCACTTGTATTACCATAACGCTGTATATTCACCATCACTTTTTCCAAAGGCAACTCCAACCGTTTTGCAACTGCTTCAATAATACGCATATTGGCCTGATGAGGTATTACCCATGCAATATTATCTTTGTTTAATCCATTGTTGTCTGCGATGAGTCCGCAGGCTGCACTCATACTTGTTACTGCATAGCGGAACACAGTACGACCTTCCTGATAAAGGTAATGCAGACGATGATCAATGGAGAAATGCGAAGGAGGGCAAACAGAACCACCGGCTTTCATGTGAAGGAAAGGGAGTCCCTTACCATCAGTACGCAGATAAGACTCTTTAAGTCCATAATCCTCGGTAGTACCTTCAAACATACAAGCACCAGCACCGTCACCAAACAAGGGGCATGTAGCACGATCGGTATAATCCACCATTGACGACATTTTATCAGCACCAATAACGATTATCTTCTTATAGCAGCCACTTTTTATATATGAGGCAGCTGTATCCATCGCATACAAGAAACCACTGCATGCAGCCTGGAGGTCAAAAGCAAACGCATTTTTAAGTCCTAGCTTATCAACAACGATAGATGCTGTCGAAGGAAAGTGGTAATCCGGAGTTGATGTTGCGACAATGACCAAATCAATACTATCGGGATCCGCTCCGGTACGC
>DAIOSW010000022.1:0-22756 GCA_036752365.1 Prevotella sp.
GATTTAAAGAAACATATATAATTTATAACGTACAAATAGTATTTCTCTATTTTCTCAAATATAATGTTTCAGGTATATGTAAAACAACCTGATAAAAAGAAAATAAAAGGCCCATTCCATCGGGGCTTTGAGATACTATGTCTATATTCTGGATGCAAAAAAAATAAGTAGCTGCTAAAATTTATTTAGATAGTCTATAAAAGAGACAACAAAGACAAATTCATTCTATATTTGCATCCAACTTTTAATATCTGCTATGAAGAGAAATAATATCAATCGGAAGATGAAAGATGAAACAAAATAGAGCTGTTTTTATTTTAAATACTTATCTTTGCACAAGTAAATTAAATATTATGGAAAAGAAAATGATTTCAACTGTTGTGTTAGCACTTATAGCCATTATTAGTTACGGGCAAAAGATAAGTGGAACATGGAATGGTAAGTTGAATGCCGGTTCGCAGAAATTGAGTCTGGTATTTAAGTTTATGCAGGATGGTAGCGGAAAGGATGTGTGCACCATGGACTGTCTGGAACAAGGAGTGAAGGATTTTCCAGCTGTAGTCAACTATATCAGTGCCGACTCTGTAAATATCAGCATCACTAGACTTGGTGTTTCTTATACGGGAGGACTTCGGAACGGAGAGATTATTGGTAAATTTTCGCAATCGGGGATGACATTCGATATGAATATGACTTCCGGTGAAGTGAATTTAATACGTACTCAGAATCCAATGCCGCCATTTCCATATAAGACAGAAGAGGTTACTTTTACAAATCCTTCGGATAAAGCTTTGTTTTCAGGAACACTTACTTATCCTGTAGGTTATGAGAATATGAACAAGAAGACTGTACCGGTTGTGCTTATGATTACCGGTAGCGGACAGGAAAATCGTGACGAGGAGGTTTTTCAACATAAACCGTTTCTTGTCATTGCCGACTATCTGGCTCGAAACGGCGTTGCAACATTGCGTTATGATGATAGAGGAGTGGGTTCTTCAAAGGGTGATGTAAAGGAACTTACGACCATAGTTAATATGGAGGATGCCATGGCCGGACTAACTTACCTCAAACAACTGAACAAATTCGGAAAAATAGGTGTTCTCGGTCACAGTGAAGGGGGTACTATCACATTCATGCTTGCATCTCGTGGAAAGGTAGACTTTATCATTAGTATGGCAGGAACCGGAGTGAAGGGCGACAGCGTCATTTCAGAGCAGGTTCATAGAATGTCTGAATTAAACGGTCTTTCAAGAGATATTGCTGAGGCTCAGATAGCACAATTTACAAAAACAACGAATCCCTGGTTGGTATACTTCCTGAATTTTGACCCCGCATCAGATATCAAAAACACCAAATGTCCCACCATGGCAATTAATGGAACAAAAGATATGCAGGTAATCTATACCTCCAATCTTTTTTCAATCAAGCGATTGCTCCCTGAAAACAGAAAAAACCTAGTTAAGGAGTATGATGGACTCAATCATCTTTTCCAACACTGTACCACGGGCAATTCTTCAGAGTATGTTAACATAACGGAAACAATATCTCCGGAGGTGTTAAAGGATATTGCCAATTGGATAAGACAGATTAATTTGAAATAAATAGAATACAAACCATGTAATAATGATGATGTAATGACGATGCTTCATCTTACTTTTCAAATATGACAGAATGCCTATTTCGTTAATCAAGGAAAAGAGAGTGTGTAAGCCGGATCTCAGGATAAAAAATAAATGAATTTATTTTGTTCTCCGCTTGGTTTGCATTACCTTTGCAAACGAAAATAAGATAATTATGGAACAGAAACTGGTTATTTACAATACTTTATCGCGTCAGAAGGAACTTTTTGTTCCTGTCAACGCTCCTCATGTGGGTATGTATGTGTGCGGTCCTACCGTTTATGGGGATGCTCATCTGGGTCATGCACGTCCTGCTATAACGTTTGATTTAGTTTTCAGATATCTCCAACATATCGGTTATAAAGTGCGTTATGTACGGAATATTACTGACGTGGGCCATTTGGAACATGATGCAGATGAGGGTGAAGATAAGATTGCTAAAAAGGCCCGTTTGGAACAACTCGAACCGATGGAGGTGGCTCAATATTTCACCAACCGTTTCCATCAGGCTATGGATGCACTGAATGTGCTTCCTCCCAGTATCGAACCACATGCGACAGGTCATATCATCGAACAGGAAGAACTGGTGAAGGAAATCATCAAGAATGGTTTCGCTTATGAGAGCAAGGGCAGCGTCTATTTTGACGTAGAGAAATATAACAAGGCTCATCGTTACGGGATCCTTTCAGGTCGTAATCTTGATGATGTAATCAATAATAGTCGTGAACTCGATGGCGTCGGAGAAAAACATAACCAGGTGGACTTCGCTTTATGGAAGTGTGCTCAACCCGAACATATTATGCGTTGGCCGAGTCCGTGGAGCGAAGGCTTCCCTGGATGGCACTGCGAATGTACTGCTATGGGACGAAAATATCTCGGAAGTCACTTTGATATCCATGGTGGTGGTATGGATCTAATCTTCCCACACCATGAATGTGAGATTGCTCAGGCGGTAGCTAGCCAGGGTGACCAGATGGTCAAGTACTGGATGCATAATAATATGATAACCATCAACGGGCAGAAGATGGGTAAGAGCCTTGGAAACTTTATCACTCTTGACCAGTTCTTTAGTGGTTCTCATGAGAGTCTTACACAGGCTTACAGTCCGATGACCATCCGTTTCTTCATCCTTCAGGCTCATTATCGAGGACCTGTAGACTTCTCAAACGAGGCTTTACAAAGCAGTCAGAAAGGACTTGAACGTCTGATGGATGGAATCAACAATCTTGATCGCGTCACTCCTTCTAAAAGTAGTGATGAGGCTATCAAGAAAGTTGTGAGCGAACTTCGTCAGAAGTGTTACGATGCGATGAATGATGATTTCAATACACCTATTGTCATCAGTTATTTGTTTGATGCCTGCCGTATCATCAACAGTTGTATTGATAAAAAATCTGCAATCAGTGAGGCTGATCTGAAGGAACTTACTGAAACAATGAATCTCTTTACCTACGATCTTCTTGGATTGAAAGCTGTGCAAGGAGCCAATAATGAGGCACGCGAAGAGGCTTTCGGTAAGGTGGTTGATATGCTACTGGAACAGAGAGCAAAGGCGAAAGCTGATAAAGATTGGGCTACAAGTGATAAAATTCGCGATTTGCTGGCTGCAGAGGGCTTCGAGGTAAAGGATACCAAGGATGGCTGGACGTGGAAGCTAAATAAATAATAAATAGAAACAAAACCAAGGATAGATGAAATAAAGAGGTTGTGTAATACTTGTCTCACTTTTCTGTGATGACTGCCGAAGGCATGAACACAGCCACTGTCTTCATCTTAAAGTAATCTATAGACATATAGATTAACCCGTAATAGGGATTTACCGTACCCCAAGAGTTCTTCATAATGAAGAACTCTTTTTTGTGTTGGTCGTGGGCGATACCTATAATGTGCATTGCATGGTTATCTGATGTTTCAAGTCGCTCGAATTCTTTTTGACGTTCTAACTGATTTACAGGTTTGTTCCCTGTCAATACGGCAATCCCCTTTTTGAAAGAGAAGCCGGGTTCACTGCTGTCACCTTCCCAGACTGCCGTATGACCACTACGCAAAGCCTTTTCAACCAATGCTGTTACTCTTTCGATGGGCATGTTCAGAAATTCATCATGCTCCCAGTTGTCCGGAATCTCTAATTCGAAAGATGTATTAAACGGATGATGAGTGAAACTTGTCAGCGCCATGTATTCATCTTTACGACAAACGCTGTGGGCAAATTCCTGTGGAGTGTATTGTGCTCCCAGCATGTATACATTGGGTGGCATAGGTCCGTAGGTGTCATCCAATATATTATCAATTTTGTTTTGCCAGTTATTCAGCCCTACTTTATTGTTGATCGCGGTATTCGCAGCAACAGCCAGTCGGCGGGTGACTACTCTGTCACTGATATCAGGATCATCTTTATAGGAGTCATAAGGCATTACGCCATAGCGCATGATCGTGTGAATCAGTGTCATTCCGGTGCCACGGGTAATGAAATGATAGTTTCCATCGGCGAGATAATATTTTATTGCCTCTTCATTCATCCGCATCCGTTCCACAAAAGTCGGTGAAAGATTTACAGAATCTTCCACAGCCAGATGTTCACTCTCTATCATTGAGAGCATGGCATAGGCCCAGCAGGCGTTACTGTTTCCCTGATCTTTCACAGGGGTAGTCTTGTGAATCACCTCCGTCTTAAAATAATATTCTTCTTCGTTACTATGTTCACTCTTGCTGTTGCATGACCAGAGTGAAGAAATCAATAGTGATAATATACAGAGTTTGATTCCGTTCATTTTATGATATTTTATTTCTGGGCTGTAAAGTTATATATTTTTATATAACATAACGTGAGTTCCATGATTTTATTCTAAGATAAAATCATGGAACTCACGTTAAATATTATTTTGAGCAGGTCCATCCTTCCTTTTACAAGAATCTTGAAGAAAAATGTCGTGATCTCACCATTAATGAAACAGACTCCGTAAGAAATTAGATGTAGCGTCTGAAGAGAGTTTAATAGAATTCTTATCACAGAATTTTAAGGTATAAAGGGTCTGAAACCATTTCTTCATACAGTCTCATTTTTTTTATCTAACCCTTCAGGTTCTTGTAATCTCCTGATTGATTGCGCCTCCGGCTGAAGGGTAACTTTACAGGTTTAGAAAATAGGAGTATATCACCGAACTGTCGTTTGGGTGGTATGCAGTCTGAAAACAGGTGCTGCTAATATCTGTTGACTGGAGTCAGCATATCTGCTGAATTATGTCGACATATCTGCTGACTAGAGTCAGCAGATTGTGTTGTTAATTCAATGGAAAATAAATGATCAGTTATTGTTAAGTAGCTATATATAATATATTTAAATACTATTTGTAAATTATGGATGTATAATTATTTGAATTTTAAATCTGATGTATTGATTTACTCTCCGTCGCTTTATATTCGTTTTCTGAATATTGCTAATATTGTCAGAGTTCTGTGTCAGAATCAGAGGAGAAAACAACCCTTCAGCCGGAGACGTTGACTGTCAGTCATTTATCCGAACCTGAAGGGTTGCTGTAAATTGATACGATATAGTATTTACTAAGCGTTTGTTTTCAATAGCAATATTTATCTATCTTATTATCATCTTTTTGCCGTCAATAATGTATGTGCCTTTTGTTAATCCTTCAAAAGCCTTCGTGTTTGTCACATGCTGTTTGATCATTCTACCGTCGGTATCATACACATTAATACCGTTTGAGGTTGCTTGCTTATCGTTTAGGATATGATTGATACCGTTTGAGAAAAGTTCAGAACTCATTCTTGAGGTTTTGTTGTAAATGGTTTTCACTTGTTGAGGATTGAGTGCAGAGTTGAAGATCTGGAAATTATCGAAAAACGCATTCTCCATCACGGCATCGGCTGCATAAGGTGACTTGCCTATGCAGCATTCTAATATCGCTGAGGATAAATCAGCCGGTTTGATTGATACGGAACTTGTGGAAGCCAATATCCCGTCGATATAGATCTTTCCGTTTTCTCCATCCTGTACGTAAGTGACGTTATGCCAAACCTCCGTTGCTAGTCCTACACCACTCTTTACGACCTGTGTGACACTGCCGTTTTTAATTTCATAATACCAGTTGGTGTTACCTCCTGTATTTACCAGACCTATATAATTTGTGGTACCGTTGGCTATGGCGTATCCCCAACAGTAGCTGCCTAGCTTGTTGTCTGCATGATTCAGTATGTCTATTGAGATGGTATAGCTGTCTGATAAAGATGATAGTACGGCCTTGGGCATTGCAGTTCCCAGATTCAGATATCCTCCACCTCCGATACTGCCTGTGCTGAGAACATAATTATTGTCATTCATCATTACAATGTCGGCACCGTTCTTTAGTGCTCCGGTATACATGCCTTGGTCGTCGGTTGTTTTTTTGTTCAGGAAAGAATATCTCACTGCTGTTGGAGGGAGTACGCTGGTGGTATCGTCGGCCTCGATTTTTATATCAGACGTGTTGAGTCGAAGGATATTTACCGAATAAGCCGGAATGGTGTAGGAGATGGTATTATCATTGTTTATGGTTATGGATGCTGTCGACGGTATCACTTTATTGGGACTTGACATCGTGTTCTCATCATTGCCGCTGGTACTTGTCAGGACTGTTGCGTCACCACCGTTGATGATTCCGTTCTTAAATGACAGGGATGATGTAAGACTTCTGGAATTGGGATTGACCAGTTTGATGTACATCGTCTGGTTATCATCATTGATGCTTGATGCGACATAGACCCCTTTCGCCCTGGCACTCATCGTGAAATCATGAATAAGGACATTATCCAGATAGCATTTTACGTTTGTGCCTGTCTTGATGATCTTTATCTTATAGGTCTGTCCTGTTGTAATTGAGTCTGAGATTGAAGCCAGAGTAGACTTACTGCCGTTGATACACTGTTCTACGGCTAGAGCGGTATTGCCCCAACCACCCAGATTCCACCAGCAGTAATTATCGACGTCCTGATAATTAAAGATGATCAGGAAGCCTTCCTTCCCACTGTTTTTCACAGCGTCAAGTGAATAGGTGAAGGTGTCGGTCTGAAGGGCGGTGTTGAATGTTGACGAACCTCCCTCGGAAGTTGCGTCAGTCTGAGAGTAGGTCCCGTCAGAACAGACCCATGTGCCTGTGCCGTTGGTCCAATTGGTGGCATTATCAAAGGTTTCGTTAATCAGACTGTTACCGTTTTTGTCTGTCACACTCACTTGATCAAACGTGGCACTTGTCAGCCATGTAGCAAAACCTATTTTCCCTCCGCTCGCAGATTCTATCTTGTTGTTTGATTCTGTCCATTTTACATTCACCTTTCCGGTGTTGTTTGCAAACAATTTCTGAACATAGTATGATGGAGTGCCAAAACTTGCATTCGTATTGAAGCGAATCATATCGGGTGCCCATACCTGATTGTTCTCATTGACAAAGATTGGCGCATAACTTGCCATCCTGCATACATCGGAATTGTTTTCCATTCCCTGCATGTATACAGCTTCGCCGATGGCAGCATTGAGGTTACCTGTAGTACCGAAATTGCTTGTCACAGCATATTCGCCGGAATACACTTTGTAACCCAGCCTGCTGTAAGTGTCGTATTTGTTGTAATTGCTTATAAACCATCCTGGATTACGGTAGTAGTGTTCATCAACCATCTCTACTGGATATGAGTTCCGCCATGTGGGGGCATCTGTTCCCCATGCCTGCACATTGCCGATGAGAGTCATATATGGATATTTCTCTTTGATGGCTGTATAGAACGCGTTATATCGTTCGGCATAATGATCACTTTGGTCATTGTTATTGTCGGCATAGAAGTTGTAATTCTCGTTTCCTATCTCCATCAGATCCATATTGAATGGTTCAGGATGACCATTGGCAATACGCATAGCACCATATTTTGTGGTAGAGTCGCCATTGGCATACTCTATCGCATCGAGGGCCTCCTGTATGAAACTGTCTATTTGCAGATAATCCTGATACCAGCCGTGCCCGATTCCTACATTTGAAACAAAGAGAGGTTTGGCGTGAAGGTCTTCGCATAGTTGCAGGAACTCATGGTATCCCATGCCGTCAGTAACCCTATATCCCCAGTTCACATTTTGGTGACCCGGGCGTGTTTCTATAGGGCCAATACTCTTTTTCCATTCAAAACGGTTGGTGAGTCCGTTGCTATATTGCCCTTCGATGTAACATCCGCCTGGGAATCTGATAAATCCGGGATTGAGATCCGCAAGTTTCTGGGCCAGATCTATTCTGCATCCGTTAGCATGTCCTTTGAATGTAGGTGGAAACAGACTGATCATATCAAAAGTCATGCTTCCGGATATGGAGGCAGTAAGTCCGAACATACCACCAGTTATGGTCCTTGTAGGAACGATAGTCGCTGTATATTTTGTCCATGAAGTACTGAAAGGGCCATTGATTGTCACTGTTCCACAGTTAGAACCCAATGAACTCAACAGTCGTGCGGTCAGCGATCCGTTGTATTCGTTGCTGTTTGCTTTGGCCCAGAAGGTGAGTGTGTAAGTAGAGTCTTTCAGAAAACTGATTCCCCAGTATCCGGCGTTTCTGATACCACTTCCACTGCCTATAAAGGTTACTTGCAGTGCCTCTTTTTGAGCACTGTTCATCAGGTCGGAAGAGGTGAGTGCCATTGATGCACTTCCGTTGACCGACCAATAATCAGGATTGCTGGTGTTGTCTTCGAAGGAACGGTTTCGGATAAGCTCTGCGTAAAGTCCTCCGTCGCCTGCATGATTTATTTCTTCATAGAAGATACCGTAATGAGTGTCGCTGATTTCCGGTCCCCGTTGCCCTAGGTTAAAGTTGATCGCTACTTGGGCCGCGAGCGGCATTATGCCCATCATCAGTAATAAAGAGAGTAGATTTCTAAAATAATGGTGACTCATGAGTAATAGTTGGTAATTAGGTGTTAGTAAGTTAATTATCTGTGACAAAGATAATATGAATATTTTTAACCGCCAAATATATAAATGACAAATTGTATTTCTTACAAATATTATCTTGTATTAGATCAAAATAAATTTGCAATTATTTTGTAATTCCGCTCATTTGCAGTAACTTCGCAGCATGAAACAGGAAATCAAGGATTTTGAGATTATGGCACCTGTCGGCTCACGCGAGAGTTTCGCTGCTGCCATACAGGCTGGTGCTGACAGTATATACTTCGGGATAGAAAAACTGAATATGCGTGCCCATTCGGCAACAACATTTACTATCGATGACCTGAAAGAGATTGCTGCTACATGTAATGAACACGGTATCAAGAGCTATCTCACGGTCAATACAATCATTTACGGTGAGGATATTCCTCTGATGCACGAGATTATTGATGCGGCTTATGAAGCCGGGATATCTGCCGTTATTGCAAGTGATGTGGCAGTCATGACTTACTGTCGGAAGATAGGGCAGGAGGTGCATCTGTCAACTCAGTTGAATATCACGAATATAGAGGCTCTGAAGTTTTATGCCCAGTTTGCGGATGTCGTAGTGCTGGCACGCGAGCTGAATATGGAACAGGTGGCAGATATCTATCGCCAGATTTGTGAACAGAATGTTTGTGGCCCGAGTGGAAAACTTATTCGGATAGAGATGTTCTGCCACGGAGCACTCTGTATGGCTGTAAGTGGAAAGTGCTATTTGAGTCTGGATAATGCCGGACGTAGTGCCAATCGCGGTGAGTGTATGCAGATCTGTCGCCGTTCATATATTGTGACGGATGCAGAGACTGGCGATCAGTTGCATGTCGATAATAAATATATCATGAGTCCGAAGGATCTTAAGACCGTTCGGTTCATTGATAAGATGATGGAAGCGGGTGTAAGAGTCTTCAAAATAGAAGGTCGTGCCCGTGGTGCGGAATATGTTTACACGGTAATAAAATGTTATAAGGAAGCCATTGCGTCTGTACTTGACGATACTTTCTCTGAAGAGAAGAAGGACGCATGGGACGAACGGCTGGCAACGGTGTTCAACCGAGGGTTCTGGGATGGATATTATCAGGGTCAGCGTCTTGGTGAGTGGAATAAGAATTATGGCAGTTGCGCAACAGAGAAGAAGGTATATGTGGGTAAAGGTGTGAAGTATTTCTCTAAACTTGGAGTTGCCGAGTTTGCTATCGAGGCTTCTGAAATCAGTGTCGGCGACAAACTGCTTGTCACTGGTCCTACAACCGGAGTGATGTATATGGATGCTACAGAAATACGATATGACCTTAACTCAGTGGAGACGGCACATAAGGGTGAACGTATCTCTCTGCCAGTGCCGGACAAGGTACGCCCGAGTGATAAATTATTTAAACTGGTTAAACAAGAAACGAAATGACAATAAACGAAGAACAAGACGAGATTATAGAGGAGTTTAGTGACTTTACTGACTGGATGGATAAGTATCAGTTGCTTATCGACCTTGGTAACGGTCAGGATACCCTTGATGAGAGATATAAGACGGAGTCAAACCTCATTGACGGTTGTCAAAGCCGCGTGTGGCTACAGGCTGATTATCATGATGGTAAGATTACCTTTACCGCCGAGAGTGATGCTCTTATCGTGAAGGGTATCATCGCATTGCTGATCAGGGTTCTCTCAGATCATACTCCTGAAGAGATACTCGATGCCGACCTTTACTTTATCGATAAGATAGGCTTGAAGGAGCATCTCAGTCCAACCCGCAGCAACGGTCTGCTCTCAATGGTTAAGCAGATACGTATGTATGCATTGGCATTTAAGACAAAAGAACAATCATCTTAACGCTTATGAAAACGAGAATATTGACATTCATGACTCTATGCCTCCTGTCCGTTTCGGCAGCTCAGGCACAGTGGACTTATGATTTACAAATCGGTATAACAAGGAATCAGATTAATACTGATGGTGCTATCCTGAGCAATGGAGATCATGTGCCGGCCAAGACTAATTGGGGATATGGCTATCGGCTTGGATTTATCGGTCGCTATGTTACAAAATTTAATATGACTGTAGGTTCCGGAATAGCTGTTGGTGAGGAACGTAATCAGAAAGTATTCGGATTGGCATCAACAGGATATTACTATAATATGGAATTACAAAATATTGAGTATTTCCATGTACCATTTATGCTCGGATACAATATAAACCTAGGTGATCTGGTAATACGCCCTGAGGTTGGTGCCTTTTGTAATTTCAACTTTGGAGGCAGGGAGATTATGTATGGTTTCAACAATAAAAATGACATCATAGATAGGGATATCAAAGTAAATCCATTTAAAAATGCGGGAGAATGTGATTACAATCCGTTCGAAAGATTCGATTATGGATGGACCGCCGGTCTGACACTTCAATACGACGGTATTGGTCTGAACCTTTATTATGAAAAGGGCATGCATAAGATGGGCGGTGACTACCTGAATGTGAAGACGGCTGTTTGGAGCGGCTCACTTGTCGTATCAATGTAATGCTCCTGTTAGAAGTTCCATTTCATTTGTATGTCGGCATCAGTTTGTGATGAATGATTTATCTGCTGCATTCCACTACTAATGTGGTCACGGTCAAGATAATCGGTTACTCCTATTTTAGCGATAAGCATAATCTTCTGGCTAATCTTTCCTTTGAAAGATACTGCAAGCCGTGTGCCTTTACCATAGAATGACGGGAAAGAGAAGCGATAGAGCAATCCGCGTTCGTAGATACATACACGTGAGTCGTAACTGTCTGTGTGAAAATATCCATAGGTGATGTTGGTACTGAGTCTGTCGGTATAAGAATAACCGATATTCTGATTAATCATGTATCCATATTCGTGATGGTTTTCGGTAGAAATCCCAACTCCATCAAACTGTGTCTGTGATTCAAAGTGCTTGTCTATTTTCTTGTTAAACCGTAATCGTATACGTTGTTGTATATGATCGTCCAATGCTGTTTTGCTGCTGTTATCCTTTTGCCTTATTTTCATTCTGTATCGCATCTCCATTCCCCACTTTTTTCCTTTATAGGACATGGAAATGAGATTGTCACAGCCATGTGATGATTCAGATATCTGGTACCGTGGCCAGGCAAAATAGAACCAGTCTGTGTATGCCATGATGTTCCATTCATAAGCCGGTCGCCAGTTGGCTCCTACATAGATCCCACTCTCATTCTGAATACTACCACCTTCACTGAAACTATTAGAATATAGAGAGGAGTATTTATACGAATAGAATCGCTGTAAGGTCATGAGATCTAGGTTCTTGTTGATATGTACACTGAGGTTGTTGAGTGTGGCAATACCTCCGCAGTTGCCTGATGCAATCTCTCCATTGAAGATAAAGTAACGACATAAATAGCCATAGTCAATACTGCTGTTGAAAAATTGTTTTCCTGAAGGATAATACATCCGATAATAGGCTGACGTATTAGGCTTTAGGGTTCTATTGAGTACCGTGTATATGGAAGTCATGCCTACATGAAAGTCATGATACCTGATGTTGATGTTTCCTCCTGCGTCAGTACTGCTGCAGTTGTCTTTTTTATCCATCTCGTTTTGGGTGCGATGATACCCCGTAGTTAGTATTGTGGCTAAGGTATTATCTTTATTTAGTGTACCGTCAAATCTGTGGTAGGAAAAGAATCCGCTCATTGTGATGTTCTTTGCTACTTCAACCGTTGTCGCCACTCCTTTAAAATAATTACTTTCTGATTGTGAAGAGTGAGCTGTTATACCTCTGTTGATCCTGCCAAGCGATGATAATGCCGCTATCTTTCCAAGACTGAAATTGCTGTTTACCACAAGACCCAGACCAAAAGATAATCTGTAGCATCCCAGAGTCAACGTCTTGATATGTCGCATGTTGTTGATAACAAAATAATAGGAATAATGGTCATAACCCCATTTGTTCTTATTGGCAAAGAAAGGCTCTCCGGCCCCTTGTGCTCCGACGATCCCAAACTTAAGATAATTGCCATACCGATAGCTATAGCGGATGGAATGACCGTATTTATATCCCAGATAACCGTTGTCATCACCTTTCCTGTTATAAAAAGGAATAGAAGCAGAGGCGAGAATCTCCTGCTTACCATATTTTAAGATGTTCTCTATTGATGGAAATTGCTGCTTGTTTACTTCACCTATATAAATAAAGTGCATCAGTTTTTGACGGGTCTCATAGTCGAGCGACTCTATCATAAGCAGTTCGCCAGCGGTCTTCATCTCTCCATAGGAGTGGATATAGGCCTGAATTTCTTCTATTTGCTTGTCTGTAAGGAAAGGTAGCTGTCCCAACTCCTCACGCGTGGCGGTATTGATGTTTAAAGGATGCTCATGTAGTTCGGTGAGAGTCTCATACGTGTCTGACAACGTGCTTTCTTCATTCTCATCGGTAGCATAATCATCAATGAAGTCATCCCATGATAATGAGTCTTGTGCATACAGAGAACTATCAAAAAGGGTTAGCAATAAGGCGAATAATGTAGTATAGATCCTTTTCATAGTTGCGAAGGTAATAAATATTTAACAAATAAATGCTAAAAAAACAGTAAAAAAGGCCTATTATGGAATAATCTTACTAATTTTGCCATCAAATGAGAGTAAGAGGTTTTATCATATTATCTTTTTTGATATTCATATCATTCGCTGTTGAGGCACAGAACCAGACTCCGGTGACCAATCCTGAAGATAAGCCTGTAGATATGAATAATCCAACGTTTATACCTATGCTGAAGGTAGGAAAGTGTCTACAGAATAAAGATACGATTCCTTATGTAGAACTCAGTTCCATATTTGTTTATCCCCGTTTGGTTTTTCGTAATCCCGAGGATCAGATGCGTTATAACCGTTTGGTGTATAATGTGAAGAAGGTTCTGCCTATTGCTAAAGAGGTGGATGCTATCATCATTGAGACGTATGAATATCTGGAGACCTTACCTAATAAGAAGGCTAAGGACGAACACATGAAGTTGGTGGAAAAGGATATTAAGAAAGAGTATACACCACGTATGAAGAAACTGACATATTCCCAAGGTAAACTGTTGATTAAACTAGTGGACCGAGAGTGTAACTCCTCTTCATACGACTTGGTAAAGGCTTTCTTGGGGCCAATACGTGCAGGATTCTATCAGGCTTTTGCATGGGTATATGGCGCAAGTCTTAAGAAAGAATATGACCCAGATGGCACCGACCGACTCACTGAGAGGGTGGTGTTGATGGTTGAGGCTGGACAGCTGTAAGCTCTTTACTATTTCTCCGAATAAATAACTTGTATCAGTGTCTGTCCGACAGCAAGCATGGTGTTGCGGTCGATATGTGCCATGTCATCGCTGACAGTATGCCATGTCGGTCCGAAATTACTTGCTTGACAATCTTTATAATAAGGTATAATATCGATTGTTGGTATATGTGCGATCTCATTGATGGGACCGTGGTCGTCAGTAATCATACCACCATCTGCATCAGGGAAGTAACCTCCGTAACCAACTGTCTTGGCTGCTGCCCATACTTTGTCTACAATATCTGAGGCATATTGTTTGGACACCCCTTCGCGATAGAACTGTGCTCCCTGACCGCCCACCATATCAAGCAGAATACCAAAACGTGCTTCATATCCTTCTTTATGAGGATTTCTCGACCAATACTGAGCACCTAATGCCCATGTGCTTGGATCATCCTGACTCTTGCTCCACTGAGGTGTCCCCCAGTCTTCGGCATCAAGACACACAAAGTCGATACCAATATCCAGCTTTTTGTATATGTTTATCTGTCTGGCTATCTCCATCATCACAGCCACTCCACTGGCACCGTCGTTTGCGGCCATTACCGGCTCATGCCATTTGGTGCTGTCCGGATCATTATCCGCCCATGGACGACTGTCCCAATGGGCACAGATCAGGATGCGTGTCGTGAGTTCTGGACGGTAGGAAGCAATGATATTTGTACTTTTCAACGGTGTACCGTCATAACCTTTCAATGTGGTATTCTGGCGTATTACCTTACAGCCGAAACTCTCAAATCTGGATTGAATATAATCTGCGCATCTGCTATGGGCTTCGGAGTTCATTGTCCGTGGACCAAAGTCACACTGTTGTTTGCAAAACAGGTATGCACTGTCTGCATTAAATGTGGGACCCTCCTGTTGTGTTAATGTATTTGTGGTCTCTGCATCACTGTTATTGTCACCACAAAAGGCCGGCCAAATCATATAAAATACGATAGCAATCGCCGAAAGTACGAGGACAATAGAGAAAGGTATCAGGAATTTCTTAGAATTTATCATCTTTTGATATTTTGTACTTGTGACATGATACGAAGGAAGTTACCTCCCCAGATTTTCTGAATATCAGATTCGTTATATCTTTTTTTCAACAGTTGTCGGGTAAAGTTGATGAGTTCAGATGAGTTGGCTAGGCCAGGTACTCCACCATCACCATCAAAGTCTGTTCCTATTCCTACATGATCAATACCCATGACATTGATAGCGTGGTCTAGATGGGCCATGAAATCCTCAATGGTTGCTTGTCCTTCTTTACGCAGAAAACCGTGATAGAGCGTCATCTGGGCTACACCTCCGTGCTGTTTGAGTGCCATCAGTTGTTCGTCGGTAAGATCACGTGGTACATCACATAGAGCACGGCATGAACTGTGACTGCAAACGATAGGAGTGCTACTTATCTCGAGGGCGTCGTAGAAACTCTTCTCAGATCCATGGCTTAGGTCTACCATGATTCCCAACTTATTCATCTCATGTATTACATTGGCACCAAACTGGCTCACACCGTTGTGGGTATTGCAGCCTCGAGCACTGTCGCAGATATCATTATCACCATTGTGACACAGTGTGATATATACAACACCACGTGTGGAGAAATGTTTCACATTTGCTATCTTGCCATTAAGAGCGAGACCATTTTCAATACCGAACATGATGGATTTACGGTTATGACGCTTATCCTCGTATAAGTCGAAAGGTGTGCGGGCTATACTAATGTATCTGCTATTTTGTGAAACAATCTTTTCTATCTTGTCAAAGATAAGATCAGCGTAGTCGCAAGGGGTAATCTGTTCCATCTGAACCTTTGACGAGAAGGTCTCGCCAAGTTTAGGTTGGGGGAGATATGCCACCATGATGGTCGCGTCCTGATGTCCTTCATTCATCTTCTGGAGATCCACTAGGATGCGTGGGTCACGTTGATCGAAATGTATTCCTTGGGGAAAGAACATCGGAGTGTCGCAGTGTGTATCTAAAGAGAGGATACGTTTGTGCAGATCTTTTGCCTGAGAGAAACTTTCTGCCTCAGCAACTAGCCAGTCAAAGAGAGGCTTACCCTCAGTGAGGCATTCAGGATGCCATTGTACACCAATTATAGATTTGAACTCGCAACTCTCAATAGCTTCAATTGTGCCGTCGGGTGCCGTTGCACTCACTTTAAATCGTTCCCCGGGTTCACTGACTGCCTGATGATGGAAGGAATTAACCAACAGTTTCTCTCGGTCATATATTTTAGACAGAGTGGTGTCCTTATTAATATTCACCGTATGACTGGGAATGCTGCGATCAAGATCCTGACTATGTTTAATCGTTGGTTTGCTGATGTCCTGATAGATTTTTCCACCAAGAGCGCAGGCAATCATCTGGATGCCGCGACAGATACCAAGGATCGGAATCTGGCGGTTGTAAGCCAGATTGATGAGAAGCAGTTCGGGCAGATCGCGTTCAGAATTAATTCCATGTAACTTTGGTGATGGTTCTTCGCCCGCATACAGTGGGTTCATGTCACCACCTCCGCTTAACAACAGACCGTCAATATTTTGTAAGGTGTTGACCATTGTATCACGGTCGGTTGATGGTGGGATTATTACTGGAACTCCTCCCGAAGCAATAATCGATTCATAATAACCGCGGGCAAGCTCGCAACCTTTGTCGCCGAAGTTACCCGTAATACCTATCACCGGTTGTTTGTTTGATTCGGGAAATACCGAATAGATATCGTTTAGATGCGATTGCCAGTCAAACTGATTCATCATTGATCTTTATGTTTTGGATTTTTTGGAAACCAACCTTTTTCCACTCTTTTCTTTTGCTCGAAAATCTCGCCGATAGACCATAGACAGGTTGCACCAAGTACACCCAGCAATGCAGACCAGAAGATGTCTGCAATGAAAAGTGCCACGGTTACGCATGCGATACCAAACAGAAGAAATAACGGCCAGAGTCGGGTGCCGCTATAGTATTCTACTTTGATGACTATCGGATGGAACACGCCTATAATGATGAACGTGGATACAGCGAGGATGACTCCCGAGAAATTAAATTCCATGATTATACTTCTTCTTCGTGGATGACAGGTATCTCTCGTTTAATGCTCTGTTCAAGTGAAATAAGAGTTTCTGTTGCAACCACACCTTCTATACCTTGCATCTTATTGTTGAGCAAATCCATTAGCTGCTCATTGTCGCGGGCATAAAGCTTAACAAGCATTGTATATGAACCCGTAGTGAAATGGCATTCTACAATCTCCGGAATTTCAAGGAGACGCTCTACGACATCTTTATACATATTACCTCTTTCAAGTGTAATACCTACGTAGGTGCAAGTAGAATAGCCTAAGCTTTTTGGATTGACATCAAAACCGCTTCCAGTTATTACCCCCTGCTCCATCAGATGTTGCACGCGTTGGTGGATGGCAGCACGCGATACATTGCATTCTGCTGCTACATCTTTAAAAGGTATACGTGCGTTTTTAGATAAAATACCCAGAATCTTTTTGTCAAGATTATCAATTTTTTCCATTCCTATGTGTTATTTTTGTTAATATGCTTGTTATTTTTTTGTGTTACAAAAAGTAAGCAAAATTACACAAAAATATCGTAATGCAGTCCATTTTGTTGCAAAAAAAAGCGAAAATGGTTCCTTTTTGTGAATTTTGGAATCATTTTCGCTTTTTTTAATAAAATTCTGTCATTGACAGATAGAGGATTTAAGCTCCTTATTTCTTCTTGTCTTTAGCAGCTTTTGCGGTTTTAATTGTTTTAACTGCGGTATTGACTTTAGTGTCCTTAACCTTTTCCGCAGCCTTTACATCCTTTGCAGGATGAGGAGTCTCAATACTTACTAGTTCTACAGTGAAAGTAAGAGCAGAGAAAGGTTTGATTTTTCCAGCTTCACGCTCTCCATAAGCAAGTTCCTGAGGTATGAAGAGTTGCCATTTACTACCTACAGGCATCATGGTAAGAGCTTCTGTCCAACCCTTGATGACCTGATCGCAACGGAATATGTAGCTTCCGTCCTTCTGTTTTGCAGAAGAATCGAAAACAGTACCGTCAATGAGCTTACCTTCATATTTAACTTTCACATTGTCTATTCTCTGAGGAATAGGACCATTACCCTTCACGAGAACTTTGTATTGAAGTCCGTCAGGAAGAACATTTACGCTGTCTTTCTTTGCATTGGCAGCGAGGAACGCTACACCTGCGTCACGGTTGGCACCGTACAGCTTTTCGTTCTTGATTTTTTTGTCAGCTTCCATTTTTGCTGTAAAGAAAGCTTGAGCAACAGAATCCTTCATCACATTGTGGTTAGACAGAACTGCATCGCAGAAACCCTTCTGGAAGAGTGATTCAATCATAGAGTCGGGTGAGTTCTTCAGTTCTTCGCTAATACCCGGGAGCATTCTCTCACCTACTTGTGAGGCAATCTGATAACCAGCCATACGAGCTTTCAGCTTAGGATCACCTTTTGCATTAACAGCTTCAGTATAGCCGGCAATGAAATCAGCAATATTGGTTGAGTCCACCCCAAACTGTTGTTTCAGATAAGGCATGAGACCGTTAGTTACTGACATACCTGCAGCATAGCTGATAGAGTCAGAGGAGTTTTTTAATACAACTGGTGCAGGAACAGCAGTTTTTACTTCCTGCTTCTTTTTGCTTTTTGCTTCTGTTGTGTTAAATGATGCACTCGCTACCATAACGAGTGCAAACAATATAATCTTCTTCATGATTAATCTTTAAATTATTTCTCGATAGAAACTAATTGAACCTTAAAGATAAGTGTTGAGAAAGGTTTGATCAGACCAGCCTCACGTGAACCATAACCCAGCTCCTGTGGAATATAAACTTCCCATGTAGAACCTACAGGCATGTGGGTAAGAGCGATAGTCCATCCCTTGATTACCTGATTAGCACGGAATGTAGCAGGTTCTTTACGTTTGTAAGAGCTGTCAAATACCTTACCGTCGATGGTGCGTCCTTCGTACTGAACCTTAACCATTGATGTATCTGATGGAATCTCACCCTTGCCTTCAACAAGAACCTTATACTGAACACCGTTAGCTAGAGTTTTAACACCAGCCTGTTTAGCATTGTTAGCAAGCCATTTCTCACCAGCTGCCTTGAGCGGACCATATTGAGCCATCATGTTCTTTGTTTTGATAGCTTCCATCTTAGCCTGAGCAATTGTTGTTGCCTGCTGAACTGTCATGATAGATTTCTTACCTGTTGTACCGTTAACGAAACCAGCAAGGAAGTTTTTCAGAGAGATTGTCTTTGTTGAATCTTCACCAAAGATTTCATGATTGATACCTTTAACCATTTGGTTAGAAATTTGCTGGCCAATCTGAATACCTGCGTAGTAAGCAGCTTTCTTCTTGTCGTCACCGGCATTAGCACCCTCGTTAAGACCCTTAATGAATTCATCCATGTAAGTAGTGTCTACACCCATACGCTCTACCAGATACTCTTTCAGACCTTGTGTCTGAGCCATACCAATAGCGTAACTCAGAGAGTCTACATCATTCTTAAGATTTGCCTTAGGAGTAGAATTGCCGCAAGATGTAATTGTTGCAGCAGTAATAGCCATTACAGCTAAAAGACTGATTTTTTTCATTTTGTTTTTTTATTATTATAATACTTCAATTAATTCTACATCGAACACAAGTGCTGAATAAGGAGGGATAGAATTACCTGCACCACCTTCACCATATCCCAACAGATAAGGGATGAAGAAACGGTATTTAGCACCTTCGTTCATCAACTGGAGACCTTCTGTCCATCCTGCAATAACTTGATTGAGTGGGAATACTGCAGGTTCACCGCGTTGCAGACTGCTGTCGAACAAGGTTCCGTCAACAAGCATTCCCTCGTAATGGCATTTTACCTGATCTGTAGCCTTTGGCATTTTACCTGTACCTTCTTGTAATACTTTGTATTGCAATCCACTAGGAAGAGTTATCACTCCTTCTTTGTTTGCATTTTCTGCAAGGAACTTCTCACCATCCACCTTTGCAGTTTTTCCTGCTTCAGCTTTCTTGGAATTCAGTTCTTGCTCTTGTTTTGCGAAGAATTCTTGCACGATTGTTTGCGCTTCCTGGTTAGATACTTTCAATTCATTGCCTGCAATCACATCTTTGATGGCTGCTGCGAAATCATCGATATTCAACTCGCTTGCACCCATTTGTGCCAATTGTCGGCCTATGCCCAATCCTAAAGCGTAACTTACTTTTTCCATACTTTATTTTATACTTAAGTTTAAAAACGTGCAAAGTTAACATTTTTATTTGGTAGAACTGCTCTATTTGTCGAAAAATTAGTAATTTTGTAGATTCTTAATATCTTTGAACATGGCAAAAATTGTTGTATTAACAGGTGCCGGCATGTCGGCTGAAAGCGGATTGAGCACTTTTAGGGACGCAGGAGGACTTTGGGAGAACTATCCTGTGCAGCAGGTGGCCTCTCACGAAGGATGGGAAAAAGATCCTGTTCTTGTGAATAATTTTTATAATATGCTTCGCAGGAAGCTTGTAGACGCCCAGCCAAATGATGGACATAAACTTGTGGCTCAGCTTGAGGAAAAATATGAAGTGACAGTTGTTACCCAAAATGTAGATAATCTTCACGAACTTGCTGGAAGTAGTCATGTGATACATCTGCACGGAGAGTTGATGAAGGTTTGTTCAAGTCGTGATCCGTATAATCCTCATTTTATCAAAGAACTGAAACCAGATAATTGTGAAGTAAAAGAAGGCGAGAAAGCTGATGATAATTCTTTACTTCGTCCGTTTATTGTTTTCTTTGGCGAATCCGTGCCAATGATGGATCCGGCAGCAGAAGCAGCTCAGCAAGCAGATATATTTATCATTATCGGAACTTCTCTGAACGTTTATCCGGCAGCAGGTCTAATCAATTATGTGCCTGTGGAAACACCTGTCTACCTGATAGACCCTCAGCCCGTTCGTACGAATGGCTATCGTCATGTGAAACAAATACTGAAAGGTGCAAGTGAAGGTATGAAGGAACTTATAAATCATGAGTTGTGAAACTCTGAGATTGATATCCATTCTGTATTGACAAGACAAGAGTACCGATAAGTTTAAAAAAATCAAAATCGACATAAAATCTCTTTTTTCTAATGGGATTGATAGCTTGTTTGCCAATAAAATGATTACCTTTACAGACATAAACTCTTAATTTTGGATACAAATGAAACAGGTAGTACAGATCCGTTGCAAAAATAATAACCAAATAAAAAGTATCAGCATCGGAAGCACTCTTTCAGATATATTCCGTGAATTTAATCTCGAGATGGATTACGGGCCTATCAGTGCAAAAGTGAATAACAAAGTAGAGGGACTCCATTATCGAGTATATCACAATAAAGATGTGGAATTTCTTGATTTGCATTCACCTTCGGGGCTTCGAACTTATACTCGTTCTCTGTTTTTCGTATTGTCTAAGGCTGTGGATGACTTATTTCCTGAGAATGAAGTTATCATTGATATTCCTGTATCAAACGGTTATTATTGTAATTTGCAGATAGGACGTCCTTTAACTTCTGTTGACGTGGATAGAATTCGTGCGAGGATGCAGAAAATAATAGATGTCGACATGCCGTTTAAACGGATGGAATGTACCACGGAGGAGGCCATCAAACTATTTGAGGAGCACAGTATGCCATCGAAGGTGAAACTGCTCAAGAGTATAGGTTCTCTTTATACCAATTATTACCAACTGGGAGATAGCATCGATTATTATTACGGTTCACTTCTTACCAGAACGGGTCAGATCAAACTCTTTGGGGTGGAGAGATATTTTGACGGTATTTTGCTGCGTATACCCTCTGCAGACGATCCATCTAAACTTGGTGAACTTATCCCGCAAGAGAAGATGTTTGAAATCTTCAAGGAACATCATCGATGGCAGAATATCATGGGAATCAGCACTGTAGGTGATGTTAATGAGGTCGTTCAGAACGGTCTTTCAACAGCATTGATAAATGTGTCAGAAGCTTTACAAGAGAAAAAAATATCCCAGATCGCTGACGATATTGCTAAAAGAAAAGATGTTAAATGTGTATTGATTGCCGGCCCTTCTTCAAGTGGCAAGACTACATTCAGTAAACGTCTCTCTGTTCAGTTGATGGTCTGTGGTAAGAAACCGATCCCAATTTCGTTGGACGACTATTTCCTTGACCGTGATCTCACACCGAAGGATGAAAGTGGTGATTATGACTTTGAAAGTCTCTATGCGCTTGATATCCCTTTGTTCAATTCGCAGCTTAATTCTCTGCTTGCCGGTAAGGAGGTGGAACTACCAAAGTATAATTTTCAGAGTGGTAAGAATGAGAAAAGCGGTAGAAGACTAAAGTTGAATGATGATAACATTCTTATTCTTGAAGGCATACATGCCCTTAACCCCAAACTGACAAGTGAAATACCAGAACAGTTTAAGTTCCGAGTTTATGCATCGGCGTTGACCACTGTCTTACTGGATACGCATAATTATGTACCTACTACAGACAACCGTCTGCTCCGACGTATTATCCGTGATAATAAGTATCGTGGCGTCTCTGCACAAGAGACCATACGACGCTGGCCAAGTGTGCGTGCGGGTGAAAACAAGTGGATATTTCCATATCAGGAGAATGCTGATGTTATGTTTAATACCGCAATGATTTTCGAATTGACAGTCATTAAAGCACAGGTAGAACCGCTGTTGGAACTTGTTCCCGAAGATTGCGACGAATATTCAGAGGCATATCGTCTGCGTAAATTCCTGAAATATTTCAGTTCTATACCTTTCAGACAGCTCCCTCCGACATCACTGTTGAGAGAGTTCCTTGGTGGAAGTTCTTTTAAATACTAAGATTATATAAAAAGCCAG
>DAIOSW010000023.1:0-22097 GCA_036752365.1 Prevotella sp.
AACGTAATTGAAAGTGGAGCGATAGACCAGAGTAATGCACTCTCCAATCGTGGATTCTTTTACAAAGAGGAATATGGTACCGGACTACTTATCAACTATATATGGATGAAAGATGGCGTTTGCTACAGCCATAGTGCTTTAATTAGTCGTCCGTTACCGGACAAGCGACTGATGTTGAAATGGACTACATTCCGAGATCGTCTTACTCCTGGTCAGAAGGAAGAGTGGAAACTGAACATCACACGCCCTGACGGTTCACCGGTGGAAGCACAGTTGATGGCAACACTTTTCGATAAATCACTTGACGGGATCGAAAAAGCCAGATGGAATTTCCAACTTGGTTTTTGGCAGGGTTTCCCTTCAACAAGTTGGGACAGTCCTGTATTCGGTGACCTGAATCTGTCAGGGAGTGCTTCGTTAACACTATTGAACGTTAAATCACTGTCTTTTAGTCACTTTGATGAAGAGATGTTCAATCTTTATCCTTCGTATACTTATACACGTGGCGGTCGACGGTCTAATATTCTTATGGGTAGAATAGCAGGCCTTGACTTAAAAGCAGAAACAGCTACTCTTTCTGCTGCTCCAAGAATGAAGGCAATGTCAGTGCCTGTAATGGGTAATGATGAGCTTCGTGGTGTAGACTTGGCAGACCTTCCAGTAGCTGGTTCCGGTGGAGCTAATCATGGAACAGTTCAGGATGAATCATCTCAGTCAACCTCCACTCAAGTGCGTGAAAACCTCAATGAGACAGCTTTCTTTTATCCGCAGTTGATGAGTGACAATAAAGGGGATGTGAGTATCAAGTTTACTTTGCCCGAGAGTCTCACTACATGGCGTTTTATGGGATTGGCCCATACTGCCGACATGAATTATGGTATGATCGAAGGCGAGGCGGTGGCAAAGAAAGACGTGATGGTGCAACCTGATATGCCACGGTTCGTCCGTATGGGCGATCTGGTTACCATTGCTGCACGAATCTTCAATACGTCAGATAAGGTACAGAGTGGCACGGCACGAATGGAACTTATTGATCCCGAGACTGAGAAGATTGTTCTGACGTATGAAAGGAAATTCAGCGTCAATGCCAATGAGACACAAACGGTCACCTTCGGTTATACTCCCGGAGACAAATATCCGTTGTTCATCTGTAAAATCTATGCCAATGGCAAGACTTTCAGTGACGGTGAACAGCATTATTTGTCAATACTTCCTAATCAAGAACGTGTGACAGTGACAGTCCCGTTCACTCAGAATAATCCCGGAACAAAGTCTATTGATATTCAGAAACTCTTTCCACAACAGATAGCTGATGCCCAGCAAAGTAAGCTGACTGTGGAATATACGAATAATCCGGCATGGCTGATGATTCAGGCATTACCATCAATGAGTATTGCTCAATCGGACAATGTCATCAGTCTGTGCCAGGCTTATTATTCTTCAGTTATCGGAAAGTCTATCATGAATTCTTCGCCAAAGATAAAGGCCATCGTTGACAGTTGGAAGGCTGAGAAGGGTAGTGATAACAGTCTTATCAGTAATCTGCAAAAGAATCAAGAACTAAAAGATATCGTATTGAGTGAGACGCCGTGGGTGGCAGATGCAGATAATGAGACATCGCAGAAGCAGGCCCTGATCAACTATTTTGATGAGAATACACTTGACAACCGTACGAATAACGCTGTGAACAAGATGAAGGAACTGCAGAGACCCGATGGTTCTTGGAGTTGGTTTAAGGATATGAGCGGCAGTATGTATATGACTACTACCGTGACAGAGATGCTTGTGCGTCTGAATAAGATGTGCGGACGTCAGGAAAACACCGAGGACATGCTTGATAGAGCTTTTAAATTTATGGGTAAGGATGTTGTGAAAATGGTAGCTCAGATGAAGGATGAAGAGAAAAAAGGTATATCCCAATCATTCCCTTCATTTAACTCATTACATTACTTATATCTTTGTGCTCTTGACGGACGTAAGTTGCCATCGGACGTAGCTGCGGCCAATGAGTATCTTATCAACCTGATGAAGAAAGAGATCAAGAACCAGTCTATTTATGAGAAAGCACTCAGTGTGATCATACTTCAGGAGAACGGAAATACAATGAAAGCCAAAGAGTATGCACAGAGTCTGAAACAATATACAGTGATGACTGAGGAGATGGGGCGTTATTACGATACCGGACGTGCCAACTATTCATGGTGCGACTATAAGATCCCGACAGAGGTAGCTGCCATTGAAGCGTTGAAGAGCATTACCCCTGAGGATCAGACCACGATCAATGAGATGTTGCGCTGGCTGTTACAGGAGAAACGCACTCAGACTTGGGATACCCCAATCAATAGTGTGGATGCGGTATATGCTTTTCTTCATGGAAATCTCAGTGTACTCTCAGGTCAGGATCAGACGGTGCTTGCTATTGACGGGAAGAAACTGGAGAGTCCAACAGCTACCGCCGGTATTGGTTATGTGAAGAGTGCTGTTCAGCCCACATCGAAGATGAAGACATTGACAGCGAAAAAAACATCCACAGGGACATCATGGGGAGCTGTCTATGCTCAATTCATGATCAATACATCAGATATATCCCAGTCATATAGTGGTATTACCCTAGAACGGGAGATCATCAGAAAGGGCGATCTTAAGGTGGGCGACAAGGTGAAAGTTCGTCTTACCATCACATCCGACCGTGATTATGATTTCGTTCAGGTGATAGACAAACGTGCTGCGTGCATGGAGCCTGTCAACCAGCTTAGTGGATATCACTGGGGCTACTACAGTGCTCCAAAGGATTGCTCGACAAATTATTATTTCGATAATCTCTCGAAGGGTAAACACGTGATAGAAACCGAATATTACATTGATCGTAGCGGACGTTATAACACGGGAACATGCACAGTACAATGTGTTTATTCTCCAGAATACAGAGCAACTGAAAAATCGGAAACAATTGAGGTTAAATAACCAGCAGACAAAACATCGAATAAATGATATAAAGTCATCTGGAAAAGAATAAAGATAGCCTTCATCGTACACATACATGCCATGTATGAAAACGATGAAGGCCCTTTTATTTGTCTTCATAAAATCCTGATTTTTGATTTTAACCTTTTGTTTTTGGCTAATCTCAGAAATCAGAAATCTTTATCTATTCTATTATACCGATTAGTTGTAACTTTGCGCCGTAAATATATATAATTACTACTAATCACCACATGAAAAATTTTATCTTAAAATCAACTTTGTTAGTTGGCTTCTTCGTGTTTTCCTTTTCTGCCCTTAAGGCTCAAGTGACTCCCACGAGTCAGATGGAAAAACTCTCTAGGGGAGTTGTCGCCGTTCCAAGTGCATCCTCAGGCTACTTTATTAGTTGGCGAATGTTCGGAACTGACCCCGAAAATACCTCTTTTGATGTGTTGAGAAACGGGGTGAGAATAGCTTCGTTGACCAGTGTCACATCTTATAATGATGTAAATGGTTCTTCTACAAGCAAATATCAGATCGTAACAAGACGTGCAGGAGTTGCGGTGGACACAACTGCAGCGGTAACACCATGGACGGCCATCTATAAATCTATCAAGATAGACAAACCTGCCGGTGGTACTGCTGTCAACAACGCATATAATTATACCCCTAATGACTGTAGTACTGCCGATGTGGATGGTGACGGAGAGTATGAATTAATACTTAAGTGGGATCCTTCAAACTCAAAAGACAATGCAACTAACGGTTATACCGGAAATGTGATTATCGACTGTTATAAACTCGATGGAACGAAGTTATGGCGTATTGATTTGGGAAAGAATATTCGTGCCGGTGCCCATTACACTCAATTTATGGTCTACGATTTTGATGGTGACGGTAAGGCAGAGATGATCTGTAAGACCGCTCCCGGTTCTGTCGACGGTACGGGGTCTTATGTAAGCGCTGCCGCCACTGATCCAACGATTACTTCGACGAATAATCAGGCAGACTATCGCAACAGTGCAGGTAGGGTGCTTACCGGTCCGGAGTATCTTACTGTCTTTAATGGAATGACAGGCAAAGCCATACATACGATTTATTATAATCCCAACCGTGGCTTCGGCTTGGGAGGTTCCGCCACTTATGGGGCTTGGGGTGACAACACAGGCAACCGTGGTGACCGTTTTCTGGCATGTGTAGCTTATCTGGACGGACCGGATAAGAATCCAAGTGCCGTGATGTGTCGTGGATATTATACCCGTTCGTATTTGTGGGCGGTGAATTTCGATGGAAGTCAATTAAAAACAAAATGGCTGCATGCTTCTGTTTCGCCTTCTGAAGTCGATGTTACAGATACCAATGGTAACGTTTCCAAAACGACATATAGTTCTAATACTTATAAGTCCGGTAGTAATTACACGGCTTACGGTCAGGGTGCGCATAATTTATCTGTGGCTGATGTTGATGGTGACGGCTGTGATGAGATTACTTACGGTGCGGCTGCCATAGATCATAACGGGAAACTTTTATATTCTACAGGTCTGGGTCATGGTGACGCACAACATCTTTCAGATTTAGATCCGGACCGCAATGGACTGGAATTTTTCATGGTGCATGAAGATCGTCCGTATGGCTGCGATGTGCGTGATGCTGCAACAGGAAAGATACTGTATCATGAGAATGGAGGTAGTGACACAGGCCGTGGTATGGCTGCAGACATCGATGCCACTCATCGGGGGTTCGAATTCTGGACATCAGACAAGGCACGCGTGATGACAATTCATGGTGATTCCATATCACAGTATAATCCATCTTATGATTTCCGTATCTACTGGGATGGTGACTTACAGGATGAACTTTTAGGGGATATCTCAAATCATAACAGTCCATATCTGGAAAAATGGAATGGCAACGGGACGACTAGAATGTATATCAATAATGCAAATGTTTATAGTATCAATGCTTCTAAATCCTGTAACTACTCCAAGGGTACTCCAAATCTGACTGCTGATCTATTCGGTGATTGGCGTGAGGAGATGGTTTTCTGGTGTGGTACAGATAGTTGTCATCTTAATATCTTCACAACAAATATCCCAACAACCTATCGATTCCCGACGTTGATGCATGATCATGTATACCGTATGGGGATAGCATGGCAAAACGTAGCATACAACCAGCCGCCTCATCTTGGTTATTACTTGCCTGATGCGATATTTACTCATTTTAATCTGGCTACCAATACTTCTTTGACACAGACGGTTAATCTGGGTGATTCCATCAAACCGATAGCATGTGATTATGTTCATTGTAATTCAGTACTTGTAAACGGAAGCGTGTTGCCGGATGGTACGACATTGAATTATAAGACTCCTGACGGTTTCACATTTACAAATTCCACATCTGCAAAGAACTGGATATTAACGGGTAAACCTGATGTTGCGGGCGATTATACTATCGTCATCAAGTCGTCAGGCGATTTGTCTGGAAAGAGTATCGCTGATACCGTGGCTATAAGGGTCGTAGATGCAGCTGCTGTGAAGGCCGTGTCAGAAAATAATTGGATCACAATAGACAATTATACGATTGACGACCAGATTAATCTCCAGTTTAATATACCTTGTAAGGAACAAGTAAATGTTGCTCTATATGATATGAGCGGCAAGACTGTCTATCATGGGAAGTTTAATATAGAACCAGCCATGTCATTAAGCGTATCCGGATTTAGCGGATTGGCTAAAGGAACTTATATCATTAAGATACAATCAGCCGAAGGTAAGCTCTCAATGAAAATGGTGAAATAAACTAAATGAAAAAATGATGAGAGGCTGTGCAAAAAATACACACGGTCCCTCATCATTTTTTTGATTGATTAAAACTGTTCACTTACACCTTGTAGTATCTCACCAAATGTAGGGTGGGTGTGAATCATATCTTTAAGTTCGTCCACAGTTGCATTTTTGCACATTAGTACGCTTACTTCCTGAATGATGTCTGCCGTATGCGCGCCAAAGGCATGACAGCCAATAATCTTTCCTTCATGATTAGAAATAAGCTTGAGCAGACCTTCCGTTTCGTTCATCGCCAATGCCTTACCATTGGAACGGTAATAACCCTTTTTGCAAATGTAATCAATGCCATTAGCCTTACACTGATCTTCACTTATTCCAACACATGCTGCTTCCGGATTTGTGAAAATCGCTGACGGAACAATGTTGAAACGGATGTGATCATGTTTACCTAAGAGATGGTTTACGGCACGAATACCTTGAGCTGTAGCTGCATGGGCAAGCATACACTTGCCGTTAACATCGCCCACAGCATAAATACCCGGGATATTGGTCTGCATGTTTTCATCAACCTTAATTCCTGTACGGTCGTTTCCTATACTAATCTTTTCAAGATGAAGTCCATCGGTATTTGCTTCACGCCCCGTTGATATAAGGACTAAATCTGCTTCTATCTGTTCCATCTTGCCTTTTCGTTCAAACATGACAGTATGTCCGCTGATCTTTTTTACGGCTGATTGCATGTTGAAGTTTACACCTCGCTTTGCTAACGTCTGCCGTAATCTTTTTGCGATGTCGGAATCCAATACAGGAAGTGACTCTTTCAGAAACTCAATCACTGTCACTTCACTCCCGAAACTACTGAAGACGGATGCAAACTCCATGCCGATAACTCCTGCACCAACAATGCACAGGCGTTTCGGGATCTCATGAATGTCAAGAAGCTCTCGCGATGTTATAACGACGTCAGAGTTGATTCCTTCTATTGGAGGCATCTTTGCATGTGACCCTGTCGCAATAATGATATTCTTCGCTGTATATTCTTCTTCTCCAACAGATACCGTGTGCTCATCCTTAAATCGAGCTTCACCTATAACAACTGTAACTCCGGACTGTTGCATGAGTATTTCTATACCATTTCGAAGTTGGGATATTACAGACTCTTTACGTTCCATGATTTTTGGAAAATCGAGATTATAACTCAATTCTCCTAATCCGTACTCCGTGGAATTCATCAAGGT
The DNA here is from genome assembly GCA_036752365.1 of Prevotella sp. Lineage (GTDB taxonomy): Bacteria > Bacteroidota > Bacteroidia > Bacteroidales > Bacteroidaceae > Prevotella. Next base: position 6,992 of record DAIOSW010000023.1, read on the forward strand.
ATCGATAAGAGTGGCATGATGGCAAAGGGTCTTTGTGGGAATGCACCCTTCATTTAGACATGTTCCACCAATATGACCTTTTTCGATCATAATGACAGAGAGACCATTTTGGGCAGCATATTCGGCAGCGCGATAACCGCCGGGTCCGCTACCTATAATGATTAAATCACTTTTGTTCATCGTTGATCAATTGCTTGTATGTGAGAATGGGATGCTTTGCTGCAAGAACATCATCCACACGTCCGATAGGAGTATTGTGTGGTGCACTTTTCACGATGTCCGGGTTCTCTTTAGCCTCTTTGGCAATTTGTTTCATCACGTTGATAAATCCATCGATGGTCTCTTTACTCTCATTTTCCGTAGGTTCTATCATCAGCGATTCGTGAAATAGGAGAGGGAAGTAGATTGTTGGTGCGTGGTATCCATAATCCAATAGACGTTTGGCTATGTCCATTGTCGTCACACCTGTCGATTTGTCCTTCAGTCCGTTGAATACAAACTCATGTTTGCATAGACCTTCTATAGGAAGTTCATAGTCATCTTTCAGTGATTCCTTGATGTAGTTGGCATTCAGCGTCGCATAGAATCCCACGTCGCTTAAATATCCATGACCGAGACTTAATATATAGGTGTATGCACGTAGTATCACCGCAAAGTTTCCTAAGAAAGCACTTACCGAGATATTGTTGCCATCGGTTGTCAAGATAGAATATTTATCTTCTTTTTTTAGAACCTTTGGTGTGGGTAGAAAACTTTCCAGTCCTTTTCTTACGCCTATCGGTCCTGCTCCAGGACCTCCTCCTCCATGAGGAGTTGAGAATGTCTTGTGCAGATTTACGTGCATTACGTCGAATCCCATATCACCAGGACGACATATACCGAGCATTGGATTTAGATTGGCTCCGTCGTAATACATCAGTCCACCACAGTCATGTATCAGTTTTGATATCTCAGGAATATCTTTTTCAAAGAGTCCCAATGTATTAGGATTGGTCATCATCATTCCGGCCACTGTGTCGTCAAGCAGTTCTTTCAGATTCTCCACGTCTACAGTTCCCTCAGATGTACTCTTAACTTCAACAACCTCTAGTCCGCATACAGAAGCAGATGCCGGATTGGTACCGTGAGCTGAATCGGGAACGATCACTTTAATACGTTTATTGTCACCGCGTTTTTGATGGTAGGAACGAATGATCATCAGTCCGGTAAGTTCTCCATGTGCACCTGCAAATGGATTGAGGGTGAACTCGCTCATACCTGTAATATTTGAAAGTGCTTTCTGAAGATTGTAATAAACCTCCAAAGCTCCTTGACAAGTATCTTCCGATTGCAGAGGATGTAGATTAGAAAATGCCGGCATGGCAGCAATCTCTTCGTTGATGACAGGATTATACTTCATCGTGCAACTTCCTAGGGGGTAAAATCCATTGTTGACACCGAAGTTATTTCCGCTAAGGTTTGTATAATGGCGTACGACCGTCATCTCATCACATTCAGGCAATTGAACATCTTCATTTCTTTTAAGATTTGAAGGCAGATCACTCGAATTGTAGCCTAAGTAATTGTTTGTAGGAAGCGTATAACCAGCTCTGCCTGTATGAGATAACTCAAATATCAGATCGCCATATAGTTTATTATTCATCTTACTTCCTCCTTAACTAAATTAATCAACATATCTATTTCGTCCTTTGTCCGTTTCTCTGTGACAGCAAACATCAGGGTCGTTTCATCTATTTTAATGCCTCCCATGATGCCGTTCTTGATAAACATCTGTTGTAATAGGTCAATATCACCATCATACTTCACACAGAATTCATTGAAAAATGGAGCATCGAAGACTTTTGTGAAGTGTCCTGTATCCAATAATCCCTTGTACAGGTAATGTGCACCTCCATAAGATAATTCAGCAGCCTGGTAGAGACCTATTTTACCCAACAACGCCATGTATATCGTTGCAGAAAGAGTCATAAGGCTCTCGTTGGAACAGATATTCGATGTGGCCTTTTGACGGCGGATATGCTGTTCGCGCGCCTGAAGCGTGAGGACAAAAGCACGCTGTCCCCGATTATCCTTGGTCATACCAACGATTCGTCCCGGCATTTTGCGTGTCAGTTTCTCTGTGCAGCACATATATCCTGCGTACGGACCACCAAAGTTCATTGGTATTCCGAGACTCTGGCAGTCACCAACAGCGATGTCTGCGCCCCATTGTCCGGGAGATTTAAGAATCGCAAGATCAGCAGCAATACTGTTCATGATGAGAAGTGCCTTGTTGTCATGGCATGTGTCGGCATAGCCGCTATAGTCTTCAATAATACCATAATAGTTGGGCTGTTGAACAACAACACCTGCTACACCGCCTGTAGATATCTTATTTTTTAGGTCTTCTTTGTCTGTGACGCCGTCTTTTGTATCAATCATTTCAATAGTCACTCCGTGAAAGTGGGAATAAGTATTTATCACTTTCAGGATTTTGGGGTCAATTGTCGATGAAACAAGAACCTTATCGCATTTCTTTGCCGCGGCCACAGCCATAAGGACAGCCTCTGCAGTGGCGGTAGTCCCGTCGTACATGGAGGCATTAGATACGTCCATGCCCGTGAGCTCGGCCATCATACTCTGATATTCAAAGATGTAGTGCAGTGTACCTTGTGAAATCTCGGCCTGATAAGGGGTGTAGCTGGTAAGGAATTCCGACCTTTCGATGAGACTTGGAATTATTGCAGGGGTATAATGATCATAAACCCCTGCTCCGGCAAACACTGTCAACTGTTCGTTTTTCTTTCCTAGCTTGTTAAAAAACTGCCTTATCTCGATTTCACTCATTGACCAGGGAAGGTCATAGTCATTCTTAAACTGAATACTTTCTGGAATATCGGCAAAAAGATCTTCCCTATATTGGGCTCCAATTTTATGGAGCATAGAGAATTCTTCTTCGTCGGTATGTGGGAAAAATTTAAATGTCATTTCTTTATAAGAATATTTTCTACTGTTTTTCGCAAAAATCCTTGTACGTTTTTGCATCCATCAGGTTCTCTAACTCAGACTTATCGCTCATTTCCACTTTAATGATCCAGTTTTCAAAGGCATCTTTGTTGATAAGTTCTGGACTGTCTTCAAGGGCATTGTTCACCTCTATGACCGTTCCGCTTACCGGAGAATATAGATCACTGGCAGCCTTTACACTCTCTACTGCACCGAATTCATCGCCAGCAGTGATCTCTTCATCCTCTTCTGGCATATCTACATAAACCACATTGCCAAGTGCATTCTGTGCATAGTCTGTTATGCCTATATAGCAGAAGTTTCCTTCCACTTTTACAAACTCGTGTGACTCTGAATAATAGAGCCCTTCTATAATTTTAGCCATTTCAAATAATTTTTATGATTAATTCTTCTTATAATGTTTCTCGTAAAATTTCTTTTTGGTTACTATTCCTTTGAAAGTTTTTTTTCTAATTTGAATATCGACTTCCGTACCTATCTTGGAATATTCGCTAGCTATCAGAGCCATGCAAACACTCTTGTCTGTAGAAATGGTATGGTATCCCGTAGTAACTTCGCCAATCTTATAACCATTGAAAAGCACGTCGTACCCATGACGTGGAATAGCTTTGTCTGTCAGCTCTATTCCGACAATCTTCTGTTTTATTCCCTCTGCTTTTTGTTTTGCGATGGCCTCTTTCCCTATGAATTCACTTTTTTCAAGTTTGCAAAACATTCCTAGTCCGGCCATCACCGGCGAGATAGTCTCACTTAATTCATCTCCATAAAGTGGCAATCCCACTTCGAAACGCAAGGTGTCTCTACAGCCGAGGCCACAGGGTTTTACTCTGCCACTTTCCAGTAACTTATCCCATTGGCGAATGATAAAATCGTGACTGGCATAGATTTCAAATCCGTCTTCTCCGGTATATCCTGTGCGACTAATGATAACCGATTCTCCTTCCATGTCGATGGTCTTAACCGTATAGAATTCAAGCTCCTTACATTCTAAGTTAAGGACGGATTGCATGACATCTTCCGATTTAGGTCCTTGTACTGCCAATTGACCGTAATCATCAGAACAGTCTGTCAGTTCAATATCGAAACCTGCGGAATTCTCTTGCATCCATTTTACATCCTTGTCTATGTTTGATGCGTTGATAACAATAAAGAAATCGTTCGGAGCCATCTTATATACCAGGAGATCATCTACCGTACCACCATCGGGATATAGCATCATTCCGTAATAGATCTTGCCTATAGGTGCATTCGTAATATCGTTTGTAAAGATATGATTTACATAACGTTCTGCGTCTTTACCTTTTACTGTTACTTCACCCATGTGGGAAACGTCAAATACTCCACATTCATTCCTGACTGCGTTATGCTCTTCGATAATGGAACTATATTGTATAGGCATATCAAATCCTCCAAATGGTTGCATCAGAGCTCCAAGAGCTACATGTTTATGATAAAGGCATGTTCTTTTATTTGTCATATATAGTATTTTTTAATAGTCCTTATTGTTGTAATGGTTACTTATTGATAATAATGTCCGTCAAAATCTCTTTGTTAAGATGATGTATGATGTTATCCACTCTTTCTGGTAAGGCTTTCATGATGGCCTCTTTCTCCATCTTTACATTTCGTAGCCTAGCCAATATTTCTTTGTCGATATCGCCCACAATAAAAAAGTCCCCCATGATGTTGATCTCTTTTATCACATCATTCTTTAGTTCGATTCGAACTTCAAAGTCTCCCACGCCTTCAACTCTCCGTTTGTGTATTACGGTGAATCTTGGGTTGTTGCCATAAATAAATTTATTGGAAAGGTACTCTTTTTCGATTTCTTTGATTTCTAAGATCTCATTATCGGACAATATAATCTCCTTTTCGCAAAGGTTTGTTCTAACAAAATCCTTGAACTCATGAAGGCTGACGGATGTATAATCTTTGAGCAAGGCTATGCGCTGACGCACACTGCTCACTCCTTTGCTTAACAACTTTTCATCTGAAGGGGTTATACTTCCAACCATGTTAATCATATTCGTATCATATAACATGGTACCATGAACGATGCTCCTGCCGGGAATATGATAAAAAGCATTTCCCGATACTTTTCGGTCCTCTATCATGATATCATTACGTCCGTTGGCCTTTGCTTCAACACCTAGTTTACGAAGAACGAGGACCACCATATTGATATATCTGTTGAAGGTGAAGTTTACGTTTTCGTCTTTAGTGATATAAGAAAACATCACATTGCTCATGTCTGCGTAGACACATCCTCCTCCGCTTTTTCTCCGATATGTTTTAATGTTGTGTTCATGACAAAAACTGAGATTTACTTCGTTTTCTATCAACTGATTTCTCCCGAAAATAACGCTCGGCTCGACCTGCCACATAAAGAAGTAGTCGTCTCCTTCCTTATGTTTCGCCACATATTCTTCCATCGATAGATAGAAGGATAAGTTTCTTCCTTTATTATCAGGTAGACTGATATAAATCATTAAGTCTTGTAAAGTTTCTGCAAATATATAAGAATTTTATGTAAAAATCAGATGTTTTACAAAAAAAAATGAATTCTTTTTGTTATTAGCCAATATTGCAGTATCTTTGTTTCTTAATTATGAATGGCGTATGAAAACAAAATTGAATATAATAGCATTATTAATGTTAATACCGTTGTCATTACTGGGACAGCCGAAATTGACAATCACAAACAATACAATTGATTGTGGAGAAATATTGTATGGGAAACCCATTACAGCCCGATTTGAATTAAAAAATCGTGGCCTTCGTCAGTTGAATATCGACACTGTAAAAACTAGTTGTGGCTGTACCGTTGCTGAATATCCTCAGAAGTCTGTCTCTGTGGGACAGCGTTTTTCAATATCTGCCACTTTCGATGCTCGGATGCTGGGACATTTCAATAAACAGGTTGCCGTGTATTTTCGAGGATTTGAAAAACCGGTCTATTTAACATTCACAGGTGTCGTCGCTTCTGAGGTCATTGATTATTCAGGAACCTATCCTTTTAAAATAGGTCTTCTACACGTGGACAAGAATGATATTGAGTTTGATAATGTCAATCGTGGTGACACACCCGTAGCGGAGATGCTTATTGTGAACGGCGGGAAAAAGATCTATACACCTGTGATTATGCATCTCCCTGCCTATCTAACCGTAACAGCTGTTCCTTCTGAACTATCTCCGAAGCAATCGGGCAAGATAATTTTCACACTTGATTCTAAGAAATTACGTGATTACGGACTAACTCAAACTATGGTACACCTTTCTCGTTTCCCCGGAGATAATGTGTGTGATGAGAATAGCATCAATGTATCTGCAGTGCTGTTACCAGACTTTAAGAATATGACCGAATCACAACGTGAGTTGGCACCTTCAATGCAAATTTCTCAAAAGTCTATAGAACTTGGTACTTTCGGAGATAAATCGAAGAAAAGCGGGACTTTGGTGATAACAAATTCGGGTAATAGCAATCTTAACATATCATCGCTTCAGGTATTTACTTCAGGTTTAGAGGTTACTCTCGGCAAACGTGTACTTAAGAGTGGAGAAACCACAAAGATGAAAGTAACCGCAGTCGCAAAATACATCAGAAATGCCCGTAGTAAACCGCGTGTACTGATGATAACTAACGATCCTTCTAATCCCAAAGTCATCATTGATATAAACGTAACTAAATAATGGAACATCCTGAAAATAGTCTAGAATATAAAGGGTTAACTGTGAACTCTGGGGTAGAACAAAAATCTATTATCAATCCTTATTTGAAACGTGGCCGATTTCGTCATCGAGTGTTGTCGGTTCCAGAAATGGTGGATGGTATTATAAAAGGTGATGTTACGATTCTCAGTCAGGCTGTGACTCTTGTAGAAAGTGTCAATCCAGACCATCAGATAAAGGCGCAAGAGGTCATCGAAAAATGCTTGCCCAACAGTGGACAATCTATTCGTGTAGGTATTAGTGGTGTGCCTGGGGCCGGTAAAAGTACTTCTATCGATGAATTCGGTATTCATGTACTTGATAACTATGGCGGTAAACTGGCTGTGCTTGCTATTGATCCGAGTTCGGAACGTTCTAAGGGAAGTATCCTTGGTGACAAAACCCGTATGGAGAAACTTGCAGTACATCCTAACTCATTTATACGTCCTAGCCCTACAGCCGGTTCGCTTGGAGGTGTAGCCCGTAAGACCCGTGAGACAATCATTCTTTGTGAAGCAGCCGGCTATGATAAGATATTCGTTGAAACCGTTGGCGTTGGACAAAGTGAGACCGCATGTCATTCTATGGTCGATTTCTTTTTACTTATTCAGTTAGCTGGAACGGGTGATGAACTTCAGGGTATCAAACGTGGTATTATGGAGATAGCTGATGGGATCGCAATCAATAAGTGTGATGGCAATAATGTGGAAAAATGTGAGATGGCTGCAACAAACTTTCGCAATGCTCTCCATTTCTTTCCCAAACCGGACAGCGGTTGGATGCCTAAGGTGATGTGTTACTCTGGATTCTATGGCAAAGGTATAAAGGATATATGGGATATGATATACGAATACATAGATTTCGTGAAAAAGAATGGTTACTTTGATTACCGTCGTAATGAACAGAGTAAATATTGGATGTATGAAACGATCAATGAACATCTTCGTAATAGTTTCTATCATAATCCTTTCATATCTTCACAAATGGAAAAGGCTGAAAAAGCAGTTCTTGAAGGGCAACAAACTTCATTTGTTGCCGCAAAGTTATTGTTGGACAGATATTACAATCTTTTAGGGTCAAAAGATCGAGACGAAATTTATCATGTATAATCTATAATTCATTAAGTTTTGCTTCAGGTAGAGATAGATGAGGGTAGTGGCTTCTGTTTTGGAGTAACCACAGCCATACAAAAGGCCGAGGAGGAATTGGCGGCCGGACAGAAACTTTATTGTCTTGGTGATATCGTTCATAATGGAATGGAGTGTGAACGACTTAAAAACATGGGACTGATTACCATTAATCATGAAGAGATGAAAAAACTCCATGATGTAAAGGTGCTTTTACGGGCTCATGGTGAACCGCCTGAAACTTATGAGGTGGCCCGCCGTAACAATATTGAGATAATCGACGCTACATGCCCTGTGGTACTTCAGCTTCAACGACGTATTAAACGGCAATTTAATGATGATAGTGAGAAGCAGATTGTGATATTCGGTAAGAATGGTCATGCTGAGGTTCTTGGTCTTGTCGGACAGACGAGTAGTCATGCTATTGTCGTTGAAAGCCTCGATGATGTAAAAAAACTCGATTTTAGTCACGATATATGCTTATATTCTCAGACAACAAAGTCTCTTGACGAATTTCATCATATTATTCGTTACATCCAGTCGCATATCTCATCGGCTGCTGAATTTAGAAGTTATGATACGATCTGTCGTCAAGTAGCTAACCGCATGCCCAATATCTCGTCATTTGCTGCAAAACATGACCTTATTCTATTTGTCTGTGGAAGAAAAAGCAGTAATGGAAAGGTGCTTTATAAGGAATGCCGGAGCGTAAACCCTAACACTCATCTGATAGAAGGTCCTGATGAGATAGACAAATCATGGCTCCAGGAAATAGAGACGGTAGGAGTCTGCGGTGCAACATCTACTCCTAAATGGCTTATGGAACAGTGCCGGGATAGGATTATGGAATTACATTATTAATTTCCAATCTTATATGATACAGGCTAATATTAAAATAGAACCGAAATCATTAATTACCAGATCTGAGGATTAAGAATAAAAGACTCGGATGAATTTCCGATAAAAAGATAAAAACAATGTATACTTTTTCAGAAAATATTATAGCTCCGCTGCTTCATTCGTTGACAGCATTTAAAAAAAATAATGCCTTCTTTATTGAAGATAAATATTATACTTATGATGATCTGTCAAGATGTATATCACGAATACGACAGGCAATACGTCCTTTGACATCAAGGTATATTGGTCTAGTAGCCAATGATGACCTGGATACTTATGCTTCTATTTTTGCATTATGGCTCGAAGGGAAATGTTATGTGCCACTTCATCCATTTCAACCTTTAGAGCGTTGTCTTGATATTATCTCCCAGGTAGAGATGGATGTTATTCTTGATTCAAGTGAAACAACTCGTTATGTTGATGGTACAATTATAATGACCCGTAACTTGAACTTTGACGGATATGATATAACGGAATATAAAGAGTATCCTGATACAGACGATGCATATCTGTTATTTACATCAGGTAGTACCGGTCGCCCTAAAGGTGTTCCACTCATGCGCGGGAATCTGTCTGCCTTTGTCGACGCCTTTTTTGCTCTCGGTTATCAGCTTGATAGTAATGACCGTTGTCTACAGATGTTTGATCTTACCTTCGATCTTTCTGTTCAGTCTTATCTGATACCGATACTGGTTGGTGCTTGTGCGTATACTGTGCCATCAAATTCTGTAAAGTATATGAAGGTGTTTGAACTATTGGATGAACACCGTCTTACGTTTGCTTTAATGGTTCCGTCAATAATCCATTATATGCGTCCTTACATGGAAGAGATAACGATTGAAGAAATGCGTTATTCGATATTCTGTGGTGAAGCTTTATTATTGGATGATACTCAAGCGTGGAGCCGTAGCGTACCTAATGCCCGAATAGACAACCTGTATGGGCCTACTGAATGTACGATCTATTGCACTGTTTATCATTTTGTTCCTGATGCTCTGAATAAGTCAGTAAGCGGTGCTTTATGTATTGGAAAAGCAATGAAACACACTCACTGTATGATTGTGAATGATAAAAATGAAGAAGTTCCATCGGGTGAACAAGGAGAACTTTGTCTGTCTGGTGAACAACTAACTAAGGGATATTGGAATAATCCTCAGAAAAATGCTGAGGCGTTTTTTGAGAAAGATGGTATTCGTTATTATCGTACAGGAGACTTGTGCGCTGCTGATGACGATGGATATATCTTATATTATGGGCGTATTGACTTTCAGGTAAAAATTCAAGGTTATAGAGTAGAACTGGGAGAGATAGAAGAGCATTCTCGTGTCTTTATGGGAGGTAAAACAAATGCTGTGGCTGTTGTTAGTAAGGATGTTACAGGTAATGATGTGTTGTCACTTTGTATAGAAAGCGAGACTGTAGATACAGCCCCGCTTATCAAATATCTAAAAACTAAATTACCTTCTTATATGATTCCTGCTTCTGTTTGTTGCATACAACGTTTCCCGTTGAATGCTAATGGCAAGATTGACCGTAAACAACTTTCAGCATATAGTCGCCCGCAATAGGTCTGAAGTGGTCTGGATCATAAAAATTATGTATATTGTAAGTTAGACCGTTCTTGCCCGTAAAGTCGTATACATTGTTTTTACCAAACACTTTTTGAAGTGTTGTGAAGTCTTTTTGGTTGAGTTTTACTTGATCATATTCCGGACCAATAATAAATTTGAAGTCAGTATCATTTTTACGACAGATATTTGCTATTTTCATCAGTAGATCATATTGTTGTTCTGCAATTACCGGTTTGTGTTCAAATGGATGGCGAGTTTGTTCGAACTTTCCTTTGTGGATAGTCCAGTATTTGTCGTCCATCTTTGCAATTTCTTCCTCATGTGGGTTGATAGCCTCACAGTTAATAGGATCCCGTATCACTCCGAATGGATTGATAATGCCATCCATTGATTTCCGGTATTGATGAAATATACTATAATCTAGAAATGAGAACAAGTTGGATGGGACGAAGAACGCTTGCAGAAAGCTGCATTGGAACTGTGTCTCGCTGATATCTCCTTGTCCGGGGGGGAGAAGATTGGTAGCAAAAGGTGTCAGTGTGGAATTTTCCACGAGTGTAATGTTAGCTACGACCATTACATGTTTCAGAGGTGCGTGAATGCTATCCAAAGCCTTCATCTTTAGATATACAGATGAAAGGCGCTCTGCATTGCCGTATAGTCTTATTGCGTGACTATTTTTACCTATATATTTTTCCCATGAAGAGCATTTAATCCCCATGGTGCATGAATTTCCAAGCATGAAGGAGTTGAACTTCGCAGAATCCTTATTGTTGAGATATGTTTGCCAGCCTACAAAACTTTCGTTCAGAAACATACACGATTTGTCATATCTCTTATATTTATGTAGTACCATGTAAGGGTCGCAGATGAAGTATACTGCAGCAATTACCATGAATGGTAATGCTAGCAGTATACATTTTATAATGAAAGATGCACTATTTTTTTTCATTGTAGATCGTAGTTTAGAATTGTAAGTAGACGAATGTGTCTGTGTTGAATGCGCCGTAAATGAAAAGAATAAGTAATAAGATGTAGTATACGGCCCATCTCACTGCAGTTGGTTTATTGCTTATAGCCTTGATAAGATTATTCTTTTGATTATAGTGCTCAAATACCATTAATAGCACAAAAGTTATGCTACAAACGAGAGTGTTACGATCGGGCATACCTATATTGATCTCATTCCATTTACTATTAACCTGCAGTGATATATGACTGATCAGATAAGTTGCATCAGATAACGATTCTGCTCTGAAAAAAACTAATGATACTGCATACAATAAGTAGGTACGTATTATGAAGACAAAATTGTAAAGACCTTCTCCCATGACTTTTGCCAAACGTTTGTGCATAGCTGTGGTTAACATCTCATAGGTAATGATAATACCTTGTATAAGACCGTAAACAACGAAATTCCATCCTGCTCCATGCCACAATCCAAGCACTGTAAATGTAATTAGCAGGCTGAATGATATACCTGTGAGCCCCATACTCCTAGTCACAGACGTAAGTGGGACATATATATAGTCACGTACCCAGAATGATAAGGACATATGCCATCTGCGCCATAATTCGGATGTTGATTTAGAGATAAAAGGTCTGTCGAAGTTTGGAGTCAGTTTAAGTCCGAACATAGCTGCTCCTCCAATAGCAATATCTGTATATCCCGAGAAGTCGGTATATAACTGAATAGGGTATAACAGACAGGTCATCAGCAATTGTACTCCTGATGCAGTATGCATACTTGTATACATATTGTCTATATAAGGTGCCATATTATCCGCTATAACTACTTTTTTGAAGAGACCAATCATCATAAGTTTCAGACCGAACGATACAATATCGTAATCAAATGCTTTCCTTTTTTTTATTTGAGGAAGAAAGTCACCTGAGCGTTCGATAGGTCCCGATAAAAATTTCATGAAGAAAAGCATATATATAAGAAAGTCCCATACGTTGCGTTCCGGTTTCTCGTCACCCCAATATATATCTATGAGATAGGAGAGTGCTTGAAACGAATAGAATGATATGCCTAATGGAAACAAATAGATACTTTTGGGTACAATCCAAGGATGACGCAATGCAAGCCAGATGAAAACCAATAATAGAATTGATGAGAATAATAACCATCCCGCTTTCTTGTCATTGTCGGCTGAGGCTATCATTTTTCCTGCAAAGTAGGTTATCATAGCTATCCCCAATGCTATTGCGAGAAAAGCAATGTGATAATAGCCAATAAAAATAAAACTCGAAACGAGTAGTATCAATCTTTGCGATTTAGGTAATAAGTAAAATAGAACTACACTGCAAAGAAACAGAATAGTAAAACAAATAGAGATGAAGGACATATTCTTACTTTAAGCTGTTTTTTTAATGATGGCATCACACAAATCTCCAACATTTTTTAGCTTGATTATCTCACGAAATCCAAATTTGATGTTGTACGTTTTCTCTATAGTGTTGATTATTAACATATTTGTAAGGGAATCCCATCCTTCCACATCGTCTGTTGTCGATTCAACTTCGAGTTTAACTTCACCTTTTTTTAATACGTTCTGAAAAAGAACGTTCAGCTCTTTGATCATTTCTAATTTATCCATACGAAACAAGTTATTATTACACATTATTTGATTAGACGGAGAGTAATCGAAAAACCACCATTCTCCGTATGTTAAAATGCAGTTTTTTTCTATTACTGCGTCATTCTCTAGTTTATAATTCAATTTTCCACATCTACAAATATGCATAAAATACAACCATTCATCTGGGGTGTCTGAATATCAATTAATTAAATAATCCTGAAAGGTCGTATAATTTTGAGACTCGTATTTTTTATTCGTCGAATTTACATTAATTGATGATCGTGCGGTAGGGGTAAATTTGTATCAAAGTATCCTATTTCTATAAAATAGGACAATATTATTGTAATATTTAATTTTAATTTGTACCTTTGTCTTTGATACCTTTTTTGTCTAATAAATATACTAATAAATTAATGTATGTGAATTCGCGTATACAACTATTTCCATTACTTCGGATTGCAATCGCAATCATATTAGGAATAATGACTGGTAATTCTTTTGGAACTATTATTGGTATCTATATTTGTTTATTAGGCTTATCTCTTGCAACTTTATTTTCTGTATTAGCTAAAAAACGTGTGTTCTTGCAGACTATATTTATTTTTATGTTTTTCTTCTTCTTTGGAATTTTTCTTATCTTAAATCAGACTAATGCAGAGAGATATTCATGGCCTTCTGAGAATATAGAAGCTGAAGGGGTTATTGTTAATACTCCTATTGTAAAAGAAAAAATTGTGGAATGCGATATCCGTATTGTTAGAATTAACAACAGAAACAATGAAAATACGAGTCCGCTTATCAAAGCTTTTATCGTTAAAGATAAAAGTAGTGATAAACTTGATATAGGAGACGGTGTCATTTTCTCATCAGAAGTGCGTCATCCTTATAATCGAGGTAAATCAAAATTCGACTATGCTCGTTATCTTAACGTACACGGATTCTCTGGAGTGACTTACATAAATGATCTGTATTGGCAAAGGCATGAGGTGGATCTCTCACACATATCACTCATAGAAAGAACTAAACTTAAAATCATCAAATTTCGCTCAGGTTTTCTAGAAAGATATAGAACCTTAGGATTTAAGGATCAGACTTATGCTGTCATTGCTGCCCTTACACTTGGTGATAAATCTTTGTTAAGTAAATCAACTAAAGATATATATTCTCGTGCCGGAGCTAGCCATATTCTGGCTCTGTCTGGTCTTCATCTCGGTATTTTGTATTCGATTTTTATGCTTTTTTTAAGTTCTAAACGTTTTGGATCCATTCTGACTATATTAGCTGTCTTATCTATTTGGACTTTCGTATTTATGGTAGGAATGTCTCCTTCTGTAGTTCGTTCTGCTGTAATGTTGTCTGTTTATTCATGCTTTTCACTCCTTAACCGGGACAAAATGTCGATAAATACACTGTCATTTGCTGCGATAATCATGTTAGTATTAAATCCACAAAGTTTATATGATGTTGGTTTTGAACTATCTTTCGTCGCCGTTTTTTCAATATTGATTTTTTATAGACCTCTAAATGAATTATTTAATCAAGAGTGGCTTATGCGTCATCGAATCTTTAGATATATTGTTCAGATTCTTTCTGTATCTATTGCGGCTCAGATAGGCACATTCCCACTTGTTATTTATTATTTCGGACGATTCCCGATCTATTTCCTTCTAACAAATATTATAGTAATCCCATGCGCTCAGGTTATAATTTATTTGGCCGTATTGATCTTTGCTTTATGGCTATTTCCATCCGTTCAGTGTCTATTGGCATCTGTTCTGATGTTTTTTGTGTCGCTGATGAATAATTTAATGGTTTCTATTAATCATTTGCCTGTATCTTCGATAGAAAATCTTTCACCTACAGCTATCCAGATTATTCTTATCTATATTGTAATCTTTGTCGTTTATTCCTTTTTATTAAAACATACGGCGATGAGGCTTAAGTTGTCACTGATGTCGATATTAGTTCTTTTGATTTCTTTTCTTCCTATGCCTTTATGATTGAGTAATTATGATCTATTGTATTTGATGATGCTAAATATGGCTTTATTCAAAATGAAGACATGATTATATATAATAATGTGGATATAAATCCGGTAGGAGGTGAATGTAAAGAAAGTCGAAAAAAGAACTATTTTGGGGTAAAAAACTTCAGGAAAAGTTTGTTTGTATGGAAAAAAGCTGTACCTTTGCACCCGCTTCCGAACAAC